>NZ_JBHIRC010000010.1:8784-17125 GCF_042196985.1 Bartonella sp. AA97HXZ | reverse complement strand
GGTTGTCTGAGGTTGTCTGAGGTTGTCTGAGGTTGTCTGAGGTTGTCTGAGGTTGTCTGAGGTTGTCTGAGGTTGTCTGAGGTTGTCTGAGGTTGTCTGAGGTTGTCTGAGGTTGTCTGAGGTTGTCTGAGGTTGTCTGAGGTTGTCTGAGGTTGTCTGAGGTTGTCTGAGGTTGTCTGAGGTTGTCTGAGGTTGTCTGAGGTTGTCTGAGGTTGTCTGAGGTTGTCTGAGGTTGTCTGAGGTTGTCTGAGGTTGTCTGAGGTTGTCTGAGGTTGTCTGAGGTTGTCTGAGGTTGTCTGAGGTTGTCTGAGGTTGTCTGAGGTTGTCTGAGGTTGTCTGAGGTTGTCTGAGGTTGTCTGAGGTTGTCTGAGGTTGTCTGAGGTTGTCTGAGGTTGTCTGAGGTTGTCTGAGAAATGCAAGAGCCGTACAACGAAAAAAGAGATGCAAATGCCTTAATACGCGTTTAGCTTATAAAAAAGGGGGATATAATGGCACTTTTTCCATTTTCTATTGCTGATATTGATGATCCGGAATGTATTCGTGTGGTTCTTTATGCTAGCGGAAGAATGGGACATGCTCCTTTAAACGCATTGTTGAAGAAAGCATATGAAGATATTACAAAAATTGCAAAGCGCATGGATGCTTTAGAAAAAAAATTAAATGCTCTAGATCTTATCAATGTCGAACAGAAAAAAAATGAGAAAGAAGAGAAACAAGACAGTATTAATAGTGTTGTGAGTGGTGGAATAACGACACCAAACAGTTTTGTGAGCGCACCAGAAATTAAAACAGAATCATCGTCCGCTGGAGACATATTTTTTTCTCCAATATACGAGGCGCCAAAAATAGACTACAGCTCTTTTATTTCAAAATTTACAGCACATAAGCCGCTAAAAATACACAGTAGTGTTACTCAAAACATCAGTGTTGAGCATTCTAGAGAGATTTCTTCTTTGTTAGATAAGGAAAAATAGAATAGAGTGATCATAACAATATGTATGGGGTGAAGCTATAGATCAGATAAACCTAATTTATATCTTCGGTGGAGCCTGGAATTGCACTTTGTTTGAGATGTTAAAAAATGGTAAAAATTGATAGAGAAGCGTTGTTGCTGGATAAGTTGATCATGCGTTGTTGGGGAGAGTAGGGCGCATATTGAAATCTAAGGGTAAGTTTTTAAAGCCTACAGAGTAAGGAGCTATGCCCAAATAGAAACGCATGGCAAAAGAAGCTTTAAAAAGATAAAAAATCTTGCAATCATTTTAAAAAGCTTTTGGATAGAGCGTTTGATGATTTTAACTCTATAAATAATTTGCGGTTTTTACGCTTTTTTAAAAGAGAAAAAGTGCAGTTCATCGCAATTTTAATTTGTTAAAAATCCCATAAAAAGAAAATGTTAATTGCTAAAAGGACAAAAGCAGAAAAATGCCTATAAGAAAATCATGCGTATCGTTGTGTCTTTTCTTATAAAGAAGAGAAATGCTATACTGTTGGAGCAGGCTTGAAGGCTAACGTTTCACTTGTTTTCTTATCAGACAAGATTGTACAAGCGGTTGTTGATTTGTCTTGTCCTGTTTATGCTGTAAAGACTGTCCTTTCAGGTGTGATGATATAAGGCAAGCCTCTTTGTAAGAGCTTCCATGATACAAAAAGTGTTTTTTAAAGGGCATGGCAAATATTTAAGGCAGGCTTATTTGTTGAGCTTTAAGTTTAAGTCAATCACATGCGGGAAAGCCAAATGAACCCCGATGCAATCTGGGCTGTTGATAGATCAGATTGGGTGAAGAATCTTCATCTTTTGAAGTGGTGAATGTAAGTTAAGAAAAACCAGCTTTTACAAGCGTAAAAGAACGGGTCTTATTATAATTATGGACTTAAATTATGTGTGTTTTTTCATGGATTATATTGAGATAAAGCTACAAAGTATTTTGATTTATTTGATACGTTTTTATTTTAGAAAGTGTATTGTTATAAACAGCTCTCCTCAATACGAATGTATCATTATTTATACTCTTTTTGGATATTTTTATAAATATAATTAAAAAGCTTGCAATACTATACGTTTTGTGTATAAGTATTTATTATTGATTTCTTTTGTATTTTATTTAGTTATATCTCTATTCATAAGCCGCGCCTTTAAATGGTGCGGCTTTTTTTACTTTCTAATAACAGGGGCGCTATATATTTGTTATTGAGATGGCTTTGGATATTTTTCTCATTATTGTATTTTGTGATTTCATTTTGCAGTGAAATCTTTAAATTCTTGTGTGTTTTATCCCAATAGGGAAGATTCAAATAAAAATGCAGGCGTCTGGGTTTGGTTTCTTTGCTTTGGTTGGGGGGCGTTGAATAGTTAAAGAATCTTTGTGATTGTTTGACGGAGAATGATATGAGGTGAAGCATAAAATGGTGGCGCATTTGAAGGGCCATTATCATGCATGCCAGCATGGTCAAAAATGCAAATGTGTCTTTAACAGTGTTTGTTGATCTCGATTAGAAAGTCTATTCTTTTTTGTTTGGAGTTTTACATCTATAATCTCTTATCTTGTTTTAGCGACTGCTTTTTGAGGGGGTGGTAATAGAAGGCGTGTAAAATTTTATATATGAAGTGTTTGTGTGGTGAATAACGGTAAATCCATTGAGCACTCCCATCTTTACGCTTATGTAGAGGCAAGCCCGCACCATCATTGTATTTGCTCGCTCCCAATATTACGACAGCCTTGGTTCGTGAGACGATTCATAAGAGGCATATGCCTTTCTTATACAGTTTTTAATCCACATACCAGTTCCGCTTGTAACTTGTAAGCAACATGGTTTTGGTTGATTTAACATAAACAGGTTTGAAATGAGAGAATCCTATGGTGTTCGGGTTTCTCATTCAACGTGCAAAACAATAAATACTCTTTGTAAATCAATGTGATGTGTCTTAACAAAGACGAATTGTTTATAGATCCGCATGGATGAAGAATCTTTGTCTTTAAAAGTGGTGAGAGAAAATCATCAGCCCTATTTTTTCATAAAGGGCATGAGAAAAGTGTTTCATAAGAATTATACGGTAAAAAAGAGAGTCTTTTGACATAAGAGTCTTGATCGTTTGCGGCTATAACCTGTATTGTGTACACAGATACTTCTATCATTTTTTGCTGTAAAAGCTTCTCTTGGGATATTAAAGGGTACAATCTTTATGGAAAAAAGAATCCGAGCAAGACAAAAGGCTTATTTCAAAAGATTATATCGCAAGATTGCTTTTGTTTGCATAATACTTTTTTGTATAGTGTTTTTGTGTTTTGTTGTTGCAAAGGTGGTTAGTTATTTTTCTTCTCATAAAAAAGTAACACAACAAGCACCCGTTGAATTGGTTATTCCTGTTTTTGATCTACGCGTATATTGCAAGGAAATTTCTGCTTCCGTTATGCCCGATATGAAAAGAGAGGTTTATCAGCATTGTCTTAATTTGGAAAGTGAGGCCTATTTTGCTATTCGTGAAATGTGGGATAAGCTTTCTGATAGTGCTAAAAAACAATGTTTGACGAGGGTCCGTCCTGGGGATGGAAATTATTTTCTCTTACGAGACTGTTTTCTGAATGAAAGAGAAAATAAAACAGGCAAAAGGCGCAATTACTTTTAAGTTTTTATACGGAACGTTAAAAGGATGCGAATTTTGATGAAAAGATAAAAGCCTCTTAAATGACTATCTGCCTCAAAACCAATAGCAGCTTGATTTATTTATCTTGTTATATCGCACTTCTTATTTAAGGTGTGGCGACATAAGGTATGGATGGCCTCCTTGAAATGTTTAAGGGGGCGTGGTGGAGTTTCAGGAGGGTTTGTTGCGCTTTTTTAAGGGAAATAACGAGTGTGGGAAATCCATTTCGTCATGGTTTTGGTGAATGGTATAATGGTAAAACCCTCATGAATGTATAAAATTTATAGAGCATGTTCATCTTTATGGTTTGAAAAAGAGTAAGCCAGTACTATCTCACATTTTGCTCGCTCCCAATGGTGCCTGTCGACAGCCCTTTAGCCTTAGAGACGGTTCATAAGAGGCACTTTTAGTCTTTTTATCGTTTTTACTCCACGCAGGTTTTCCCACATGTAACATGCAAGAAAAAGAGATTGATTCAACAGCAAACAGATTGAGGATGAAAAATCCTACGATATTAATTTTCTTACTCAACACAAAAAATATGAATTACCATTACAAATCAATTTAGTGTATGAATTTTATAAGTATTTTCATTGTTAACAGACCAGTGTGATTTGAGAACCTTCATTCTTTGAGGGTGTAAGTCAATAGACATGACAAAAATGAGTAAAAAAACATTCCTTTTATAAACATTTACGGCTTCTTCATGCGTAAAGCGCTGTGCTGGGTTTAAAAATGTGCTTGTTTTATAATTCTAGTTTTCTTTATCAGAAAAGATAAGTAAGGAAATACGTTAGGCCATTCTTATTGATAGGCTTTGAGGAGGGTATTTTTTTGAGAAGAAGCTGATTTTTAAAAAAGTGTGACATATTGGTCGTTTTTTTCATAATTTGATATTTTTTTGTATTTAAATATTTTGTTTTTAAGCTCAATTTGTTATAAATAAAAACTGTGATTAACTTAAAAACTCTATGGGTTAAAATAAAAATTGATAGTATCATTGACTTGTTTGGGAAAGAAGATTGCTCTCTTGGTGATTATAGGGCTTGAATAATACTTCGTGTTAATCTATCTATAAAAGTTAAGAGGTTTTGTGAGGCGATCGTGGATTATCGCTCGCAAGGGGTTGCTTTAGCGATGAAGAGAGGCTATATTTATAAAATAAAGAGGTTCGCGCAGTGACTCGTTGGGATGGAAGTGCTTGTGAGTTAAATGCACGAGGGGGTAGAGAATATCGGCGTTTTTAGGAGCGGTGGTTTTAGAGCAAAAAAGGAAGCTTCTACTATTCTCTGGCAGGAATTTTTTCTTTGTCAGGTGTGTTATATGTGTGTTTTCCTTTTTGTTTTCCACAAGATAATTATTTTTTTTAGTGAAATATGGTTTATTTAAAAAAAACACTTGGCATTTTACGTGAACATCATTAGGTTTCTGCTGTTTGACAGAGAAAAAGGGAATTTTTGATTTACGATTTCCCTGCTGTTTTGTGATTTTCAAGAAAATATATGCTTTTATCAATATCAGTAGGGTTCGTTTGAGTGAAATAAACGCGGATAGCTTGATAATCGTATGTTAAACATGATCAGCATTATCAAAAGATAATGTAATGAGGAAGCGTCAATTAAGACACACATAAGACAAACACTCCAAAAAGGGATAAAGATGAGGCCACAACAAAATAGACGGGTACGCGGTCGCAATAATAACAATAATGGTAATAACAATAATAATCGTCGCGGTCCTAATCCGTTGTCTCGCAATTATGAAAGTAGCGGTCCGGATGTTAAAATTCGCGGGAATGCTCAGCAAATTGCCGATAAATACATAAGCCTTGCGCGTGATGCACAAGGTGCAGGTGATCGTGTTATGTCGGAAAATTATTTACAACATGCCGAGCACTATTTGCGTATTATTTTAGCAGCAGCTGGGCAAATGTCTCAATCGGTTCGGCGTGATGAAAATCGTGGTGATGAAAACGAAAATCGTGATGAAAACAATGGGCAAGAATGCGGTGAAATAAATCTTGATGGTGAAAAAAAGGATGCTGTCGAGGGTGATACAGATGTATTACAAATGTCGTCGCAAAAAAATGGCAATGGCCAATATGATAAAGCGCAAAATGGGGATGCGCGTGAAAACGCTTTAGAGGCTCTATCGGATGAAAAAACAGATCAAGAGCACTGCCTCTCTGAGAAAAATGTTGAACCTGTCAAAAAAATACGTCGTTCTCCTCGTCGACGTACTGTACGGACTCAAGATGAATCATCTCTTGAGCTTTCACTTACAACAGCAGAAAGCTCTAGCAATGGAGATGCATCAACAGCAACAAAAACAGCAACAAAAGAGGATTCTTCTTTGCCTGGATTAGGTGAGGGGATACAGAGAAAACCACGCCGTCGCCGAGTGGTCAATCTTGAGGCAGAGGAAAATGTTTAAACCTGAAGGGTGCTGTGTAAGCGCGCTTGTGTGGTGATGTTATTGGTATCATGATAATAAATTATAATATACTCAAGAAGCTTCTTGCGCTTTCCTTGAGTTTTCACGGGGCTGTATTGAGACTTAACCAAAGGGTGTTGACAGAAAAGATTGCCTCTTTGCTGAGATTTAAGTAAGCGGATACAGAGAAAACCACGCCGTCGCTCAAGTGGTCAATCTTGAAGCAGAGGGAAATGTTTAAACCTGAAAGGTGCTGTATAAGCGCTTGTGGTGATGTTATTGGTATCATGATAGTAAATTGTATATACTCAAGAAGCCTCTTGCGCTTTCTTTGGATTTTCACGGGCAGTATTGAGACTTAACAAAGGGTGTTGACAGAAAAGATTGCCTCTTTGCTGGGATTTAAGTGAGGAAATACAGAGAAAACCGCATCCGTGTATTTTAAGAGGCAGTTCTTTTATGAAGAACGCAATGTCGTTGTTTTATTTAATTCACACTTATATTTAATATTATTCAATGTATTCATGCCCATTTCGCACTGGTGTTCATGAATTCTATCATGTGAAATCCATCGGTTATCTTTGCTTAATAAAAGAGGTAAACTGGGCGTTATTGCTTTAATTTTCAATGTTGCAACAGTTCTTCTTTTGATACCGGATCATTCATAAGAGGTATTTTTATTCATCCATTTCCTTGCTGGGATATGTAAAGAAATGATTTTGATTCAGTTTCTTATGAACAGATTTGAAAGGGAGAATCTTACAGTATTTGAGATTCTCGTTTGACATGCAAAATAAATCATCACTATAAATTAATATGTTGAATTTTTGCACTCAAGAAGAGGTATTTCTTGCACGTTTATTAGCTTTTCCCAAGTGATGTCATTTTCTTAAAATGGGAATGCGTTGACAGAAAGGTTTCTTCTTTTCCAAGATTTAAGTGAGGGGATACAGTAAAAAACGCGCCGTCGCCCGTGTGGTGGATATTTAAGACTTATCACATTAATTTATAATAATAATTCATTGTTTTGAATGTTAGGTGAGAGCTCCTAAACCCCTAGAATTCTCTCATTTCCAAATTTGTTCCATGTTGGATCAACAAAAACCATTCGCTTGCACGTTGCAAACGGGGAGAGCCCGTGTGGATAAATTTTATAATAAAGGAATAAAATGGCTCTTATGAACTCTCTCTAGCGCCAAGGATTGTCGGCAACACCCACGCGCTGGTAAAGCGTGTGATAATGCCAGCTTGCAGAAAATGTTTAAACCTTCAGAATGCTATGTCAGCGCTTATTGATGTTAGTTTTCTTAATGAGGCATTATCTTCGCTCTCTCTTTTGTTGTTTCAACAGAAAGAATGGAGACAAGTGCACCGGTATGATAATTGTAAATCATAAATTTTGTTTGTCCATCAGGGGTTAAAACTTTCAGTACAATATTGTGTTCTGAGAGGCTTTGCGACAAAATCTGTGTTTTTTCCGGTAGAGAGAGCGTATGATGGATAACGTGTGGGTTTTTGCTGAGAGAGGAAGATAGCTCTGTTTGTTTTGGCGCTGATCCGGTTTTTATCACTTTATAAACAATTAAAAACAGTACGGTTAGAATAAGGAAAAGCGTTATTAAAACGGAAATAATCATTAAACCCATAAGTTTTTTTCTCACTCGTTCTACGGCAGG
Organism: Bartonella sp. AA97HXZ; assembly: GCF_042196985.1. NCBI lineage: Bacteria > Pseudomonadati > Pseudomonadota > Alphaproteobacteria > Hyphomicrobiales > Bartonellaceae > Bartonella > Bartonella sp. AA97HXZ. The sequence continues at coordinate 9,370 of NZ_JBHIRC010000010.1, read as the reverse complement.
GTCTAAAGGGAGATCTTGAGGCAGAGAATTTTGCTCTGTGTGATGGTCTTTTGAAGGGTGCATTCGCTTATTATCCATCATGTCTTTCATTGATTATTTTTTTTGAGATCTGATGGGTTTATGCTTTTAAAGTTTTTTGTGCAAGAGGTTTGTGGAAGAAGAATGTAAAAGAGGAAGCGATGTTGGTAAAATATCTTCTTTGTGTACTGTAGACAGCTTGTCCTTTACGTTTTGGCTTTTAAGCAGGAAATTTCCATGGTTTGTTACAGACCAGATCAAGTTTACTTCTTGTTGATGTAAATTTGCATGTACGTTTATACATTGGGCAAAAATTTGTTGTCCATAAAGTGCAAACTTTTTTGTGGACGGGACCATGGCCTGTTCACAAGCTTGAGCCGTGGGATAGATTTTAACCATTGTATTGTTCGAATAGCAACTATTAAAATCATCTGTACATGAAACTAATAAGAGGATAAAAACAAGGGGATTCATCAATTATTTTCCAAATGACAGGTTGACAGAGCGGACTCCAATTTGTCAGCCTAGGGGCTTCTTCACTGTTAAACGCTTTCAAAGTTTTTTAGTT
>NZ_JBHIRC010000010.1:0-8684 GCF_042196985.1 Bartonella sp. AA97HXZ | reverse complement strand
CCCCTTTGAGATGGGTTTTCCCCTTTGAGATGGGTTTTCCCCTTTGAGATGGGTTTTCCCCTTTGAGATGGGTTTTCCCCTTTGAGATGGGTTTTCTATAGTGAATTAATCAAAGTCATTGGCTTGCACGTCATAAAAGGGTGTGTGTGTGGGCTCTATGTCGGTGAGTAATATTTGAAAAAAGACTGAAATGCCTCTTATGGACGCTCTCAAAGGTCAATGGCTGTTGTAACATGAGAGACAAATGGTATGATGATGCTCAGCTACTACTTTTATGAAGTGAAAAGGGGTATGAAGGTAAAGAAGGACGTGGCGTAACAAGGGGCGGTTTTGATGGTTCACTTTACGGGGGCTATTATATCTTATTTACAGATACTGTTTTGAAATGAGCGTGGATGCGCTGGGAAATATTAAAAAAGTGCGTGAATGAGGAACACAAGTGTATCCTGTTTTAGGATGCCCTATTGTAACTGAAGAGGATATCTCCATTAAAGAATGCGATAAATAAAAGCATAAAATGTGTAATTTACATCAATTAATTGTCGTTGTCGTGGATGCTTTAAGCCCGTAAAGCTGAAGAGTGATGATGGATATTAGCTTTACTCCTTGAAATTTCATATTCTGCCAAAATAAAATTATATACGCATTGCGAAAATTACACAAAAAGAGATGGGTAACAGGCTCGCTTTTATTTTGCATATAAAAGCTGAAACGGTTTGCTCTTTATCGTTTTGGTTTCTGTTTTAAAATATGCCGGTTATATGAGGGATGGAAGTTGATTGACAGCGGGAATGGATTTTATGTGGCTTTCAGTTCTCATCGTTAAGGTTTTGCGGAACTATTGGGGGACTATAGAGGTTGGTTTAAAGAGGTTGGAAAATATCTTTGTGCTTAATAAACAGATGAGACATTTTGCTAAAAAAGGGGAAAATTCTCTTGTTCATTGTTTAAAATGCTCTTTTAAGAAAAAATATCAAAATAAGTATCAGGAACAGAGAGGCAATAGACAATTCCTTCTTGTGTCAATCTGAGAGAAGCTGAACCATTCACGGAAATGGGAACGATTTTTTCGAGAACGGCACTACCAAAACAGGCTTTTTTATTGTTTGTGGGAGGGATGCCGGATTCAAAATTTTCATGCCACGTGATGATAAGTTGCGTTTTGCCATTCAGTTTTGTTTCAATTTCACAGCGTACACAGATGCTCCCCTTTTCTTGGGAAAGGGCTCCAAAAGAAAGAGAATTGACAATCAGTTCATGAAAAGCCAAACCGATATGCAAAGCGGCATTGGGAAAAAGATAAGGATCGACGCCTTCAAGTGAAAAACGTTCTGTTTCTTTCATAAAATAACCTAAAGCCTGCGTTTGGACCAATTCGCGAAATTGAGCACCGCGCCAATCGGAATCAGTGATCAGATCTTGAGAATGAGAAAGAGAATGAAGACGACCTTGAAATTTTCGTAAAAAAACTTGAAGAGATTCAGTGTAGCGGGCGGTTTGGCTGGCAATACTTTGAATGATCGCTAGAAGGTTTTTAGAACGGTGACTGACTTCGCGAAGAAGGATTTTAAGCACTTGTTCACGGCGGCGTAAGCCGGAAATATTGACACCGGTGGTGATAATACCAATAATGTCTTCGTTATCATTGCGGTGGCAATCAATAGAAAATTTGTACCAAATCTCTTGTTTATTTGTATCTTCAAAACGTGCTTCAACAGTTTGCATTTTGCCACTGGCTAAAACTTGCAGTTTGATGGTTTCCATATTGTCTGCAAGGTCAAGCGAAAAAAAGTCGCTGTCACGACACCCAACCCGCCATTTATTGTGCAAATGGTGTGGCAAGTTTTCAGCCCATAAATAAACCAGATTTGTTGCCTGATAGAGAACGCAAATATCAGCACCACGAATCGCTTGCATGAGCGCACTCATATGAGATCTATCCATGGGAGGCTTTGAAAGAGGCGTAACGATCATAATTTTAAGATGTTACCCTGTTCTAAGCCGCTTTAGAAGCATTCTCTTGAAAAAATAAAGCTTGCGAAATAAGCGCTTTCACCATATCAGGGTTAAAAGGTTTGGTCACTAAAAAAGTTGGTTCTGGACGCTCGCCAGTGAGAAGCCTTTCGGGAAAAGCTGTGATGAAAATCACCGGTATACGGTCATTTTTCAAAATCTCGTTGACCGCATCAATCCCTGAACTGTTATCGGCTAATTGAATATCAGCCAAAATCAACCGTGGTTTTTTCTTATGATACATGATGACAGCTTCATCACGCGTGCGCGCTATTCCTACAACATGATGACCTAGGCTTTCTACCATTTGCTCAATATCAAGTGCAATAAGAGGTTCATCTTCAATAATCATGACTTCAGTGGCAATTTGTTGAGAAATATCAATGGATGCTTGGTTGAGAAGCTTGCGAAATTCTTTCGTATCCAGATTCATGATTTCGCTGGCGTCTTGTTCATGAAATCCTTCAACGGCAATGAGCAAAAATGCTTGGCGTGCACGGGGCGTGAGATAGGATAATTTGGCACTGGTTTTTTGTTCAAGACCAAATTGGGGCAGGGGTTCAGGGATGTTTGGTGTGGTTTGGTCAAAAAGATGGCAAAAAAGCCAATAGGTACCAATTCGGTCAGTGGAGGCTTTGGGAAAAATGGAGATGTCGGCAATGAGTGCTTCCAACATCGCTGAAACATAGGCATCGCCAGAGGATTGGCTACCGGTGACAGAGCGGGCAAAACGCCGAAGATAGGGAAGATGCGGGGCAATGCGCGTTGATAATGACATAATTTATAACTCCTTTGACCTTTCAAGCATTTTGTTGGTTGAAATTCTCAACCGATAAAAAAGTTCCTTGATTTGTATGGAACTTTTTACCGACAGCTATATTTACAACCATAAGGCGAAAAAATCTTCGCGGTGCTACCAGTAATATATGGATTAGGGGGATGAAAAATGAACGACCGTGATGAAAAAAATCTCACTACACAATTTAGAGTTGGAGATGATCTTCTCGGGGTCAATAGCGAAATAGCACGGAAGTTACGTCAATTTTACATGGAAATTCAAGAAGAAGCACTGCCACGGTGTTTGCTTGAGCTTTTAGAGAAGTTGGAGCGCGCAGAGCAATTTGGCTTAAACAATGTGGAAAAGGTTTGAATCCTTTATGTCAAAGTGCGCGAAAAACTTTAAACAAGAACTCCTTTCTGTGTTGCCGGCTTTACGAGCTTTTGCTGTTTCTTTAAGTGGCAAGCACGATAAAGCCGAAGATTTGGTCCAAGATACTGTTATGAAGGCATGGGCTAAGCAAGATAGTTTTGAGATGGGAACTAATCTTAAAGCTTGGCTTTTTACCATTTTGCGCAATGAATTTTATAGTCAAATGCGTAAAAAGGGAAGAGAAGTTCAAGATACCGACGGCGTGTTTACTCAAAATGTCGCTGTTCATCCTGCTCAATATGGATCACTTGATTTGCAAGATTTCAAAAAAGCCTTAAATTTGCTTTCTGCCGATCAAAGAGAAGCCATTATTCTCATTGGCGCATCGGGATTTTCTTATGAAGATGCTGCGGCTATTTGTGGTTGTGCTGTTGGAACCATTAAAAGCCGTGTGAGCAGGGCGCGTAATCGATTACAAGAACTTCTTAAAGTCAATGGTGAGTCTGATTATGGTCCTGATTCTTACTCAGCTGGAAGTACATTGTGTTCATTTAACGGCTAAAAAAGCATAATAATTATGATTGATAGCCTTGTTTTTTTTATTCCCGTTATAGCTATTACAGTAAAGTCAGTATCTGAGGGAATTCAGAAGTTTGGCGTGTATCCTTAGGAACACAAGAAAAGCCTGTATAAAACTTTCTCACGGGCTTTAGGTTTTATGTTCCATAAGGTTGCCTTCCTTTGTGCTGAAAAATGACGACTTTCAAGTTCGCCAATGGACATTCTATGACAACAAAAACAAATTTGATGCCTCAAATGCCTTCTTCTGATGCAACGATATCACGCTGGCGGTGGGGTGCGATTGTTGTTTCTCTTGTTATGGCTCTTTTGGCATCGGTTTTTATTATGTTGCTTTCAAATGCCGTTGATCGAGAAGTCGCACAGTTGAATACAAGTTCAGAATTGCGCGAACAGGCTGATTTGGTCCTTATTAGCCTGATTGATATGGCTGTTGCTGATCGCAGCTATGCAAAAACGCGCAAGGCGGAAGATAAAATACGTTTTGAAAATGCAGAGCGGGAGTTGGGGAATATTCTCGACTATATCGCACTTATTGTTTATGCGCATCCGCAGTGGTATAAATGGTTTACGGCTTTTAAAGAAGAGGTTGAAGCACGAAAAGCCTTTATGAATGCCCATATGCGTGCTCTTGATGCGATTCCTGAACAATCTTCTCAACCCTCTCATGCGGACTCTTTGGAAGTATCAAAGATTCCTGTAGCACGTTTAGCTCAATTGATGACAAGCTTTATTAATGGGGATGATGTGGTGCGACAAAAACAGCGTGAGGGTATCGCATTGATGCGGGCGGCTTTGACATTGGCGGCTATTGTTTCCGTTGTGAGTACCTTTATTTCTGCCTATTTTGTTATTAATCGTTTTCATCGTGATATGCGCTCTTTAAAATTGTATCAATTGCTGCTTCATAGTGAAAATATCGCTCTGGAAGCCCGCGTGAAAGAACGAACACAAGAATTAGAAAGAGCACGTAATCACGCTGAAAAAGAACGCCAACGGGTTGAAATATTGTTGCAGGATGCAAGCCATCGCATTGGCAATTCTCTTGGGACGGTGTCTTCTTTGTTGGGGCTCCAGTTAAACCGGAGCAAAAATGAAGAGGTCCGTGCTGTTCTAGGGGCTGCACGTGATCGTATTCAGACAATTTCTACAGCACATCGTCGTTTGCGCTTAAGTGATGATATGGAAACGACACTATTGGCAGAGTTTCTCAGCTCTGTTGTGCATGATGTCGAATTGGCAGTCCCTTTTGAATTGCGTGAAAACATCACCATTCACACCAACTTTAAAGATTGTCGCCTGTCTTCAAGAGATGCGACAACACTTGGAATTATCCTTGGTGAACTGCTGACAAATTCCTTAAAACATGCCTTTCCTGATCAACGGTCTGGTCATATTTATATCTCCTTTGGTCCCCAGAAAGATGGACAATTGATGCTCATTGTAGAAGATGATGGCGTGGGAATGAAAAGCCAAACTTTAAAACAAAAAACAGGACTTGGTCGTGTGGTCGTGGAACAGCTCTGTATGCAATTTGGTGAAAAACCTCTGTTTGAAACTTCTGCTTTAGGAGGCACAAAGATTGTCATTCCTTTGCCAAAACTTAGCATGAATAGTTCAAAAAAAAGCTCTGACTGATTTTTTAAAAGGGTAAATTTTTTCTTTTCTCGTGGTAAGCTGCCTTTCATTCATCGTGAATGTATGGGGAGGGCATCTTTTCACAAGAAGAAGGAAAAATACGGCTTCAGTAGCGCGAACACAGCACCATTCATATCAGATTGTCAATTGCCTTCAAGAGAAACAACTTTGCTTCTTTATCTTTTGGTGTAATGTTTGATTTTCTCTCTTGTTGTTTTTTTGCTTTGTTGACTCCGATGATAGGCTTTCAAAGTTCTCCTTGTCTGAGAGCTTTGAAGTGCTTAAGTTAGCCTTTAAATTTATTTTGAATAAGTGCTCCTTTAAGCCAATAATACTTATATTCGTAAGCTCTATTGCTTTGCAAAAAGATTGTTTTTTCAAGTTTTGTTATTTTTTGTAAGGCATGTGAAACTTTAAATATGGGGTGTTTTTGTAAAAGTGTGTAACGAATACTCTTAAGGTAGAACGTGCTCAGAAAGTTCATGAAACACCGTCCTTTAGGGCTATGAACAGCATACATTCAACAAGTGGAATCTATTCAACAAAAAGTCGGGTTGTTTATAGAATGATATGGATTTTAGAATCTTCATCCTTTAGCGGGCACCTCTTTGATTTGAGATTTTATTGCATGGCAAATAAGGACGGGCTATCGTTTTGATAAAATAAACAAGAAGAGTTAGCCTTTTGGGGTTTCATATTTTTCACTTTTCTATTGTGCGTAAACCTGAAAAGGGGAGGGCGTTTTATTTTTAATCATTGTGATGCGACCTTGGGTGGTGGCATCTTTCGGCGTATTCTTTAATAGATATTTAAAATGCGGAAATCTCTTTGAGAAAAGTAAGCGCTCAAGCATATTTTTTAGATGTTTTGAGTCGTAAAAATGCAGATGCTTTCATGCTTTAAGTTTCTTCGGAGGGTGCTATTGGGCTGTTGATCAAGGCATCAATGTTGTTTTTTTCTTGTAGGAATGTTTGTAGGTCTTGATTGGTTAAGGCTTTGCTATCCGGTATACGAATGCGCATGGGATCAACTTTGACGCCATTGACAATGATTTCAAAATGACAATGGGGACCGGTTGCCATTCCTGTTGATCCAACATACCCAATAATTTGTCCTTGTCGTACTTTCACGCCTGGTTTGATGTCTGGTGCATAACGACTTTGGTGTGAATAACTGCTGACATATCCATTGGCATGTTGAATTTCCGTATGGTTTCCATAGCCGCCTGTTACGCCTACTCTTGTGACAATACCATCTCCTACAGCAATAATGGGTGATCCTTTAGGAGCAATCCAATCAACACCCGTATGCATGCGGACATAGCCTAAAATAGGATGTTTGCGTGGACCAAAGGGAGAGCCAAAAATGCCATTTGGTGTGGGTTTGCGCAGCAAGAAAGGCTTTGAACTTTTCCCTTCAGAATCATAATAATCAACGCTTCCATCTTTTAATTGATAACGGTAATATTTATAAGTTGTATTCCCAAAAGTTGCACTAATATAACGAATTTCTGGATCAGCGTTCTTGGATGATTCCTTTGCTTTCAAATTCTTTTTGCCGTTTTTGTTTTCTTTATCGCTTTGTGGTACAGCATAAAATATTTCGATCTGATCATTGGGTGTTATCGGACTTTTCATGTCAATATTGGTGGCTAGCAGACGAATAAGACGATGAGAGAGAGATTGTGATATATTATGGCTTAGCAAAGCACTATAGAGTGCATCATAAGCCGTTGGTAATTGCGCGCTATTGATATAAGAATGTGGAATACCATTTTGAAAAGCCGTTTTAAGTGCTTTAGACATTTTAGGCTCTGTGCTTTCAATGAATTGGCCTTTATCATTCAGGGCAATGGTGAGAACATGATGCATCCCTTGATAGATACTTGCGCGTACGAGATGGTCTTCTTCACCAGCTTGTGTCACAATACCAATGCGTAAAAGGCTTCCCTCTTTAAGGGAATCGGAAAGGCTTATTTTTTCTAGCGTTTTTACAACCTGGTCAATTTGCTTTTTTGTATAACTGGTTTTTTTGAAAGCATCGGCTATCGTTTGTTTTTTACGAATAGGAATAATATCTTCAACATAGTTTTTCGTCAGATCGATACGGTGACTTTGAGGAGAAACGGTTACATTTTCTTGAACGATTCGAACTTCAGGGGATTCTGTGCCTTGGGAAGGGGAGGATACATCTTCTAATTTTAAAGGATCAATCAATGTGAGAACTGAAAGAAGTTCGGAGCTCTTTTCTAAAGTAAATCCAGCTTTTTGTACTTCTTGTTGTGCCTCTTCATCTGTCAATGTGTCGCTGTCATCAAAATCGAATTGATTTACCTTAAAATCATAGCTGCGTAAGGTGAGTTTTGTTTCAACCTTTGCTCCATAAATCTGCCCAGAATCTTCTTGTGGTGCGATATTTTGATTTTTCGTATCACTAGCAAGAATGCTTAAAGAATCAAATTTTGGATAGCTATATTTCTGGGGGCGATTTTCGGCTAAAGCCATACGAATCCATTCAAAATGTTGTGTTTGAATGACTTTTTCATCGCCTTTTTTTTGTAGAATCGATAATTCAAATTGACGTTTTCTGTCAAAGCTTTGCCTTGCATGAGTGGGAGAAATACGGTCGCCTTTATAGCCATTGGCCTCAGGGGCTTGTGATTCTGATAGGTTTTCTTGCGTAAACCATTGTGGCGGTGTTACCAATCGCTGTTGTTCATCAAGAGCCGTAAAAAGTGCAATCCCCATAAGAATGCAGGAAGTGATTCCTGTCAGAATGGTTCCCGTAAGCCAACGAGCAGAGACCTGTCGGCGCGCAGGCCGCAAACGCTTGACGACAAGAGCAGGGTCTTGTCCAGGATCGTTTTTTTGTTGTTCGTTATCCCACATAGATTTATAAGAGTACTTTTCAATATTAAATAAAGAAAGCTAGATAGATAGCTTAAAATGCTTCTACAGGAATTTGATTCTTTTTACAAATTACAGATCATGCGATTCTCTTTATACAGCAATGTCTTTATAAATCGTATCTGCGCAGAAAATTTTCTCTATTAAAGTAGCATAAAACAAGCGTTATTGTGATTAACTCATTCCTAGGCAACTTCCTATTTTTATGCATTGCAATGGGGTGCTATATTTTACTTTAAAGGCGCCATGCTCTCTTTGAACTCCTTGCTGTTTTCATGTTTTATTTTTATGAAGGCAGATTTTACCTATAATTGCTTGTTGCCAATAATGTTTTGAAATAGGATTTTTTGTTCAATATTTTATTGGTAAAGTTTGGGTTATTTTATTTAAAAAAAAAT
>NZ_JBHIRC010000009.1:0-99884 GCF_042196985.1 Bartonella sp. AA97HXZ | reverse complement strand
GTCATCAGTTCCAACCTTGCAAGAGATATTTTGAAGCATAACAAGCAGGGAGCCCATTTATGTGGTTGGAAAGATGGTCAAGAAACGAAGCAGCAAAGATAAAGATCTTACAGAAACAGAACAACAGCTCCTTCACGAGATGATAGAGACCTATCAAGGCTTAAAGATGATGTCACGCATCATGAAATTGATTGCCTTCATTCTCTTTATGTTTGTAATAGATTTTTCCCGTTGCGTGGACACCATAGAGAATAGCTTCTCACATCTTAAAAGATGGATAACAAAAAGTTAGATATCTTAGAATAGCGACCCTTTGGACCTCTGGTTTTGCTAAAAAACCACCCCGAAAAGAACTCTTGATTCGTAATAATTAGAGAGACGTGTTGCAAAATCCTATTCCCTAACTTTTATTTACGCGTCCCTCACTGTAAAAAATATATGGAAAATCAATAAATTATTTGTGATAGAAAAGAAAAGTGGCTCCCCGGGCCGGATTCGAACCAGCGACCAACCGGTTAACAGCCGGTTGCTCTACCGCTGAGCTACCGGGGAACGGTGCCCAATCATTTAATTGAAAAGGCTATAGCTTGAAAAGGCTATAGCAAAGCAATACTGATTTGCAAAGGATAAAATTACTTTTTTTAAAAAAATATGATAAATTGTGTAATAAGAGGAAAAAAGGCGAGAGAATATTTCTACACCTTGACGGATGCGTTGCCTTCCCTTATTGAAACCTTTATGTTTGTTGACGAGGCCTCGTGGCGGAATGGTTACGCAGAGGACTGCAAATCCTTGTATCCCGGTTCGATTCCGGGCGAGGCCTCCAGCCGATTTTAAACGAAACGGCTTTTAAGGGAGATGAGGTATAGGAAAATAGATTATTTCCCTCTATTCTTGTGAAGACACTTTTGTATGAGAGATTATACAGTTAAAATCTAATTGTTGACTGTAGTATCCTTTTTTGTAACGCCCATAGTTTAAGAGATCTTTATCCCTTATTGTCGCTGTTTTGTTTGTTTTTTGTAGGTTAGGAGAAAATATTCGTTATGGTTGCAGATTTTGCTGAGCTTCGTCGCAAAATGGTTGACAATCAAATTCGTACAGTCGATGTAACGGATTTATCAGTTCTTGAAGCCTTTTTAACGGTGTCTCGTGAAGATTTTGTATCGGAAGATATGAAAGTGTTAAGTTATCTTGATACCGATATTGTTCTATGTCCAGAGCAAGATGGGGTTCCTGCACGCTATTTGATGAAACCTGCATCTCTAGCGAAATTACTACAGCTTGCCGCTTTAAAATCATCAGATGTTGTTTTAGATATTGGTGCAAATAGTGGTTATTGTGCAGCGTTGCTTGCAAAACTTGCAGGGTCTGTGATTGCGCTGGAAAGTGATAAATCTCTCTTTGAACGTGCTCTTGAAGCTTTAGAACGGAATCAATGTGATAATGTGGTTGTCGTTCATGGTCCATTAGAGAAAGGATATGCCGTTGAGGGACCTTATGACGTGATTTTCATTGAGGGATCTGTTGATTTTATTCCTCAAGGTATCTTTGATCAAATGAAAGACTGTGGACGTCTTGTTGTGGTTGAAGGGCATGGAAATGCTGCTGTTGCACAAATCTATATAAAAGAAGATGGGATCATCTCGGCTCGTCGTGCTTTTAACCTCGCTGTAAAGCCTCTTCCTTGTTTTTTCAAAACACCTGGTTTTGTGTTTTAGTGCTTGTTTGTTTTGTGAATAAAAGATAATTTTGTAATTTATTTGGGGTTTGTTATTGTGTGTATTATGTTTAGAGTAAACAAGAAGTTTCAGGCGTGTTTATTGCTGGTGTTGAGTGTTTTACTATCAGAGGCTGTTTGTGCTGAAACATTGATGGATGCCTTTTCTAAGGCTTATAAATATAATGCTAAGTTGAATAGTGAACGTGCAGCTGTGCGTATATCCAGTGATGATGTTGTCATTGCGCGATCGGGGCTATTGCCACAGGTTGAGGGGGTTGGGAACTATGGGCGCAATAAGTCTTTTACAGGTCCTTATGTCACTTCTGGATCTATAGGAGTGAGATTAAATCAAAGATTATTTGATGGTTTTATCACGCAAAATATCTTTTCTTCAGCTCAAGTTAAGTTGCAGGCCCAGCGTGAATATCTTCGTAATGTTGAACAAAATACGTTTCTGGAGGCGGTGACCGCTTATGCTAATGTCTATCACGCACGTCGTGTTGCCGATCTTCGGAGAGAAAATTTGGCAGCTCTTGAGGAACAAGTTCGTTCTAATAAAGCAAAATTTGATGTGGGTGAAGGAGGGCATGTTGATCTTGCTCAAGCTCAAGCTGCACGTTCCGTGGCGGTTTCAGAGCTGAGTCTTGCTCGTTCTGATGTAAAAGCAGCAGAGGCAGTGTATCGACAAGTTATTGGTTCTGATCCTGAAAAGTTAAAACGCCCACCTCTAGCCAAAGATTTTCCCGTCAACCTTGATATGGCTTACCAAATGAGCGTTGTGATGCATCCAGCAATCCTTTATGCTAAATATTTAGTTGATGCGAGTGCTTATAATGTAAAGGCGAAAGAAGGGGCATTGCTCCCTAAAGTTGATTTTTCTGCAACAGCATCTTATAATCGAATCTACAGCGGGGTTGGAGAAGATGGCGTTTCTAAATCTGTAGGATTGTCAGTAAGTGTCCCAATCTTTGAAGGAGGGCGTACATCTGCGCAAATTCGCCAATCAAGGGAACAGCTTGGACAGGCGCAGCTTCAACTCGATTTGGCGCATAGTAATACGAGGCAAGCACTGACTTCTGCTTGGTTTCAGTTGGAGGGCGCACGCTCATCTGTTGTTGCTTACCGTGAAAGTGTTCGTGCTGCTGAAATTGCTCTGAAAGGTCGTGTTCAAGAAAATCGCGTAGGGCAAGCAACGACGCTGGATGTTTTAAATTCTCGTACTCTATTGATTAATGCTCAGATTGCGCTTGCAATGGCAGAGCGTAATGCTGTTGTGGCGAGCTATAGTGTTCAGTCTTCTATTGGTAAATTGACTGCGAGTTATTTAGGTTTAAAAACAATTAAATATATCCGATAATGTATAAAAGTATCTCTTTAATCTTAAATTATTTTAGTTTTTAAAAGATTAGTAAATCAACAGTTGAATATGTTGAAAGATATTGCGGCGAGATATTATTTTTATAAGTGTAGAAAACTGTGTGTAGCGCCCTCTTTATGACAAGCATATTTGAAAATATCGTAGGAGGCATGTTGATCTTATAATTCTTTTGCATACACTGAAAATATGATTCTATTTGTTGTTGCGTCTTTGAGAGGTTGTAAAGTATGGTACAGAGTTCAAGCGTGTTACGTGAGCCAAGTATGGATGAAATTTTAACATCTATTCGTGAAATAATCGAAGAAAATGCGGTTCAATCTGATCACTTTTTAAATGAAGATGTTGCAGTGAATGCTTCAGAAGTGGCATCCGAGGGTATTTATGATACAACCTTATCGGTTGATGATGCTATGAAAGCTTTAGCTGATCGTATTGGTCTTTCTTCTGAAAATCAAGGAGGGAAGATAACGCAAGAGAAAGAGGATATAGAGGCAGAAAATAATACAGTTGGTATGGATATGCAAAAGATGAAGCTTTCTTCTGAAGAACGGAATTCTGTTTATAAAGCAAAAGAATATGAAGATGAGATAAGGAAATCACAGTCAGACGCTGGAAGGGATGGTCATGTGGAATTGTCTGCATATTGTATTTCTTCTGCAGAAAAGATTGCAAAGGATGTGTTGCGTCCGGCTATAGCGGAATGGTTACAGTCTAAATTGCCTATTTTGCTGGAAGATATTTTGCGTGAAGAGATTGTGAAGGCGATTAAAAAATCGTCTTAATTATTTTTATGTTTTTCATTTTATGGGGATTTTGTTTGCGATTTTGCGAGCTCTCTAGTGAATGGCTGAGATTCACGAGATTCTGATCAGGTTTTGATCATATATTGTGTTTTTCAGCGGCGTTATGGATGGATAGAATGTTAGAAAAAAACTATGATGCTGCCTCTATAGAGCAACGGGTTGCAAAGAGATGGGAGACTCGTGGGGCTTTTAAAGCGGGAGCTGGTTCTAAAAGCGGTGCAGAACCTTTTTGCGTTATGCTTCCTCCTCCTAATGTTACGGGCTCACTTCATATGGGGCATGCGCTCAATACGACAATTCAAGATATAATAGTTAGATTTCAGCGGATGCGTGGCAAAAATGTGTTGTGGCAGCCTGGTATGGATCATGCTGGGATTGCTACGCAAATGGTTGTGGAACGTCAACTTGCAGAACGTCAAGAGCCAACGCGTCAAGAAATGGGGAGAGAAAAGTTTATTGAGCGTATTTGGGAATGGCGTTATGAAACTGGAGGCGTTATTGCAAACCAGTTGCGTCGCCTTGGGGTTTCATGTGATTGGTCGCGTGAGCGGTTTACAATGGATGAGGGGTTGTCGCAGGCGGTTCGTGAAGTCTTTGTCACGCTTTATAAGCAAGGGTTGATATATAGGGATAAGCGCCTCGTCAATTGGGATCCTAAATTGTTGACAGCTATTTCAGATCTTGAAGTTGAGCAAAAAGAAGTTCAAGGACATTTGTGGCACTTTAGATATCCACTTGAAGGTAAAACTTTTGATCCAAATGATGCTACAACTTTTATAACAGTGGCGACAACACGACCAGAAACAATGCTTGGTGATACAGGAATTGCTGTTAATCCTGAAGATGAGCGTTATAAAAATCTTATCGGTAAAAATGCTCTTTTGCCGCTTGTTGGTCGTAAGTTATTAATTGTTGGTGATAGCCATGCTGATCCTGAGGCTGGAAGTGGTGCTGTAAAAATCACACCGGCTCATGACTTTAATGACTTTGAAGTAGGACAGCGTAATCATTTACGCTTGATCAATATTTTTACCCAGCAAGCCGAGATTTTTCTTCGTGAAAATGAAGCATTTTTCGATGGTTTGATTTTATCAGATGAATTAAAAATGTTAGTAGAAAACCTCGATAAATCTGATCGTTTTGTTGCTCGCCAGAAGATTGTTTCTTTGATGGAAGAACAGGGATATTTAGCTTCTGTTGATGATCATACCCATATGGTTCCTCATGGAGATCGCAGTGGTGTCCCTATTGAGCCTTTTTTGACAGATCAATGGTATGTTCATGCTGCTGAATTAGCAAAGCCAGCGATAGAGGCTGTTCAACAAGGCAAAACGCAGTTCGTTCCAGATAACTGGAAAAAGACGTACTTCAATTGGATGGAAAATATTCAACCTTGGTGCATTTCTCGCCAATTATGGTGGGGACATCAGATTCCTGCTTGGTATGGTCCTGATGGAACGGTTTTTGTTGAAAAAAGTGAAAAAGAGGCTTTAGATTCAGCTTTTGCTCATTATGGTGAGGTTGTTGAATTAATCCGTGATCCGGATGTTTTAGATACTTGGTTTTCATCAGCTCTTTGGCCTTTTTCAACATTAGGATGGCCAAATAAAACGACTGAATTATCTACTTTTTACCCAACATCTGTATCTGTGACAGGATTTGATATTATTTTTTTCTGGGTTGCTCGTATGATGATGATGGGACTTCACTTTATGGGTGACGTTCCTTTCCCAACGGTTTATGTGCATGCTCTTGTACGGGATCAAAAGGGTGCAAAGATGTCAAAATCAAAGGGAAATATTATTGATCCCTTAGAGCTTATTGATCAATATAGTGCTGATGCACTTCGGTTTACTTTAGCTATTATGGCAGCACAAGGTCGTGATGTAAAACTTGATGTTTCCCGTATTGCTGGTTATCGTAATTTTGCTACGAAATTGTGGAATGCTACCCGATTTGCACAGATGAATGGTGTGAAGCATGATCCAGCTTTTAAACCAGAACAAGCAAAATTGGCGCTTAATCGTTGGATTTTAACAGAGTTATCTAAAACAATTTCAGCAGTTACGACTGGTATTGAACACTATAAATTTAATGAGTCTGCTGCCACTCTTTACCGTTTCATTTGGAATACATTATGTGATTGGTATTTGGAGCTTCTCAAACCTATTTTTCAGGGGGAAAATGAAGATGCTAAAAATGAGGCTCAAGCTTGTACTGCTTGGGTTTTAGATGAAGTTTATAAACTTCTTCATCCTTTTATGCCTTATATGACGGAAGAGTTGTGGTCTCTTACAGAAACGCAAGCCATCAAGCGTGAGGATATGCTCGCATTGACAAAATGGCCAGAGGAAACATTGATAGATGAAGAAGCTGCTGATGATATTAATTGGCTTATTGATGTCGTCACAGGGATTCGGTCTGTACGTTTTGAAATGAATATTCCAGTGGCTACACAAGCACCTCTTGTTGTTGTCGAAGGAGGGGAAGTAACGCGAGAGCGTATGAAGCGTTATGATGCACTTCTTAAAAAATTAGCGCGTATTGAAGTTATTGATTTCTCTGATAAAGTTCCGGAAGTATCAGCACAAATGATTTTGGGAGAGGCTGTTTTTTGTTTACCATTAGGACAGTTGATTGATTTGGAGGCTGAACGTGTTCGTTTGAGGAAGGATGTCAGTAAAATTGAACAAGATATTGAAAAAATATCGCTTAAGTTAAACAACCCCCAATTTATAGCAAATGCAAAAGCAGAAATTGTTGAGCGTGAGCGGAATAGGGTTGTAGAACTGCGTGCAGCGCAGAAAAAAATATTTGTTGCTTTAGAGCGGTTAGATTGATTTCAACTTTTTATTTTTTTGATAGATAATTGCATACCAGTAGGGCTAGTATAGATCTTCTTTAAAAGGAAACTTTTTCTTTTGTTAGTTTTTCATGAACGATCATAAAATCTCTACTGAAATCCATTGTTTTATGTTTATCATTAAAGAGACATCTTTTAAGGCATTCAAGCTTATTCCACGACGTAGATCATGAATGGTATAACGGTAAATCCATTGAGCTTCCCTTCTTTATGCTTGTGAAGTAACAAGCGCTGGGAGCACCATTCTGTCCAATATCCGGACAACCCTTAGCTCAAACCGTTCGTAAGAGGCATTTTTAGTTCTTTCTTACACAGAGTTTTTATCCACATAGCTCTCTCTACTTGTAATGTGCAAGCGGATGGTTTTGATTGATTTAACATGGAACAAGTTTGGAATGAGAGAATCTTACGATATTCGAGGTCCTCATTCAACATGCAAAATGGTAAAGTATCATTAAAATCAATATCTTGTTTTATTTCTGTAAAATATCATCATTTAGAGTAGCAATATAAGGCATGTAAAATTACATATGTGGTATTTTTTGTATGTAGTGGTGAGTATTCTGAGGTAAAACTTGTGTGTAAAGTATGAAGTAACCCCATGTGAAATGATGTTAGGTGCAATCCGTTAAACAAAAAGCTGTATTGTTTATAGATTGACGGAGGCAAAAAACTTCATCTTTAAGGTGGTAAGGCAGTCGTGAAGTTATAAGTTAACTATCATCATTATATTTATCCATCTTTCGTATTGTTTTTTATACTCAAACGTTTACCATTCATCATGTATTCTCTTCGTTCTCAAGTTGCTGTTTAATGCACGTTATTCTATTGAACGATTTTTGCTCATACGTATAAAATTTTAAGATCGATAAATCCTATTGGATGGTTTTTATCTATTTGTTTTTTCTTTTAAAATTTTTACTTTAAAATTGCGTATGCTTCTTACTAAGAAAAAGAGTTTAAATATCTACAAAGAAATTTGTAACAGATATAATCATTAAAATTGAGGTAGGGGGAATGGTTAATAGGTTTCAGATATGGAAAAAAGTCACGATTGTTGTGATTTTAGAGGAATTCTTTTCGACTGTTTATGTAATAGATGTCAATAGCTTGCAAGAAGCGAATGATGGTTCGTTTTATTTTTTAAAACGTGGCATGTCTGTTTATAAAAATGGGCATATAACTCAGGCTATTGCAGCATTACGTTGTGCTGCTAAGAGAGGCTATATTGGTGCGAATTGGAAACTTGGCTCTATCTATGCAAACGGTGATGGTGTCCCTAAAAATGATTATAAGGCATATAATTTTTTTGCATATATTGTTGAAAAAGGTGCTGATCTTGGTTCAGAGGATGAAAGTTATGTTTCTGATGCATTGATTAAACTTGCCGGATATATAAAAAAAGGTATTCCTCAATCACCTGTGAAACCTGATCCTTCTTATGCTTCTCATCTTTATATGCAGGCTGCGGTAAACTATGGAAATCCTAAAGCTCAGTATCATTTAGGAAAAATATTTTTAAAGGGAGAGGGAAGGGAGAAAAATCTTATACAAGCAGCACGATGGTTTCAACTTTCAGCAAAAAAAGAAAATCCTTCTGCCCAAGCAATGCTTGGAAATATACTGCTTAAAGAAGGAAAAATTGTCCGTGGGGCAGCAATGTTAACTGCTGCCTATAAAAAGCTAACGTAAAAGACGAAAATTGGATTCACCCTTTGCAAGAAGAGGCTTTTGCTCTTTGTAATGAATCTGAGAGACGTACAGCAATTTCACTGGTTGCTGAGATTTTAAAGAATAACAGTTTTTAAACATCTGATTGTAATATTTTTACATTCTCTCATCTTATATTAAACTCTGTTTTCTTGTATACAAGTTCATAGTAAAGATAGCTTTTTTTGATAATCTAACGGCTAATGACTTAGGATTTTAGACAAAAATTCTTGCGTTCTCGGTTTTCTTGCTTGCGGATCAGAAAAGAACTCTTTAGATGAGCAGTCTTCAAGAATTGTTCCTTGATCTATGAAAATAACACGCTCCGATACTTTTTGTGCAAATCCCATTTCATGGGTTACACAAATCATCGTCATACCTTCTTCTGCTAAGCTAATCATGACATCGAGTACTTCACCTACCATTTCAGGATCTAGAGCAGATGTTGGTTCATCAAAAAGCATGACAAGTGGATCCATAGTTAAGGCACGTGCAATAGCAACACGTTGTTGTTGCCCTCCAGAAAGTTGACCAGGATATTTATCTTTGTGTTCAATGAGTCCAACGCGTTCAAGATATAACAATCCACGTTCAAGTGCTTCTTTTTTGCTTCGTTTTAGGACTTTGATTTGTGCAATTGTCAAATTTTCTGTGACAGATAAATGGGGGAAAAGCTCGAAGTGTTGAAACACCATTCCTACCTGACTTCGCAATTTAGGCAGATTCGTTTTTTTTGAATGAACTGGTATTCCATTAATCCAAATTTCACCTTTTTGAAAAGGGACGAGAGCGTTAATAGTTTTAATGAGTGTTGACTTTCCTGAGCCTGATGGACCACAAACGACAACGACTTCTCCTTTATTAATGTTAGTTGTACAGTTTTTAAGGACTTTAATTTCGCCATACCAATTAGAAACATTTTTTATTTCGATCATATGAGTAGACATTTTTTTTCCTGTTAGCGAATAATGGATACTTTTTTTTGTAAATACAAAACTATTTGTGACAGTGTAAAACAGATAACAAAATAGAAAATAGCTGCTAAGATATAAGCTTCTTGCTTTACACCAAAATTATTAGCAGCAATATCAAAACCATTCAAAAGGCTATGACCACTGATGGCATAAACAAGGGTTGTATCCTGAAAAAGGATAATAACTTGTGTTAAAAAGACTGGAAGCATATCTCTAAAGGCTTGAGGAAGAATGACAATGTACATACTTTGCCAATATGTCATTCCAAGAGCTTGTCCTGCATATTTTTGTCCTTGCGGAACTGAATTGATTCCAGCACGCATAATCTCAGCAAAATAAGCCGTTTCAAATGCGGTAAAGGTAATGAGTGCTGATTTATTTGCACCAATGGATATACCAGTTAAAAAAGGCAGAAGCACGAAAAACCATAAGATAACCATCACAAGTGGTATTGAACGCATAGCTGTTATGTAACTGATTGCAAACCAAGAAAGAAGTTTTATGGAAGAAAGGCGCATCATTGCTAAAAGTGTGCCGAAAACAAACCCCAATACCGTTGCAAAAAGAGTTAGAAAAACGCTAAAGAGTAAACCTGATAAAATGTAAGAACGAAATACATCAAAGGTAAAAAAGGAAAAATCAAAGTCGGAAAAATTGAAAGGAAAATAAAGTCCAAACTGAGAGCTTATGAAATTCATCATATTCAATTTCCCTTTGTTTGAAAATTAGGAATTTTGAGTATTTGTTCAATGACTGTCATCACAATGAATACGAATAAGGCTATTAGAATATAAAGGATCGTAACAAGCAAATAATTTTCGTAAACATGGCTTACTTCTTCAATTGTTTGGTATTGAAATTGCATGAGCTCATTTATTGAAACGGCGAATGCTATAGATGAATTTTTCACAATCCCCATTGCTTCTGAAGTAAGAGGTGGCATAATTGCACGTATAGCACGTGGTAGTATAATATAGCGATAACTTTGATAAGTTGTAAATCCCATTGCCATAGCAGCATAGCGTTGTCCAGAAGGAATCGCTTCAATGCCTGAACGAACCTGTTCAGCAATGCGTGCAGATGTAAAGAATCCCAATGCGCATGTTATTAAGAGAATGGGGGAAAATTTCATCGCTGGTGGATAAATCTTCGGAACAACAAAATACCACAAAAACACTTGTACAAGGAGGGGAATATTACGCATAATCTCTACCCAAATAGTACCGATAGTGCGAAATATATAATTGATTATGGATGTTTTGGGTAAAGTGCGCATTGTTCCTATAATAACACCACACAATACAGCTAATATAAGTGAAGTGATAGATAATATAATTGTATTTTTTAAGCCATCGAGAAGTGTATCTAAATAGGTATGACTTACGCCGGGAGTTCCCAAGCATCCTGTTACCAATGTTTGAGTAAGGTCATCTCTACAAAGGAAAGAAAAGTCCATTAATTGATATTCCCTCAAATTAGTCATTCACAAATAGGACAATAAACCACGCGCATCTACATAGTCCAGATTTATTAAAAAGTGAATTAAAATATAAACCACACTCAATTTCAAAAGAGTGTGGTTCTTCTTTATTAAACTCTATAAATCTTTTTCTGCGTAGCTTTCTCGAGGCTTATTATTTGGGTGATCCCAAGCATATCTTGTTTGTTTTGATAAGGGAAGGTTCATAACAGTGTTAGCAGGTGGGATCGGTTTCATAAACCACTTATTATAAAGCTTTTCCAGTGATTCATCTTTAATCTGACGTACGATACTATCGTTGATTGTTTGTTCAAATTTTTTGTCATTTAATCTGAGCATACAGGCAATAGGTTCGACTGAAAGTACAGTATCAAGAATGACATAATCAGATGGATTCTTTGATTTAGCAATATGTCCAGCAAGAATTGAAGCGTCCATGACAAAAGCATCTGCCTTACCAGATTCTAATAATAAAAAACTATCTCCGTGATCTTTCCCCTTTAAAACTTTAAACTGAATGTTTTTTGCACGTTTATTTTTACGAATAAGTTGAACAGATGTTGTACCGGTGGTCGTTGCAACTGTTTTTCCATTTAAATCCTCAAGAGATTTAATGTTAGAGTTTTTCTTTACAGCAATCCGAACCTCTTCAATGTATGTCGTATAAGCAAATGCTGCTTCTTTACTGCGGGCAATATCATGTGTTGTTGAGCCGCACTCAAAATCATAGGTTTTATTTTTTAAGAGAGGAATTCTATTTTGAGAAGTGATGGGAAGATAATGAATTTTAATTGGTTTACCAATTTTTTTTGAGATATCATCAATGATCCGTTCTGCCATTTCTGTATGAAAACCTACATATTTATTATTACCAAGGGCGTAGGCTAAACCAGATGATTCACGGACACCTAAAGTAATTTCCCCTGTTCGTTTTATTTTTTCAAGAGTATCATGTTCAGCATGCGCGAAACTTGAGAATCCAATGGCCGTTGCTGCAATAAGCATTAATAATGATTTCTTCATTTATGTCCTCCATTCATTTATTTTTATTTTATTTGCTTAAGATATACTGTTTATATGCTGTAGCATAGTTATTATTTTTGAGTGGAATTTTTTTGTTGTCTCATGAAATAAGGATTTTACTTTCTTAATTGATATTAAGGTGGATCCAAACAGGAACGTGGTCGGATGGTTTTTGATATCCCCTTACTTCTGTTTGGCTATGAGCGCAAATTAATTGATCAACAGCTTCTGGTGATAATAATAAATGATCAATGCGAATCCCATTATTCTTAGGCCAGGCACCTGCCTGAAAATCCCAAAAACTGAAGGAGGGAGTATCGGTGACATTCCGGATAGCATCATAAAAACCTAAATGAAGAATACGTTGGAATGCTTTTCTTGTTTCTCGAAGAAATAAGGCATCTTGATACCATTCTTGAGGTTTTTTTGCATCTAATGGAGTGGGGATGACATTATAATCACCTGCTAGAATAAGAGGTTCTTCATACGCAAGCAATGATTTTGCATGTGTATATAATCTTTCCATCCATTCTATCTTATAGGAATATTTTTCACTCTCAATAGGATTCCCATTTGGCAAATAGAGAGATGCAACACGAACAACACCTTTGTTTGTTGAATAAACAGCTTCAATGTAACGTGTTTGTTTATCATTATCATTGCCTGGTAATCGACGGATCACTTCATCTGGTGTTTTTTTAGAGAGAATCGCAACGCCATTAAAACTTTTTTGTCCGTGTGTTTCTATATGGTAACCTAAATTTTCAATTGTATCGCGTGGAAAATTTTCATCAATACTTTTAATTTCCTGTAAACAGACGATGTCCGGTTGGCTTTGCTGCAGCCATTGACATAATGTTTCATGTCGCGCTTTTATTCCAGCAATATTCCACGTTGCTATTTTCATGGTGCTCATCATTAGATATCAAATATGCAATTCAATTTACTGCTATGTTTTACTACAGTCACATCGCTGTTTTTTTGTTTATAGGGGATATTACTATGGTAAATTAATTTATCAAGAGTAGCGGTAAAAGCAAATTTAAAGCTTTAAAATTTAATTTATTTTCATTTTTAAAAACTTTCTGCTGTTTAGTTCTTGACGAATGTACGTGTTCTCGCTATTAGAAATGAACATAACCGATGTGGATGTAATCAGGTGTTTTGGATATGAGCCGGAAAATTATTCACAGGTGTTAAGAAGATTAAAAGCAAATGCTAGTGCAAAAGGCTATTGCCTTCTCTGCTTATGGTCGGGTAAACTGTTTTGTACAGGTATGCCCGATTTTGTGTGTAGACTTAGATATCTGCTTCGATTTTGTTGGGGTGGATAGAAATGAAAATAGAAAAGCCCGATTGGGTGAGACGAATGTAGATCGAAAAGAGGAAGGTTGCATGCCTACCGTAAACCAGTTGATTCGCAAGCCGCGTGTGGCGCCAGTTAAACGTAATAAGGTTCCTGCTCTGCAGTCGAATCCGCAGAAACGTGGTGTTTGTACGCGTGTTTATACAACAACACCGAAGAAACCTAATTCTGCTCTTCGTAAAGTTGCTAAAATTCGCTTGACGAATGGATTTGAGGTGATTGGTTATATTCCTGGAGAGGGACATAATCTTCAAGAGCACTCTGTTGTAATGATTCGTGGTGGTCGTGTGAAAGATTTGCCGGGAGTTCGTTATCACATTATTCGTGGTTTGCTTGATACGCAGGGTGTCAAGAATCGTAAACAGCGTCGTTCAAAGTATGGCGCGAAGCGTCCAAAATAATATTGAGAGACAAAGCCAATGTCCCGTCGTCATAGAGCAGAAAAGCGTGAGATTAATCCAGATCCAAAATTTGGTGATTTGGTTATTATGAAATTTATGAATGCCATTATGTTTGATGGTAAAAAATCAGTTGCAGAGCGTATTGTTTATGGTGCGCTCGATTCTGTAGAAAAAAGAGTAAAAACAGATCCTGTGGCTCTATTTCATCGAGCTTTAGAGAATGTTGCTCCTCACATTGAGGTTCGTTCACGCCGTGTTGGTGGCGCTACTTATCAAGTTCCGATTGATGTTCGTCCTGATCGTCGTCAGGCTCTTGCTATTCGTTGGTTGATTGCGGCGGCACGTGGTCGAAATGAAACGACGATGATTGAGCGTTTATCTGGTGAATTGATGGATGCGGCTAATAATCGTGGTTCTGCCGTGAAAAAGCGTGAAGATGTTCATCGTATGGCTGAAGCTAATCGTGCTTTTTCTCACTATCGCTGGTAGAAGTTTTAAACTAAGGCAAATATAATGGCTCGCGAATATAAAATTGAAGATTATCGTAATTTTGGTATTATGGCGCATATTGATGCTGGTAAGACTACGATGACTGAACGTATTCTGTTCTATACCGGTAAGAATCATAAAATTGGCGAGACCCATGATGGTGCTTCTACAATGGATTGGATGGAGCAGGAGCAGGAGCGTGGTATTACGATTACGTCTGCTGCGACAACAACATTTTGGGAAGGGCAAGACGGTCGGAAGCGTCGCTTTAATATTATTGATACGCCAGGGCACGTTGATTTTACGATTGAAGTTGAGCGCTCTTTGCGTGTTCTTGATGGTGCAATAGCCTTGTTGGATGCAAATGCTGGTGTGGAGCCTCAGACGGAAACTGTTTGGCGGCAAGCTGAGAAGTATCGCGTGCCTCGTATGGTTTTTGTTAATAAAATGGACAAAATAGGAGCTGACTTTTATCGTAGTGTGGAGATGGTTGGTTCTCGGTTAGGTGCTAAAGCGCTTGTTTTGCAGTTGCCGATTGGTGCTGAAAATGACTTTGAAGGTGTTGTTGATCTTGTAGAAATGAAGGCTTTAAAGTGGGATGGTTCTATTGGTGCCTCGGCAGTGATAAGTGAAATTCCCTCTGATTTAAAGGAGAAAGCTGAAGAATATCGCGAGAAATTGATTGAGATGGCTGTGGAGGTTGATGAAGCTGCGACAGAGGCTTATTTGGAAGGTGTTATGCCAACCAACGAGCAGCTTGTTTCTCTCATTCGTAGGGGGACAGTAGAAGTTCAGTTTCATCCGGTTCTTTGTGGTACGGCTTTTAAAAACAAGGGGGTGCAGCCACTTTTGGATGCTGTTGTTTCCTATCTCCCTTCACCAATTGATATTCCGGCGATTAAGGGTATTGATGTAAAGACTGAGGCTGAGACGACACGCGAATCTTCTGATGATGCTCCGTTATCTATGCTTGCTTTTAAAATTATGAATGATCCTTTTGTTGGTTCATTGACGTTCTGTCGTATTTACTCAGGTAAAGTTCAGAAAGGTATTTCTCTTGAGAATACTGTGAAAAAGAAAAAAGAGCGTTTGGGGCGTATGCTTCAAATGCATTCAAATTCTCGTGAGGATATTGAAGAAGCATTTGCTGGTGATATTGTTGCTCTTGCAGGACTTAAGGAGACGACAACAGGGGATACTCTTTGTGATCCTTTGAAGCCTGTTATTTTGGAGAGGATGGAATTTCCAGAGCCTGTTATTGAGATTGCAATTGAACCGAAGACAAAAGCAGATCAAGAAAAAATGGGTATTGCTCTTAACCGTCTAGCAGCCGAAGATCCTTCATTTCGTGTTAAATCGGATGAGGAATCTGGTCAGACTATTATAGCTGGAATGGGTGAGCTTCATCTTGATATTATTGTTGATCGTATGCGGCGTGAGTTTAAGGTTGAAGCAAATGTTGGGCAGCCTCAAGTTGCTTATCGTGAGTCAATTACTAAAATGGCGGAAATTGATTATACGCATAAGAAACAATCGGGTGGTGCAGGTCAATTTGCTCGTGTGAAAATTGTTTTTGAGCCTCATGATGGTGATGACTTTATTTTTGAGTCAAAGATTGTTGGTGGTGCTGTTCCTAAAGAATATATTCCCGGTGTCCAAAAAGGGATTGAGAGTGTTATGGGGTCAGGTCCTCTTGCGGGCTTTCCTATGCTTGGTGTAAAAGCGACTCTCATTGATGGTGGCTATCACGATGTTGATTCTTCGGTTTTGGCTTTTGAGATTGCTGCTCGTGCGGCTTTTCGTGATGGGGCAAAAAAGGCTGGTGCACAGCTTCTTGAACCGATCATGAAGGTGGAAGTTGTTACACCAGATGATTATGTTGGTGATGTTATTGGTGATCTCAATTCTCGTCGAGGACAGATTTCAGGAACTGAAGCGCGCGGCATTGCAACGGTTGTGAATGCAATGGTTCCTTTGGCAAATATGTTTGGTTATGTGAATACTCTTCGCTCTATGAGTCAGGGGCGTGCGCAGTATACAATGCAGTTTGATCATTACGAGCCTGTGCCTTCAGCTGTTGCTTTGGAGATTCAAAAGAAATACGCGTAATTTCAGGTTGGTAATTAATTTTTAACTTAGTCCTTGGCTTGGACGAAAAATGGAGAGCTCAAATGGCGAAGAGCAAGTTTGAACGAACAAAACCGCATGTTAATATTGGTACGATTGGTCACGTTGATCATGGGAAGACCTCGTTGACAGCAGCGATTACGAAATATTTTGGTGAATTTAAAGCCTATGACCAAATTGACGCTGCGCCAGAGGAGCGCGCACGTGGAATTACTATTTCTACAGCACACGTTGAGTATGAAACGGAAAATCGTCACTATGCGCACGTTGATTGTCCAGGACATGCTGATTATGTGAAAAACATGATCACAGGGGCAGCACAGATGGATGGTGCTATTTTGGTTGTTTCAGCAGCTGATGGTCCAATGCCTCAGACACGTGAGCATATTTTGCTTGCGCGTCAGGTTGGTGTTCCAGCAATTGTTGTTTTTCTTAATAAAGTTGATCAGGTTGATGATGCAGAACTTTTGGAGCTTGTAGAGCTTGAGGTTCGGGAACTTTTATCCAAATATGATTTCCCAGGCGATGATATACCAATTGTTAAGGGTTCTGCGTTGGCAGCTCTTGAGGATAAGGATAAAAGCATTGGTGAAGATGCTGTTCGTCTTTTAATGAGTGAAGTTGATAATTATATCCCAACCCCTGAACGTCCTGTTGATCAACCATTTTTGATGCCGATAGAAGATGTTTTTTCGATTTCGGGTCGTGGAACTGTTGTTACGGGTCGTGTTGAGCGTGGTGTTATTAAAGTTGGAGAGGAAATCGAGATTATCGGTATTCGTCCAACGTCTAAGACGACGGTTACAGGCGTTGAAATGTTCCGCAAGCTTTTGGATCAAGGTCAAGCGGGTGATAATATAGGGGCTCTGCTACGTGGTGTTGACCGTGAAGGGATTGAGCGTGGTCAAGTATTGGCAAAGCCAGGATCCGTTACACCTCATACACGGTTTAAAGCAGAAGCTTACATTTTGACAAAGGATGAAGGTGGACGTCATACACCATTTTTCACGAATTATCGTCCTCAGTTTTACTTCCGTACGACGGATGTTACAGGTATTGTTACGCTTCCAGAAGGAACGGAAATGGTTATGCCAGGTGACAATGTTGCGATGGATGTTTCGTTGATCGTTCCGATAGCGATGGAAGAGAAACTTCGTTTTGCTATTCGTGAAGGTGGTCGTACTGTTGGTGCCGGTATCGTCTCTAAGATCATTGAATAAATAATGCTTGTTGAGTGCTTTGATTATTGAAGGCACTTTTTATAACAGGGAAATAAAGAGCATGAACAGTCAGAATATTCGCATTCGCTTGAAAGCGTTTGATCATAGAATTCTTGATACGTCGACGCGTGAGATCGTATCGACTGCTAAACGTACCGGTGCAAATGTCCGTGGTCCCATTCCGCTTCCGACGCGGATTGAGAAGTTTACGGTCAATCGTGGACCGCATATCGATAAGAAAAGTCGTGAGCAGTTTGAGATGCGAACACATAAGCGTCTTCTTGACATTGTTGATCCAACGCCGCAAACAGTGGATGCGCTTATGAAGCTCGATCTTTCTGCTGGTGTGGATGTAGAAATTAAGCTCTGAGGTTTGAGGACAGAAGGAACAGACCCGATGCGTTCAGGTGTAATAGCACAGAAGCTGGGCATGACCCGTATTTATAATGATGCTGGTGAGCATGTGCCGGTGACGGTACTTCGTTTGGAGAATTGTCAAGTCGTTGCTCAGCGTACAGTTGAAAAGAATGGTTATACTGCTGTTCAATTAGGTGTAGGCTTTGCTAAGGTTAAGAATACTTCACAAGCTCTTCGTGGACATTTTGCTAAGGCTTCTGTTGAGCCTAAAGCCAAAATAGCAGAGTTTCGTGTGAGTCCCGACAATCTTCTTGATGTTGGTACTGAGATTACAGTGGAACATTTTGTTCCAGGACAAAGAGTTGATGTGACTGGTACCAGTATTGGTAAGGGGTTTGCTGGTGTTATGAAACGACATAACTTTGGTGGGCATCGTGCTTCTCATGGTAATTCGATCACACATCGTGCTCATGGTTCTACAGGGCAGTGTCAAGATCCTGGTAAAGTTTTTAAAGGTAAAAAAATGGCTGGCCATATGGGGCAAGTGCGTGTAACAACACAGAATATTGAAGTTATTTCCACTGATAGTGAGCGTGGTTTAATTTTAGTGCGTGGTGCTGTTTCTGGTTCTAAAGGTTCTTGGATTTTGATACGGGATGCTGTGAAGAAGCGTCTTCCTGAGAATGCTCCAAAGCCTGCTGGTATTCGCCGTCTTGTGAAGGAGGAAGCGGAAATGGTTACTCCGGTGACGGAAACCTCTGAAGTTGAGGGAGCCTAATAATGGATCTTGTAATTAAAACTCTTGATGGTAGTGAAGCTGGTAAATTAAAGGTTTCTGAAGCTATTTTTGATCTTGTTCCGCGTGAGGATATTTTGCAACGTGTTGTTCGTTGGCAGCTTGCACGTCGTCAGCAGGGAAGTCATCAATCTCAAGGTCGTTCTGATGTGTCGCGAACAGGGGCAAAAATGTTTAAACAGAAAGGAACGGGACGTGCTCGACATTCATCTGCACGTGCACCGCAGTTTAGAGGTGGGGGTAAGGCACATGGACCGGTGGTTCGTAGCCATGAGCATGATCTTCCTAAAAAGATTCGTGCTCTTGGGTTGCGTCTTGCGTTATCTGCAAAATTAAAAGCAAAAGATTTAATTATTGTAGATGAGTTGACTGTTAAGGATGCTAAAACGAAAATGCTTGTTTCTCATTTTTCTAAGCTTGGATTTAATAACGCTCTCTTAATCGGTGGTAAAGAGATTGATATTAACTTTTTTCGTGCAGCCTCTAATATCCCGAATATTGACATTTTGCCTATTCAGGGAATTAATGTTTATGATATTTTGCGTCGCAGCAAACTTGTTTTATCAAAAGCAGCTGTTGAGGCTCTTGAGGAGCGTTTTAAATGACAGATCTTCGCCATTATGATATAATTATTAGTCCAGTTATTACTGAAAAGGCGACTATGATTTCTGAATATAATCAAGTTGCTTTTAATGTCGCGCCGAAAGCGACGAAGCCTGAGATTAAGGCTGCTGTTGAAGCGCTTTTTAGCGTAAAAGTTAAAGCAGTTAACACGATAGTCCGTAAGGGTAAAGTGAAGCGTTTCAAAGGTATAGTTGGTCGGCAGAGTGATGTCAAAAAAGCGATCGTAACTCTGGCCAGTGGTCAGACTATCGACGTTTCGACAGGTCTTTAAGAGGCTCGGAGATAGGAATAATGGCACTTAAGCAATTTAATCCAACTACACCTGGGCAGCGTCAGCTTGTTATTGTGGAACGTTCTTGTCTTTATAAGGGAAAACCTATAAAGATGTTAACTGAAGGTTTGTCTTCAAAGGGTGGGCGTAATAATCGCGGTCGTGTTACTGCTCGTTTTCAGGGTGGTGGACATAAACGTAGTTATCGGTTTGTCGACTTTAAGCGTTTTAAACGTGATGTTTCAGCAAAGGTTGAGCGTTTAGAATACGATCCTAATCGTACCGCTTTTATTGCTTTAATCCGCTATGAGGATGGGCAATTGAGTTATATTCTTGCGCCACAGCGTCTTGGTGTTGGTGATTCTGTTATGGCTGGTTTAAATGTGGATGTTAAACCAGGTAATGCTATGCCTCTTGGTAATATGCCTGTAGGCACAATTATTCATAATGTTGAGATGAAGCCAGGAAAAGGAGGGCAGATTGCACGTTCAGCAGGTGCTTATGCGCAGTTGGTTGGACGAGATCATGGTATGGCTATTCTTCGTTTAAATTCTGGTGAACAGCGTTTGGTTCCGAGTAGCTGTTTTGCAACTGTTGGCGCTGTTTCAAATCCTGATCATGGGAATATTAATGATGGTAAGGCGGGTCGGTCACGTTGGCGTGGTAAACGTCCACATGTTCGTGGTGTTGCTATGAACCCCGTTGATCATCCACACGGTGGTGGTGAAGGTCGTACATCGGGGGGGCGCCATCCAGTTTCTCCCTGGGGTAAACCTACGAAAGGTAAGCGTACGCGCTCCAATAAAGCCACTGATAAATTTATTATGCGTACGCGTCATCAACGCAAGAAATGAGAAAGGTAGTCTGAGGTGGTTCGTTCAGTGTGGAAAGGTCCGTTTGTTGACGGCTATCTTCTTGGTAAAGCAGAGAAGGTACGTGCAAGTGGGCGCAACGAAGTTATAAAAATATGGAGTCGTCGCTCTACTATTTTACCGCAATTTGTTGGTTTAACTTTTGGTGTTTACAACGGTAATAAGCATATTCCTGTTTCTGTTTCTGAAGAGATGGTTGGGCATAAGTTTGGTGAGTTCGCTCCTACCCGGACTTATTATGGTCATGGTGCCGATAAGAAAGCGAAGAGGAAGTAGGAATGGGAAAAGCTAAAGTTTCGCGCCAGCTTAAAGATAATGAAGCAAGAGCTGTCACGCGGACAATTCGTGTTAGTCCGCAGAAGCTTAATTTAGTTGCTGCAATGATTCGTGGTAAAAGAGTTAATGTAGCGCTCGCTGATTTGATGTTTTCACGCAAGCGTATTGCTGCTACTGTGAAAAAAACGCTTGAATCAGCAATTGCAAATGCAGAAAATAACCACGATCTTGATATTGATTCGCTTGTTGTGGCGGAAGCTTATGTTGGTAAGTCGATAGTGATGAAGCGCTTTCATGTTCGTGGTCGAGGGCGTGCTAGTAGAATTGAACGTCCATTTTCGCATCTTACTGTTATTGTTCGTGAAATTACCGAAAAAGTGGAGGCCGCGTAATGGGGCAGAAGATCAATCCAATAGGACTTCGTCTTGGTGTTAATCGGACTTGGGACTCTCGTTGGTATGCTGATAGTGGTGAATATGGGCGCCTTCTTCATGAGGATTTGAAAATTCGTTCATATGTGCTTGAGGAGCTTAAACAGGCGGCTATTTCTAAGGTTGTTATTGAGCGTCCTCATAAAAAGTGTCGTATTACAATTCATTCTGCACGTCCTGGTTTGATTATTGGTAAAAAGGGTGCTGATATCGAAAAGCTTCGTCGTAAGCTCTCAGAAATGACGGATGCTGAAACTTCATTGAATATTGTGGAGATTCGTAAACCGGAGATTGATGCGACAATTATTGCGCAATCAATTGCTCAACAGTTAGAGCGTCGTGTTGCTTTTCGTCGTGCAATGAAGCGTGCTGTTCAGTCTGCTATGCGTCTTGGTGCGGAAGGTATTCGTATCAATTGTTCTGGCCGTCTTGGTGGTGCTGAAATTGCTCGTATGGAATGGTATCGTGAAGGTCGTGTTCCACTTCATACCTTGCGTTCTGATGTTGATTACGGTACAGCAGAAGCTAAGACCGCTTATGGTATTTGTGGTATTAAAGTTTGGGTCTTTAAGGGTGAGATTCTTGAGCATGATCCGATGGCTTCAGAACGTCGTGCTACGGAAGCTGATCAATCTGGTTCTTCATCGAATCGTCGCCGCGAAAATGCTTAGTTTTTGAGATTGAACTAAAATTTGGAGTAGAGAACAATGTTGCAGCCAAAGCGCACAAAGTTCCGTAAACAGTTCAAAGGCCGTATTCACGGTTTTGCGAAGGGTGGTACGGATTTGAATTTCGGTGCCTACGGTTTGAAGGCTGTTGAGCCAGAGCGGGTTACTGCTCGTCAAATTGAAGCGGCGCGTCGTGCGATTACACGTTATATGAAGCGTTCTGGTCGTGTGTGGATTCGCATTTTTCCAGATCTTCCGGTTACATCTAAACCGACTGAAGTTCGTATGGGTAAAGGTAAGGGAAGTGTTGATTATTGGGCTGCACGTGTTGCTCCTGGGCGCGTCATGTTTGAGCTTGATGGAGTTCCGGAGGATGTTGCACGTGAAGCACTAAGATTGGGTGCTGCAAAGTTGCCTATAAAAACGCGTTTCATCCAGCGTATTGCTGAATAATGAGGTTAAGCGATGAGAGCCACAGAATTACGGGCGCAAACGCTCGACCAAATGAAAGATGAATTGGCTAAGTTAAAGAAAGAGCAATTTAATTTGCGTTTTCAAAAAGCAACAGGTCAATTAGAAAAGACTGCGCGCGTTAGACAAGTTCGTCGTGATATTGCGCGTATTAAAACTTTTCTTCGTCAAAAGATAAGTGAAAGTAAGGTTTAAGGAAATAAGAGATGCCTAAACGCGTTTTGCAGGGTGTTGTTATTAGCGACAAAAGTGATAAGACTGTTGTTGTCAAAGTTGAACGCCGTTATTCTCATCCGCTTCTTAAGAAGACTGTTCGGCAGTCTAAAAATTATAAAGCGCATGACGAAAACAACCAATTCAAGATTGGGGATCAAGTTTCTATTCAAGAATCTAGACCAATTTCGAAAGATAAATGTTGGATTGTTGTAAAAGACAATGTAGCGTAAAGAGTTAAGCTTATTGTTTTAGAATTTAACAGTGTGGTTATCATTGATAAATTTGAAGACGATAACTTTATCGTTATTTGGCAGGCAAATCCGAGTGTGTAAAAGATACAATCGGATATATGTATTAAGAGAAGGTGGCCAGTCATGATTCAGATGCAAACAAACCTCGACGTTGCTGATAATTCTGGAGCGCGTCGTGTCATGTGCATCAAAGTGTTAGGCGGTTCAAAGCGGAAATATGCTTCGGTCGGTGACATTATTGTTGTTTCGGTTAAGGATGCAATTCCTCGTGGCCGTGTTAAAAAAGGTGATGTTATGAAAGCTGTTGTGGTTCGTACTGCTAAGGATATTCGTCGCGCAGATGGTAGTGTCATTCGTTTTGATAGTAATGCTGCGGTTTTAGTGGATAACAAAAAAGAGCCGATCGGTACTCGTATCTTTGGACCTGTTCCCCGTGAATTGCGTGGTAGGAATCATATGAAGATCATCTCGCTTGCTCCTGAAGTTCTGTAAGGAGTAAATGTTATGCAAAAGATTCGAAAAGGTGATAAAGTTGTTGTTTTGTCCGGTAAGGATAAAGGATGTAGTGGTGAAGTAATTAAGGTTAATCCAAAAGAGAATAAGGCTTTTGTTCGTGGGATTAATATGATTAAACGTCATCAACGTCAAACGCAGAAGCAAGAAGCTGGAATTATTTCTAAAGAAGCTCCGATTCATCTGTCTAATTTGGCGATTGCTGATCCTAAAGATGGTAAGCCTACACGTGTGGGCTTTCGTATGAATGCAGATGGTAATAAAGTTCGTTTTGCCAAGCGTTCGGGAGAGTTGATTAATGGCTGAGGAAAGACAAATACCGCGTATGAAAGCGCATTATTTTGAAGTGATTCGTAAAGTGCTTCAAGAGAAGTTTAATTACAGAAATGCGATGCAAATTCCGCGGATTGATAAAGTTGTAATAAATATGGGGATAGGTGAAGCAACTGCTGATTCGAAGAAGCCTTCCCTTGCCGCTGAGGATTTAGGGCTAATAACGGGTCAGAAGGCTGTTGTTACGCGTGCGCGTAATTCTATTGCGACCTTTAAGGTTCGTGAAGGAATGCCTCTTGGGGCTAAAGTTACATTACGTAAAGATCGTATGTTTGAGTTTTTAGATCGTCTTGTGACGATTGCTCTTCCGCGGGTTCGTGACTTTCGTGGTTTAAATCCAAAGAGTTTTGATGGTCGTGGCAATTTTGCTATGGGTATTAAAGAACACATTGTGTTTCCAGAAATCAACTATGATAAAGTTGATCAAATTTGGGGCATGGATATTATCGTTTGTACGACAGCAAAAACGGATGATGAAGCTCGTGAGTTATTGCGTGCTTTTAATTTTCCTTTTCGTTCGTAACGGCAAACGTAGTGAGGTGAAATTATGGCCAAAGTAAGTGCCGTTGAAAAAAATAAGCGTCGTGAGGTGATGGTAAAGCGCTATGCTGCCCGTCGTGCACGTTTGAAAGCAATAGTTATGGATCAGAAGGTTTCTCTTGAGGAACGTTTTAAAGCTTCTGTTCAGTTGGCAGAGTTGCCGCGTAATTCTTCGAAAGTTCGTATTCGTAATCGCTGTGAGGTTTCAGGTCGTCCGCGGGCTTATTATCGTAAATTAAAAATGTCGCGAATTGCGTTGCGTGAGCTTGGCTCTATTGGCTATATTCCTGGTATTGTAAAGTCTAGTTGGTAAGAGGAGATTATTTAATGTCTATGTCAGATCCTCTTGGTGATATGTTAACACGTATTCGTAATGCACTTGGTCGTAAAAAAGGTAAAGTAGTTACTCCAGATTCGAAGCTTCGTGCGCACGTTCTTGATGTTCTTCAGTCGGAGGGTTATATTCGCGGATATAATCGAATTGATTTAGGTGATGGGAAAGCGGAGATTGAAATCGAATTGAAGTATTTTGAAGGGCTGGCTGCTATTCGTGAGATTTCACGTGTATCAAAGCCAGGGCGTCGTGTGTATGTTTCTGCTAAGTCACTTCCTCAGGTGGCAAATGGCCTTGGTATTTCGATTTTATCGACTCCTAAAGGCGTCATGGCAGATCATGAGGCGCGTGAACAGAATGTTGGTGGAGAACTCCTTTGTCGTGTTTTCTAAGTTATGTCAAGAAAACGGAAGAAAAAGTAGGTTAGAACAATGTCTCGTATTGGAAAGAAACCCATTTCAATTCCTTCTGGAGTTACTGCTACTGTTGAAGGACAGCTGGTTAAGGCAAAAGGTCCAAAAGGTGAGCTGAGTTACGTCGTCAATGATGAAGTCTTAGTCAAACTTGAGGAGAATATCATATCAGTTATGCCGCGGGATCAGTCAAAAGATGCGCGTTCTAAATGGGGTATGTCGCGCTCAATGATTGAGAACATTTTTTGTGGTGTGAAAGATGGTTTTGAAAAGAGGTTGGAGATTAATGGGGTTGGTTATCGTGCTGCTTTGCAGGGTAAGGATGTTCAACTATCTCTGGGCTTTTCGCATGATGTGGTTTATAAAGTTCCGTCGGGTGTTACTGTGACTGTTCCTAAGCCAACGGAAATTGTTGTTTCTGGAATTGATAAACAGCAAGTTGGACAAGTTGCAGCGGAGATTCGTGAGTATCGTAAGCCTGAGCCTTATAAAGGTAAAGGTGTTAAGCATGCAGATGAACGTATCTTCCGTAAAGAAGGTAAAAAGAAATAAGGATTTTGTATTATGGTTTCATCTAAGGACATTATCCAACGTCGTGCAAGGCGCGTTCGTCGTAGAATTAAAATGGTTTCTCATGATCGTCCTCGCCTTAGTGTTTATCGTTCAAATCAGAACATTTATGCTCAAGTTATCGATGATTTGCGGGGATGTACACTTGTTTCAGCCTCTACTCTTGAAAGTGATTTGAAAAAATCGTTAAAGAGTGGTGCTGATAAAAAGGCGGCCTTTGCTGTTGGTAAGTTAATTGCTGAGCGTGCGAAGAAAGCGGGTGTTAATGAGGTGGTTTTTGATCGTGGAGCGTATGTGTACCATGGTCGCGTCAAGGCTTTAGCTGAAGCTGCTCGTGAAGGTGGTTTGAATTTCTAAAATTTCTTATTTATGAATGAGTAAGGAGAGTTTAGAGTATTTCGTTTAAGTTCTTCCGGTTTGATGAGGGACTTTGTTATCGTGCTTCCGGAAAAGAAAAAGGAATGAGGAATGGCACAAAAAGAACGTGGTGAGAGAGAAGAACGCGATAATGAATTTGTCGATAGGCTCGTTCATATCAATCGTGTTGCTAAAGTTGTAAAGGGTGGTCGGCGTTTTGGTTTTGCTGCTCTTGTTGTCGTTGGAGATCAAAAAGGGCGTGTGGGTTTTGGACATGGTAAAGCCCGTGAAGTTCCAGAAGCCGTTCGTAAAGCAACGGAATCTGCAAAGCGTGGGATGATTTATGTTCCACTTCGGTCTGGGCGTACATTGCATCATGATCTTGAAGGTCGTCACGGAGCTGGGCGTGTTTTGCTACGCTCGGCTTCTGCTGGTACTGGTATTATTGCTGGGGGGCCGATGCGTGCTATTTTTGAAGCTCTTGGTATGCAGGATGTCGTTGCAAAATCACTAGGATCGTCGAATCCTTATAACATGGTTCGTGCAACATTTGATGCATTGAAACATCAAATGCATCCTAGAGATATTGCTGCTCAACGTGGTATAAAGTATTCGACTTTGCAGGCGCGTCGTCGCCATTTAGTCGACCTAGAAGGGTAGTTTCTGAGATTATCAGAAAAGGAATTAGGAAATGGTTCAGAAAAAATCTCAGAGTGGTAAAACTGTGACGGTGGAACAAATTGGAAGCCCTATTCGAAACTCACAGATTCAGCGTGCAACCTTAAAGGGGCTTGGACTAAATAAAATGCGTCGTCGGCGCGTTTTAGATGATACACTTTGTGTGCGGGGTATGATTGCTCGGGTTCGGCATCTTGTTCGCGTTATAGATGAAGGTTAAGGGTTGCGGGAGTATTAGATATGAAACTCAATGAACTACGTGATTGCGAAGGCGCAACAAAAAATCGTAAGCGTGTTGGGCGTGGTATTGGTTCCGGTACGGGTAAGACTGGTGGTCGTGGTGTAAAAGGGCAAAAGTCACGTTCTGGTGTTTCCCTTAATGGTTTTGAAGGTGGGCAAATGCCCATCTATCGTCGTTTGCCAAAACGTGGATTTAGGAATTTCTTTGCTAAAACCTACAATGAAGTTTCACTAGGACGTATTCAGTTGGCAGTTGATGCAGGTAAGTTGAATATTGAAAAGCCTGTTGATATGGTTTCTTTGAAAGAGGCTGGTATTA
Source organism: Bartonella sp. AA97HXZ (assembly GCF_042196985.1). Classification (NCBI taxonomy): domain Bacteria; kingdom Pseudomonadati; phylum Pseudomonadota; class Alphaproteobacteria; order Hyphomicrobiales; family Bartonellaceae; genus Bartonella; species Bartonella sp. AA97HXZ. The sequence continues at coordinate 72,797 of NZ_JBHIRC010000009.1, read as the reverse complement.
TTCGTCGTGAAAAAGATGGGGTTCGTCTTCTTTCTGATGGTGATTTGAAGGCTAAGATTACCTTTCATGTTTCTGGTGCTTCACAAGCTGCTTGTGTTAAGATTGAAAAAGTGGGTGGTCAGGTTATTCTTCCTGATATTGCTCGATAATTTTTTAATATGAATAGAGACCTAAAGAAGAATAATATCTGTTTTGTGGGATCTTTTGTGGAGAATTGTTTAAGTTCTGCATTTGTTTGTGTATGCATATATGAATTTTAGGATTATACTTCTGTGATTTGAAGAACTGAAGTGTAAAGTGGAGACGTTTTATGGCATCAGCAGCAGAGCAATTTGCTTCCAATATAAATTTCGGCACCTTTTCGCGTGCAACTGAATTAAAGAAACGCATCTGGTTTACTCTGTTGGCGCTTCTTGTATATCGTTTTGGCACTTACATCTCTCTTCCAGGTATCAATATCGATGCTTTGCGGCAAACATTTGAACATCACGCGTCGGGTGTATTAGGACTCTTTAATATGTTTGCTGGAGGTGCCGTTGGGCGTATGGCTATTTTTGCGCTGGGTATCATGCCTTATATATCGGCATCTATTATTGTGCAATTGTTAACATCTATTATTCCTTCTTTGGAAACTCTTAAAAAAGAAGGGGATTTAGGTCGTAAGATTATCAATCAATATACGCGTTATGTAACAGTCGTATTGGCAATTCTACAAGCTTTTGGTATTGCGGTTGCGCTTGAAAGCGGTATAGGGTCGGGGCTTCAAATTGTTTTAGAACCAGGTCTTATGTTTCGTATTTCTTCTGTTATTACGCTTGTTGGCGGAACGATGTTTCTTATGTGGCTTGGCGAGCAAATTACGTCACGTGGTATTGGTAATGGGGTTTCTCTTATCATTTTTACAGGGATTGTAGCCAACTTTCCTTCTACTTTTGCTCAGCTTTTGACAGCTCATAGTCAGGCTGATTTATCAACTTTTCTTTTAATAGGAATCGTTCTTATTGCTGTTTTGGTTATTGGGCTTATTGTTTTTATAGAGCGTGCGCAACGGCGAATTCTTATCCAATACCCGAAACGTCAGGTCGGTAATCAAATGTTTCAAGGAGATATGTCGCATCTTCCTTTAAAGTTGAATACTGCTGGTGTTATTCCACCTATTTTTGCTTCATCTTTATTATTATTACCTGCCACTATTAATAATTTTTCTGATAAAATGCCACAATGGGTTCAGGAGATTTCTTATGCTCTTGGTCATGGACAGCCACTTTATATGATTGTTTATGCATTTTTAATGGCGTTTTTTTGCTTTTTTTATACAGCTATTGTGTTTAATCCAAGTGATACTGCAGATCAGTTGAAAAAACATTCTGGTTTTATTCCAGGGATTCGTCCAGGTGAGCGTACAGCCGAATATATTGATTACGTTTTGACGCGTATTACTGTTGTGGGCGCTATTTATATTATCTTGGTTTGTTTGTTACCTGAATTTATGATATCTGCATTACAGGTTCCTTTTTATCTTGGGGGAACATCCTTGTTGATTGTTGTTACTGTTACACTTGATACGGTTGCTCAAATTCAGGGGCATCTTGTTGCCCACCAATATGAAGGGTTGATAAAAAAATCAAAACTTCGTGGAGGTAAAAGGAATCGATGAGAGTTATTCTTTTAGGTCCTCCTGGAGCGGGAAAAGGTACGCAAGCAAAAATGTTGACTGAGGAATATAACATTCCTCATTTATCAACAGGGGATATGTTGCGTGAGGTGATTGCCAAAGAAACGGAGATTGGTAAAAAAGCTAAAGCTATTATAAGTTCTGGTACTTTGGTACCTGATAGTATTGTTAATCAAATCGTATCAGATCGGATTGATGAAGCTGATTGTGTAAACGGTTTTGTTTTGGATGGATATCCGCGAACTGTGGGGCAAGCAGAAGCGTTGCAACAGATACTGGATTCAAAAAATATGCGGCTTAATGCTGTTATTGAATTGTGTGTTGATGAAGACGTGTTGATTGAACGTATGAAGAAGCGCGTTGAGGAAACAATAGCGACTGGTGGACAGGTTCGTTTAGATGACAATCCTGTTGCTTTTGCAAAAAGATTAGTAGAATATCGTGAAAAAACAGCTCCCTTATCAAAATTTTATTCAGAGAGGGGAATGTTGAAGGTTATTGATGGAATGATTAGTGTTGCTGAAGTGACACGTATGATTAGAGGGTTTCTTTCATGAGATTTTTTTTTAGAAATAAATGAAAAGAGTTGACTTTTGAGATGAAATCTATCAAAAGTGAATTTAATTTATTTTAGTGAAATAATAGGATTCGGAAGAATTTTTTTCTGAGTCTATTTTTTTCTGTAAGGTATATCAGGTATTTTATAACAATTTGTCAAAATAACTAAGGAGAGTAGGCGTGGCTCGTATTGCTGGCGTCAATATCCCGACAAATAAGCGTGTAATTATTGCGCTTCAATATATCCACGGGATTGGACCAAAATTTGCTCAAGAAATTATTGAAAGAGTTGGCATTCCTTTGGGGCGTCGTGTGCATGAGCTTTCAGATGCTGAGGTGCTGCAGATTCGTGAGGCAATAGATCAGGGGTATCAAGTTGAAGGTGATCTTCGTCGTGAGGTTGCTATGAATGTTAAGCGTTTGATGGATCTTGGTTGTTATCGAGGATTGCGTCATCGCCGGTCTTTGCCTGTCCGAGGACAGCGTACACATACGAATGCCCGTACACGTAAAGGTCCGGCTAAGGCAATCGCCGGTAAGAAGAAATAAGGGCCTTTGTGGAAGGTTTTTTATATATTCTTTTTCTTGTTTGATTTTTTTGACAAGGAAAAAAGGTGGAGCTGCTGATGTTACGGCAGTGATGAGATCGTTGAAAGGGAAATTATGGCCAAGGAAGCCACACGTGTTCGTCGTCGCGAACGTAAAAATATTTCATCGGGTGTTGTGCATATTAATTCAACATTTAATAACACAATGATTACTATTACTGATGCTCAGGGTAATGCAATTGCTTGGTCATCTGCGGGAGCTCAGGGGTTTAAAGGTGCGCGTAAATCGACACCTTTTGCTGCTCAAGTTGCTGCGGAGGATTGTGCAAGAAAAGCGCAAGAGCATGGTATGCGTTCTTTGGAAGTTGAAGTTTGTGGACCTGGATCAGGGCGTGAATCTGCTTTACGTGCATTGCAATCTGTTGGTTTTGTCATTACTTCTATTCGCGATGTAACACCAATTCCTCATAATGGATGTCGTCCGCGGAAAAGGCGGCGTGTTTAATTGGGTGTTGTTTTTTGTTGTCGGAGATTTCTCTGATGTTCACATTGGTCGTTACGATTGAATGGTAACGGAACTAAAGAACGGGAATAAAAATATGATCCAGAAAAACTGGCAGGAACTTATTAAACCCAATAAGGTTGAATCATGTGCACATGATAATCCAAATATTATAAGTGTGATTGCTGAACCTCTTGAGCGTGGTTTTGGTTTAACGTTAGGAAATGCGCTTCGTCGCGTTTTGTTATCTTCGCTTCGTGGTGCTGCTATTACTGCTGTGCAGATTGACGGTGTCTTGCATGAATTTTCATCGATTCCAGGTGTGCGTGAGGATGTTACGGATATTATTCTGAATATAAAAGAAATTGCGCTTCGTATGGAAGAAGAAGGGCCTAAACGTGTCGTTGTTTATAAAGAGGGGCCTGGTGTTGTGAAAGCGGGAGATATCAGTACAGTTGGAGATATGGAAATTCTAAATCCAGATCATGTTATTTGTACTCTTGATGAAGAAGCTGAAATTCGTATGGAATTTATTGTCAACACAGGAAAGGGGTATGTTCCATCTGATCGTAATTGTGTTGATGATGCACGTATAGGGCTTATTCCAATTGATAGTCTTTATTCACCGATCCGTAAGGTATCTTATAAAGTAGAAAATACACGCGAAGGTCAAGTTCTCGATTATGATAAATTAACGCTCACGATTGAAACAAACGGTGCTGTTAATGGTGAGGATGCTGTTGCTTTTGCAGCACGCATTCTTCAGGATCAATTATCGTTATTTATTAACTTTGAAGAGCCACAGAAGGAGCCTGTTGAAGAGGCTGATTCTGAGCTTTCTTTTAATCCTGCACTTCTCAAAAAAGTGGATGAATTAGAACTTTCAGTTCGTTCGGCAAACTGTCTTAAGAATGATAATATTGTTTATATTGGTGATCTGATTCAAAAAACAGAATCTGAAATGCTTCGGACACCGAATTTTGGTCGCAAATCGTTGAATGAGATTAAAGAAGTTTTGGCGTGTATGGGTTTACATCTTGGGATGGAGATTCCTGCGTGGCCGCCTGAAAACATTGATGATCTTGCAAAACGTTATGAAGATCAATATTAAAATTAGAATTTAAGGAGAGGGCTTATGCGCCATAGTAAGTCAGGACGCAAGTTGAACCGTACTGCCAGTCACCGTAAAGCGATGTTTGCAAATATGGCAACTTCGTTGATCGAGCATGAGCAGATTGTGACAACGCTTCCAAAGGCTAAAGAAATTCGTCCTATTGTTGAAAAACTCGTTACTCTTGGTAAGCGTGGTGGTTTGCATGCGCGTCGGCAAGCTATTGCAGCACTTCGTGATGCAGGAAAGGTTGCAAAATTATTTGATACGCTTGCGCCACGTTATGCATCACGCAACGGTGGGTATTTGCGTATTATGAAAGCGGGGTTTCGTACCGGTGATAATGCGCCCATGGCTGTTATAGAATTTGTTGATCGTGATGTTGAAGCGAAGGGTGCTGGGGATCGTGCTCGCATGGAAGCTTCTGAGAATGAAAAGGGAACATCTTCGTAGAGTTTTTTATTCTGTTGGGTTTTTAAAGGCCGCCTTGTCTTGGGCGGTTTTTTTGTGAGCATTTTTAAGTTTGTTTTAGTTGAGAAATAGGTGCAGAGAGAAAATTATAGAATATTGAATTATCTTATTTTTATAATATTTATTGTTCAAATAGGTTGTTTTTATTCTCTATTATGAAATATTAATAGAGGTCCTTAATTTGCGGGGATACGTTTTTTTATTCTATTAATCTTCAACAGAATGTGCTGATTTTATAAGGAGTGGATTATGAGGTATTCTTTTTGGGTGCGGATTTTTTTTGCAATTATGATGCAGATATCATTTGATCATGTATATGCTCATGTTCCTCAAACACAAACAGAAATCACTCTTTCATTTGCTCCTTTAGTTAAAAAGACAGTTCCATCTGTTGTAAATATTTATGCAGCTCGACAAATTAGAGCTCGATCACCTTTTGAAGGCGATCCATTTTTTGAGCAATTTTTTGGTCGTTTTCAAAATAAATTTCCTGTTCGTAAGCAATCGTCATTAGGATCAGGGGTGATTGTTGATGCACGTGGTTTGATCGTTACAAATTACCACGTCATTAAAGATGCAAGCGAAATTAAAGTGGCTTTTTCTGATGGACGGGAGTTTGAGAGTAAGGTCGTGCTCAAAGATGAAGCAACTGATATTGCCATTCTTGAAGTTAAGGAAAAAGATGCTCAATTTCCGGTTCTTTCTTTGGGAAATTCTGATGCTGTTGAAGTTGGTGATCTTGTTCTTGCTATTGGTAATCCTTTTGGTGTTGGTCAAACAGTTACAAGTGGTATTGTTTCAGCGCAAGCGCGTACACGTGTTGGGGTTTCTGATTTTGACTTTTTTATTCAAACAGACGCAGCCATTAATCCAGGGAATTCTGGTGGCGCTTTAATTGATATGAAAGGTCAGTTAATCGGAATTAATACGGCTATTTATTCGCGTTCCGGTGGTTCTGTAGGGATTGGTTTTGCTATTCCAGTTAATCTTGTAAAAGTGATGCTTGATACTGTTAAACGCGGTGGAAAATATTTTGTGCCGCCTTATATTGGGGCTTCTTTTCAAAATGTTACAGCTGATATTGCTGGTGGTTTAGGTTTAGAACGTCCCTATGGTGCTCTGATTATTGAAGTTATCAAAGATAGTCCTGCTGAAAAAGCTGGATTGAAAGTAGGTGATGTTATTTTGAGTGTGCAGGGGGTACGCGTTGACAGTCCAGATAGTCTTGGTTATCGTTTGATGACAGCTGACGTTGAGCATAGTCTTGCTTTGGAATATTTACGAAGTGGAAAAACTTTAAAAACACAAATAACAGTTTCATCGATATCAGAAACTGCATTTTTAAAATCTGAAAAAATTACGGGTGACAGTCCTCTTGCTGGTGCTGAAGTGTTAGATTTGACACCGCAAAATAGTCGACGTTTTCATCTTCCTATATCTGCAAAAGGGGTTGTGATTACCAATCTTGATAAAATGAGCAATGCAGCTGGAATTTTTCAGTCAGGAGATATTCTACGTGTTGTAAATGGCCATAAAATTCAAACAGTTCATCAGTTGAAAAAGGTTCTTATGCAAGGTCGCTCAAATATGTGGCAATTGGAATATGAACGTGATGGTATGTATATTCGCCAATTTATTCGTTGAGGTTTTTTTTGAAGAAAGATTTTTTTACTTCGTCGTTTGATTTTCAAGTTAATAAAAATCAGCCACTTGCAGAAAGAATGCGTCCTTGTTCTCTCAATGATGTTGTGGGACAAAAGCATTTGATTGGAGAGGATGGTTTGCTTTCACGTATGGCGGCAACAGGCTCAATTGGATCGATGATTTTTTGGGGACCTCCAGGGACGGGAAAAACGACTGTTGCACGTTTGTTAGCCCTTGAAACAAATTTCGTGTTTGAACAGGTTTCTGCTATTTTTACAGGAGTTTCTGAACTTAAAAAGATTTTTGAAGTTGCGCAGAGGCGTTTTATATCTGGGGATAAAACACTTCTCTTTGTTGATGAAATTCATCGGTTTAATCGTGCACAGCAGGATAGTTTTCTTTCTGTAATGGAAGAGGGTACTGTGGTACTTATAGGTGCAACAACCGAAAATCCTTCTTTTGAGCTGAATGCTGCCCTTCTTTCGCGTGCACGTGTTTTAACATTTCTTTCTCATGATCATGAAAGTTTGGACATGCTTTTGAGGCGTGCTGAAGAAGTGGAGGGAAAAACTCTTCCCTTGGATAATGATGCCAGAGACGTTTTGATAGAGATGTCTGATGGTGATGCGCGGGTTGCGTTAACATTGGCAGAGGAAGTTTGGTCTATTGCACCATTGGGAGAGATTCTTGATGTTGTTGCTTTGCAAAAAGTTATTCAGCGTCGTGCGCCTATTTATGATAAAGGACGAGATGGGCATTATAATCTCATTTCAGCGTTGCATAAATCCATTCGTGGATCTGATCCTGATGCTGCGCTTTATTATTTGGCACGTATGTTGGATGCTGGTGAAGATCCTCTCTATATTGGGCGAAGATTGGTTCGTATGGCCGTTGAAGATGTTGGTTTGGCGGATCCTCAAGCTCTTGTCATTTGTAATGCAGCAAAAGATGCCTATGATTATTTAGGATCACCAGAAGGAGAATTGGCCTTGGCGCAAGCATGTCTTTATGTTGCAACTGCGCCAAAGTCAAATGCAGCATATCTTGCGTATAAAGCAGCACTGCGTTGTGCGCGCAAAAATGGCTCTTTACCACCTCCTAAGCATATTCTTAATGCGCCTACGAAATTTATGAAGGAAGAAGGGTATGGAAGTGGTTATTGTTATGACCATGATGAACCAGACGCTTTTTCAGGACAAGAATATTTTCCCGAAAAACTTGGGCGTCAGAGTTATTATAAACCAGTTGAGCGTGGTTTTGAGCGTGAAATTGTGAAACGTCTTGAGTGGTGGCAACAGTTGCGCAAAAAACGTAAAGATCAAAATAAAATTTGAGTTGAAATACGTTTTTTATTGATCTTGGATTTATTATTTTATCTCTTATGTTATTGTATGAGAAATTTAGCTTATATTTTAAACATTTATTGCATTGCTTGTAGAGATTTTTTTTGATATTTTCAAAAGTGCATGTTTTTTCAAATTTAAATATGTCATTCAACTTTTAAGCTGCTGTATTTTTTTTGGTTTTTATTAAATAATATATTGACTTATAATGATGATTGACTGTTTCGTAAGTTGAATGAAAGTTTCAAATACCGTAAATTTCTCTCATCCCAAGTCTGTTATTTGTTGAAGCAATCAAGTTATTCGCTTGCATGTTACAAGCAGGATTAGCGTGTGATAAAAACTGTACAAGAAAAGACTAAAAATCCCTCTTATGAATTGTCTCAAGTGCCGAGAGCTGTTGCAATATTGGAGGATGATAAATAGTGTGATGGTGCCGGCTTGCTCCTTCTATAGAGTAAAGATGGTGGTGCCTAAAGGGTTTTGCAGTATACCACATTCATAGGTGTTGTCACAAAATGAGCTTGGAAGTTTTGAGAGATGTTTCTTAAATCAAGTGCATGAATATGCAACACAATAGCGTTTTGTTCTTCGATGCAATAGGGTATGAGGTTGATTGATGATGCGTTTTTTGTGTGATCAATAGCGGGAGAATTCTTAGTCTCTCAAGTATTTAATCAAAGGGATAAGCAGAAGGGTTGTAGAACATTGTGTTTAAAATTAAATTGTTCCTTTTCTAGAGAGATATAAATATGTTAACTATGCTCCCATAGAGATATTACTTTATTGGAGTTTATTATGTGTCATAAGATAAGCAATGCCAATTCTTTATTGTGATGGTCATGAATGTTTATGGACATAATGTGGAGATAGGAATGGAAATAGTCTGTGAAACTCTAAACTCAAACCTTTAGTTAAATTAAAAGTACAGTGTACACTAAAGTTTTAGGTTATTATGAATTCGGTCAAGGATATAATCGTGGATAAAACAAAAGCTCTTGATGCTGCTCTCTCACAAATTGAACGTTCTTTTGGTAAAGGCTCGATTATGCGTCTTGGGCAAAAAGAGCAAGTTGTTGAAATTGAAACAATTCCAACAGGATCGTTATCCTTGGATATTGCTTTAGGGATTGGTGGATTACCGAAGGGGCGTATTGTTGAGATTTATGGACCAGAAAGTTCTGGGAAAACGACATTGGCTCTCCATGCTATTGCTGAGGCACAGAAAGGTGGTGGGATTTGTGCTTTTATTGATGCAGAGCATGCGCTTGATCCTATTTATGCGCGTAAGCTTGGTGTTGATTTAGAAAACTTGTTCATTTCTCAGCCAGATACCGGTGAACAGGCATTGGAAATTACAGAAACGTTGGTTCGTTCTGGTGCCGTTGATGTGCTTGTTGTGGATTCTGTCGCAGCTTTAACACCGCGAGCAGAAATTGACGGTGAAATGGGTGATGCTTTGCCCGGATTGCAAGCTCGGTTAATGAGTAAAGCGTTACGAAAATTAACCGCAGCAATTTTTCGCTCTAACTGTATGGTTGTTTTTATTAATCAAATTCGCATGAAAATTGGTGTGATGTTTGGTTCTCCTGAAACGACAACGGGTGGAAACGCTTTAAAGTTTTATGCTTCTGTTCGTTTAGATATTCGTCGCATTGGATCCATTAAAGATAGGGATTCAATCGTTGGTAATCAGACGCGCGTTAAAGTGGTGAAAAATAAATTGGCACCTCCATTCAAACAGGTTGAGTTTGATATTATTTATGGTGAAGGTATTTCCAAAGTAGGTGAGTTGATTGATTTGGGTGTCAAGGTTGGTGTTGTGGAAAAATCTGGTGCATGGTTTTCTTATAATTCTCAGCGTTTAGGGCAGGGGCGTGAGAATGCAAAGCAGTTTTTACGTGAACATGTGGAAATAGCTACAGAGATTGAAGCAGCTTTGCGCCAAAATGCTGGTTTGATTGCGATTGAATTGTTAGAAAATGCAGGGTCAGAAAATATAGAAAGTGATGAAGCCATTTGATGGGGCGTTTTTTTCGTCTATAATTTTTTTTCTTTAAGATTTTCCTGTTTTTTTGTTTGAGTTTTTAAATACGCAGTCATTTTTTTCTCAATTTTTTAAAACAAATATTCCATTTTTGATTAAATTGACTCCATGCGTGGCGAAGAGGATTTAATGAGGGGGATTTTTCTTTTATGGTTTTGTGCTGTATTGAGCAGGTGTCAACATGAATAGTGTTAATAATATTCGGTCAACATTTTTGGATTATTTTCATCGTAATGGGCATAAAGTTCTTTCTTCTAGTCCGCTTGTTCCGCGGAATGATCCTACACTTATGTTTACAAATGCAGGGATGGTGCAGTTTAAAAATGTTTTTACTGGACTTGAACAACCTTCTTATACGCAGGCAACAACGGCACAAAAATGTGTTCGTGCGGGTGGAAAGCATAATGATCTTGATAATGTTGGTTATACGGCGCGCCATCATACATTTTTTGAAATGTTGGGTAATTTTTCTTTCGGTGATTATTTCAAAGAAGAAGCCATTTTTTTATCATGGAATCTTTTAACAAAGGAATTTTGCCTGCCAAAAGATAAATTGTTGGTGACAGTTTATCAGAGTGATGATGTTGCTGCTGAACTGTGGCGTAAAATTTCAGGTCTTCCAGATGAAAAAATTGTTCGTATTGCGACGGCTGATAATTTTTGGTCGATGGGAGAAACAGGACCTTGTGGGCCTTGTTCGGAGATTTTTTATGATCATGGTGATGAAATATGGGGCGGTCCTCCTGGAAGTGCTAATGAAGATGGGGATCGCTTTATTGAGATTTGGAATCTTGTTTTTATGCAGTATGAGCAAGTTTCCAAGGAAGAACGTGTTAACTTACCTCACCCTTCTATTGATACAGGCATGGGATTAGAGCGTATTGCTGCTGTTTTACAGGGCGTTCATGATAATTATGACATTGATCTTTTTCGTGCATTAATTGCTGCATCAGAAGAAATTACAGGGATTGAGGCAAAGGGTGATTTTATTGCCAGCCATCGTGTCATTGCTGATCATCTTCGCTCATCTGCATTTTTGATTGCTGATGGTGTGCTTCCTTCTAATGAAGGAAGAGGATATGTTTTACGTCGTATTATGCGTCGTGCTATGCGTCATGCGCATCTTCTTGGTGCTAAAGAGCCCTTAATGTGGCGACTTTTGACTGCTTTAATTCGCGAAATGGGACAAGCTTATCCTGAGTTGACACGTGCTGAATCTTTGATTTCAGAAACTTTAAGGTTAGAAGAAATACGTTTTCGTAAAACGCTTGAACGAGGACTTGGTTTGTTGAACGAAGCAAGTACCGATCTTAAAGAAGGAGACTATTTGAATGGTGAAGTTGCTTTCAAACTTTATGATACCTATGGTTTTCCGCTTGATTTGACGCAAGATGTTCTTCGTCGTCGCGGAATATCTGTTGACGTTGGTGCTTTTGATAAAGCGATGGAACGCCAAAAAGAGGAAGCACGTGCCAATTGGTCTGGTTCTGGAGAAGCTGTAACAGAGAAAATCTGGTTTTCTGTTCGTGATCAAGTGGGGGCCACAGAGTTTTTAGGTTATGAAACTGAGACAGCGAAAGGTATTCTTACAGCTCTTGTATGTGATGGTAAAATTGTTGATCATATTTCTTCAGATCAGAAAGCTATGCTTGTTGTTAATCAGACACCTTTTTATGGTGAATCTGGTGGGCAAATTGGTGATAGCGGTATCATTTCTGGTGAAAATTTTATTTTTAAGGTGCATGATACCCAAAGAAAGGGTGATGGTGTTTTTATCCATATTGGGGAGGTGAAATCTGGTCAGGCATCGAGGTCTGATTGTGTAGAATTAACGGTTGATATTGTTCGTCGTAAGAAAATTCGCGCGAATCACTCTGCTACTCATTTGTTACACGAAGCTTTACGCCAAACATTGGGGGATCATGTTACTCAAAAGGGTTCTCTTGTATCGCCAGATCGGTTGCGTTTTGATTTTTCCCATCCAAAATCCGTTTCACCAAAAGAGTTGAAAAAAATAGAAGATTTAGCAAATGAGATTATTTTGCAAAATAGTAAAGTAATAACGCGCCTCATGGCTGTAGATGATGCCATTTCTGAAGGAGCCATGGCATTGTTTGGTGAAAAATATGGTGATGAAGTTCGCGTTGTTTCTATGGGGGAGCCACTTGAACAGGAAAGATTAAAAAAGCGTTGGTCAATTGAGCTTTGTGGAGGGACACATGTGGAGCGAACAGGTGATATTGGTTTAATTCATATTGTTTCTGAAAGTTCTGTTTCAGCTGGAGTGCGGCGTATTGAAGCTTTAACAGGCAAAGAAGCACGTCTTTATCTTAGCCGCCAAGATGAACGTATTCATGAAATCGCTGATCTTTTAAAAACTTCTTCTGCTGGTGTGGAAGAACGGGTGCGAATTTTGCTTGATGATCGTCGTAAACTTGAAAAAGAATTGAATGATGTACGCAAGAAAATGATGTTGAGTGGTGGAGTAACAGAAAGGAGCCAAGATGATATTATCATCATCAATGGGTTTTCTTTTACCGGACGCGTTGTTAAAAATATTTTACCACGGGATCTTAAGGCGCTCGTCGATTCTGAGAAAAAACAAATTGGATCTGGAGTGGTTGCTTTTATTAGTGTCTCGGAGGATGGAAAAGGGAGTGCTGTTGTCGGTGTTACGGATGATTTAACGGATAAATTAAATGCTGTAGATCTCGTTCGTATTCTTTCAGCGATGCTTGGTGGTAAAGGTGGAGGTGGCCGTCCTGATATGGCGCAGGCTGGTGGTCCTGAGGGGAACAAAGCTGATGAGGCATTTGCGGCACTAAAAGATTTTCTTGAAAAAAATTAAAGAATGAAATTATTCTGCATAGGTATTTTTCACATTGTTATATTTGGTTGGCATCTATGTATCATGAATATCTGTCTGGTGTATTTCTGAAATGCAGATACAGCGTAATTGGGGAAAATACAATTGTAAAGATAAAGACAGTGTTTGTCTTTATCACCACTTTATCATTTGGCTTTATAGCTTCCAAGCGTTTCAGGAGTCACCTTTTTAAGATAAGATAGATTATGCAGCACTTCATGCTTTACTGTGTATTCTTTTACTAGGAAGACTAGTTATTGTGTTGCTCTTATAGATTTTTTGAAGAAACATCTCTTTTTATGAAAGGAAAAATACAAGATTTATTGCATACGATTATCCTTATAAAGTTATAAGCTATCATTATTCTATTAGTTTTCAAATGAATAAAATCTCTTTTCTTGAAAAGGCTTATAAAAGAGTTGTTGTATCTTAGAGCTATTGTGTTGTTTTTATTTTGCTTGTTATGTACAAGAAAACAGTTTTTTGGTTTATTATTAAAAGGTTTGGAAAAGAATATTCTCCTATCTTTATAAATCTTTATTTCAAGTTATAAAGTAATGAATTATCAATATAAATCAAATGAATATCACATAAATCTAAAGATTTAGATTAACATCTAATTTATTTATGATAAAATTGCTTTAATATATTGAATTATAATGATAATTTATCGTTTTATCTTTTGAATAAGAGCTACGAATATTCGTAGGGTTTTATTATTTCAAATTCTGTGTATGTTAAATTAATCAAAACCACTCACGAATGTCGTTGTGAAATGGGCTTAAGAGCATTGAGAAATGTTTCTTAAAAAAAGTTATATGAATGTGCAAAACAATGATGTTCTGTTCTTTATGAGAGGACTATAAAGAAAGTGATAAACAAAAGTGCAACGCAATACATAATATTCATTATTTAAAAGATATTACTTTAGTTCGTTTTGAAATTCGTAAAGCTGAGTGAAAGGAAGACGGTAAAACTGGAAATTGTTTTTACCTTTACATTTTCCCTAAATGAGAATGTATACTCGTCAGTATGCACAGATATAGGAAAATATTTTTGTTCTAATCTAGTAAAATTGCAATAGCAGAGAAAATACTAAACTGTTTTAATATTTTTCTTAAATACCTAAAATGGATTGTGGCATTTTTAGAAATCTTTTTACTTGTATCATATATAAGAACTCTTATTGTATTGAAGAGGCATTTTTTGCATAAGATCTATGAAGAGTATCGTTTTTATGAAGCTATGGCTTCATGTAAGGGAATAACATTTTCTCCTTCTCTTTCTGGTGGTTTGATTGTTAAACCACTTGCCTTTAAAAAATTAGAGAAACGTCCCCCTTTATCGATCAATTCTTGAAAGTTTCCTTTTTCCATTAAGTGACCATGATCCAGAAAGAGTATCACATCAGCATTGCGTACTGTTGAGAGGCGATGTGCTATAATAAAAGTAGTACGGTTATGGCTTATGCAATCGAGAGCATCTTTGACACGTGCTTCTGTTTCAACATCAAGAGCGCTTGTTGCTTCATCTAGAATGAGAATAGGGGCATTTTTTAAAACAGCGCGTGCAATTGCTAGTCGCTGTTTTTCTCCACCGGATAATTGAGATCCTCGTTCGCCCACCATTGTGTTATAACAATCAGCTTTTTTTAGAATAAAATCGTGAGCTTCTGCTATTTTTGCTGCTTCATAAAGTTCTTCATTCGTTGCGCTCGCTTTTCCTATTGAAATATTGTCATGAATAGTACGGTTAAAAAGACCCGAGTCTTGAAATACTGTTGCTAGAGATTTGCGTAAAGATTCGCGATTGATTGAGCATATATTTATTCCATCAATGGAGATATGCCCAAGGGTAGGGTCGTATACGCGCTGTAACAGATTGATCAATGTTGTTTTTCCAGCCCCTGTTGGTCCTACAATTGCAACAGTTTGTCCTGCTTTAACCTCAAAGGAAATATCAAAAACACCTTGAGAAGAATTTGGGAATTGATAGGTCACGTGATGAAATTGTATGGCGCCTTTAACATTTTGGAGGGAAGGAAGATTTTGCGGTTCGTTAATATGAAAGGTTGAGTCTTCCATTTCAAAAAATTCTTGCAGTTTTGCTTGTGAGGATATTGCACAATTAATAAAATTGCTCATTTGGTCTAGGCGGCTAATCATGAGTTGTGCAAATCCAACAAAAGCAACGACTTCACCTACTCGTAATTGATCTTTTGCAACAAAAAAAGCTCCAAGGAGAAGAACACAAACGATTGAAATTGTTGAAGCCATTCGATTTAAGCCACTGGCGAGCGCCCACCAATTGAGAACAGGATTTTGTGCTTTAAGCAGAGCATTTGTATGTTGATGTAGTGTAGAAGCTTCTTCTTTTATTCGGTTATAACTTTGTACAATGGAAACATTAGAGATTGAATCACTGACATGTTTAAAAAGGTTATGATGATAGCATTCTACAGCGGCTTGTCCGTCTTTTGTTTTTCGCATCACTAAACGTGCAATTAATACATAGGTGATGGCAAGCACAACCAAGACTATTGAAAGACGCCAATTCATATTAAACGCTATGGGGATGAGAACCAATAAGGCGACAAGCGTTGAGAGATGTTGGCGCATAAAATCAAGCCATATGGTTGACATGGAATCTATTGCGCGCAAAAGTGTATGGAGTGCGTTGGAAGTTCCACGTTGTTGATGCCAAATTAAAGGCATAGCAATGATACGTTCGAAAGATTCCGTTAAAACCGTTAAGCGGCGTCTATGGGCTAAGCGGTCAGCACCGCGAGCAACAAGGACATAAGCAATAATATGTGAAAGTCCAAAACAAACCCAAATGGTAAGAGTAGGAATGATAGCTGATTTTTCTGAAATAGAATCAATAACACGTCCGAATAAAATAGGTTCTGCAATAGTGATAATAGCTAACATAACATTAGCGGTACAGATTAAAAGGGATGCATTTTTTTCTCTATTTAGGTAAGTGAGAACACGTGCATAGGTTTTAAATAAGGACACGGTTAATTATCTCCATTCGCTATTAAGCGTAAAGGCTGTTGATTTTTACAACGCTTAGTTTTTAGCTAATAAAATTTGGACGTTAAGAAAAGGCAATTTTGGATACTAACTGTAATATGGTGTGATAAAACCAACTAAAATATGAATTTTTGTGTTTATAAAGGCGCAAAAATAGATCAATAAAATTATCAGGTAAGGGAATTTTCATGGCAGGCATAGAAATAAAAAAAGTTGAGGCAGATGAAAATGGAATGCGCTTAGATCGCTGGTTTAAAGTGCATTATCCAGGACTTGGTTTTGGAGCTTTGCAAAAATTGTTGCGTTCTGGTCAGATACGGGTTGATAGTGGACGTGTTAAAGCCGATACGCGTCTTTGTATAGGACAGGCTGTTCGTATTCCACCTCTCCCTATTAATGACAAGGAAAGTCTTTCAATAACGGATAAAACACTTCGTGGGCAGGATGATGGGACCGTTTTGAAAAAAATGCTGCTTTATGAAGATCCAAAGGTATTTGTTTTTAATAAACCAGCTGGGTTGGCTGTACAAGGAGGCTCTGGTTTAACTCGTCATATGGATAGTATGCTTGAGGTATGGCGCAATAAAAAAGGTGAAAAGCCGCGTTTGGTTCATCGTCTTGATCGTGAGACGTCGGGTGTGCTTATTGTTGCGCGATCAAGGGGAGCTGCTCAGTTCTTAACTGCTGCTTTTAGAGCGCGAGAAACAAAAAAGACTTATTGGGCGTTGGTTCGGGGTGTGCCTAAAAAAAAGCAAGACAAAATTTCAACGTGGATGGTTAAGGAAATGACTGCACAAGGTGACAAAATGCGTGTTTGTGAACATGGGGAGCCAGATTCACATCATGCGGTTTCCTACTATCGCGTTTTAGATACGCGAGGGCGGGCTCTTTCGTGGCTTGAAATGGAACCCTATACAGGGAGAACACATCAGCTTCGTGTGCATGCAGCCCATATGGATCATCCTATCATTGGCGATACAAAGTATTTTTTTTCTGATAGTAATTGGACATTACCAGGAGGAATTCAAAATCGTCTTCATCTTCATGCACGTCGTATTCGTATTCCGCATCCTTCAGGAGGAATATTGGACATTGTTGCACCTTTACCACCTCATATGGTCCAAAGTTTTAATCTTTTATCTTTTAATGAGAGTGATGCTGAAACCGACTAAACAAACTTCATTTGTTCTTTTTGATTGATACAAATTTTGTCTATAAATTTGATAAGATGAATAGGGCATCATTTGAAGAAAGTTTTTGATAAGTCAATCGCTATGAGAAAATTGTGTTTTTGAGTGATGAAATTTTCGAATATCATGGCTTTCTTTCTACAGTTCTTTATCCATAATTGATTGTATTGTTATTTTTGGATATGGTGTATCATTTAATAATCTGAGTTTATGAAGCTGCTTCTTTGAATTATCTATAGAGGTCATATAGTGGGAAGGCGTGTCTGTTGAGGGAGATGAGTTAGATAAAATCTGAAAGATATTTACTAAAATAGAGAAAGCGATTTTAGTTTTTTTATGGGGAATAATGGAGGCATTTTATAGTAATGCTGAGGAAAAGTAGCCTCTCAAAAATTCCTGTTGTCAAGGAAGTTTGTTTTATTATCAATGTGGTTTGATATGCTTATAGTATAGATTTATGCTTTGTATCTTTGCTTACACAATGAAGCTTTCTTAGCAAAGTTCTCCTTTCAATGAGCAATTATTTTTCTACTTACTTAGTTTATCCAAAAGACTATCGTTCATAAAAGAAGAAATAAGTTTTTAGTATCTTAATGCTGCATTGAAGTGAACTCATCACATTGAAAAAATATCTAGACAAAAAATTGGAGATAAAACGTCAGGCGCGTTTTATTGCTCTAGGGAGGGCTTGAACACTTTTGTTTTTTCTAGTGAACAAAAACAGATATTTATTATGGAAACATTCAAAGGGGGGATAAGTTGAAATGAGGAGTGACTGATGGGATCATTATTGATTGACGTTAATAACGTCTCAAAAATATATCGCAACATTGACAGAGGAATTGGTTTTAAAAACAAGGTCTTTTCTCTCTTCAAGCCGGTTTATACAAATCATCATGTGTTAAAAGATATGAGTTTTACCCTCTTTTCAGGGCAATCGTTAGCAATTCTTGGCCCTAACGGAGCGGGTAAATCGACACTGATTAAAATACTTTCTGGTATACAATACGCTGATGAGGGATGTGTTAAAGTCCTTGGTGTTGATCCTTATAAAGCGAAGAAAAATCTGTTCAAGTCTTTGGGTGTGGTCTTTGGTCACAAGAATTGTTTATGGTGGGATTTGCCCTTACGCTACAGTTTGGATATGGTTCAACCATTATATGGTCTTGAACGCGCCTCTTTTACCCGTGATCTTAAAGAGATCGCTGAGTTGCTGGGTCTTGAGCATATTATGGATAAGCCAGTGCGGATGCTTAGTCTGGGTGAGAGAGTGAAAAGTGAATTGGCATTTAATCTCTCCTTTAAACCTAAACTGTTGTTTCTCGATGAGCCAAGTATTGGTCTTGATATTACATCTAAGCATGAAATCAGGGAGCTTCTTAAAAAACTGAAAAAGGAGCGTGGCACTGGGTATATCATCACAAGTCATGATATGGGAGATATTGATGGATACGTCGATGATATTATTCTTTTGCATAAAGGAAAGAAACAGTTTCATGGTAATCTTCATGCGCTTAAAAGTGTCATTCCTTCTTTGGTGAGAATGACACTTTTTTGTGAACATATGGCTGCACCTTCAGCTGTTGTAGAAAAAATTGATGAGATTGCGTTGAAATTATCTACTCCTTTAAAAGATAAGCACTTTAACGCTGAAGAATGCTCGCTGGAGGTTTCGCTGCCCCGTGAGGATTTTGTGCGTTTTGTACGCGAAATTACAACCGAATTGAACTGTACGTTCTCTGTATCCACTCCCTCGCTTGAAGAGATGCTCCGTGTTAAATTTAAAGAATTTATCTAACCACTGCTTTGGTATGTTTCTTTTTGCCAAGAATGGATTACTCACTGTTCTAAGTGATAGAGCAATGTTTTTTACCGATATTATCATTGGGACACTTTCGCCATTTGTTATTCAACTTCTATTATGGAATGCACTTTTCTCTGATACGGGCAACACCATCAATGGCTTTAGCTTTTATGATATGATGTATTATTATGCTTTTGCTTTAGTCCTAGGTCGCTTAAATAATGGTTATAATGTGATTAAGTTTTTCTCTCATCATGTTAAAGAAGGTCAATTAGAAGTATATCTTACAAAGCCCTTTAGTTATATGACACAAATGCTTTTTACTTTTTTAGGGGAGAGTGTATTATATAGCATCCCGTTATTGGCTCTTTTTGTTGTTAAGCTTGTTTTATCCTATGAAAATATTCTGGGATTGGTCATCGCTTTTCTGTTCTTTTTTCTGGTTGTTATTCTATCACAATTACTTTGTTTTTTACTCTCTTTTGGAATTGCCTTATTAAGCTTTTGGGTGATTGAGTACAATATATTACTCTCTTTCAGTATTCTCAGTTCAACGCTTCTTGGGGGTGTTCTTTTACCACCATCTTTTTGGCCGGTGTGGCTTATTCCGCTTATGCAATTTAATCCTTATCGTTTCATGATATCAGCTCCTGCCGAGTTTTTCGCGACGCAAAATTTAGCGTTGTTTCAGCAGTTTATTTTCGGAAGTTTTACTTCTATTTTGTGTTTTTTATTCTTAATTTATATTGCTTGGAATAAAGGGATGAAAGCATATAATGGAGCAGGTGGTTGAGATGAAAATAATCCTTCATTTTATCATTTTGAATATCCGCCGACAGATTGTTTATGGTAAGAATTTGGCTGGGGAGTTTATTCTTTCTCTATGCTATTATTTTATTCAATTCATATTTATTGATAGAATATCTTCTTTTTCAGGAAAGATTGGTAACTATAGCAGAGATGAAATTCATTTTATCTTTGTTGTCTTTGTTTTACTTGGGATATTTTTGAATATTTTTACTCATTCTATTGAAACGTTTTTTGAAAAAGTAGCGGATGGTAAAATTGAACCCTACTTGATAAAGCCTGTTTCAATCTGGTTGTTGATGTTGTTTGGTTGGTGCAAACCACTTAATCTGATAAAGCTATTTGTTCTTTATGTTAGTGCCTATTTGTTCGTATCATTGCCGGATATGTATGATCTTAAGCTAAGATGGATCTCTTTTATTGTTGCAATATTTTGTGTTTTTATCGTCAATATTTGTTTTTTCATGATGTTTAATTTTGTGACATTTATTATTAGCCGTAAGATGCCTGTCGAATATTTTCATGAAATGATTTACGAGCTTTCATTTGTACCAATAGGAATTTATCCCTCAAGCATTGTAAAATGGCTTTTGTTTATGCTTCCCATGGCTTTTTCTGCTTCCTTGCCTGTGTCATTGTTGCTTGGTAAAGGCGAATGGAATATTGGATATCTTCTGTTGAGCGCTTTTCTTTCCATGGTCATGACTTTCATAAGTTATAAGAAAACAATGCGTAAATTTAATGGATTAGGGGGATGAGATGAAAGTCAGCATGATTATAAAAATAAAAAATTGAGTGAAAATTCTATCGTACTGTAAAATATCGTTATTTATGCTGGCGGTATAAGTCATGTAAAATTTACACATGAGGATTTTTTATTAGACATATTCATGCATAAAATCAGTTGTATTTCTATAGCTATGAACAAAGAATTTACAATAAAAATCAGAGAATTAAATTTCTTGGTTTTAGATCAGTTTTATTTTGAGTTTGGATGGCTGCTTGATGATACAAGCCAATTGTAAGATGGTGTACAATATTAGTAGTGCTTTTTCCTCCGAGCAAAATTTACTTTTGTTGCGTTTATAATGCTAAAAAACTGTCAAAGATGGGTAATTTTTATATGTGCAAAATGTGGTTATTCGTGCGGATTTTGTTGGTACATTCAATATATTATTACGTGGATGAGTTTTTGCTTAAACAATAAGAAAATTGACAGAATAAAGCTTTTAAGTTGCCCGATAGAAAGCTAAGAGCTTCGCCAAACAACATGATAGCAATTATCAAGACAACAATCACATAGAGATTTTTCAGCATGCTGAGCAGTCAAAGTTCAGTTAATAATTGCTTGGAAATAAAAGGATTCACCAATCCAAGCAGGCAAAAACGATGGCAACGCAACTGAGCTCAATAACATAATTAAATATATTTCTTTGTTGCACTTGTAAACCAATAAAATTATAATTGATTTTATTATGAATTTCTTATTTCATGTTATGATTTTATTTAATAGAAAGATAATTATTATGTAATATTTTTATTATTATTATAAATATTATTATTTAATTGAAAATATACAATTTAAATACATACAATATAAACATAATATATTTATATTATTTTAAATAGGTTATTTTAAAAAGTAATTAAATAATATATTATTTTGTAAAAAAATATTTTCTATTTTTTAATTATTAATAAGATCATTTTTCAATTTTTCTTAACAAGGATAAGAGAAAAATGAAGTTTTACATCCTCTTTTACAATAAATAAAAATGATACTTTAATCTTGTGTTACTCTTTAAGCTTAGAGCTATACAGATGTTATTTCTTATCATTAATAAAACTAATGTGATTGATGGCGTAGAGATTACAAAGGGCTAAATTTTTTTCATGTAATTCATATCTTTTACAAGACTTTAAAAATAACACAGAAAAAATGAGAGAGGAAGGAATAGTGAACAAGAGTGATAAGCTTTTTCATTTTCTAGTGTTATGATTACTTTTGTATTTTACGGTTCATTCATTGTATATATGATCAATTCCAAAATTTTTATTTTAAGCTTATAGTGAATCTATATTTTTTTCTGTTATTGAAGTGTTGTAGTGATTGAGATTAAAATATCACAATAGTGAACACTCTGATTTAATAGAGAAGATTGTTTGCTAGCAAATAATCTATCCATATCAACGTTATTTAAATTTTTTTCAAAATATATATCTACGCTAATTTTCGTGATTGATATCTTTTCTAAGATGAAAAGGGGCATGAGCTGATTTGAATATCGATAAATTTTTCGTATCAACTCAAAAAATATACGATCATATAATTTTATGGCTATTCTAGATTATCATTTTGATAAACTGAAGAAGTATAACGATTAGCATTACAAAGGTTTGTGCAAAAATGCTTTTATTGGACATTATTAAATTTTTTATGATTTATATTTTAATCATTTTATCTTGGTTAGAAAGAAGGTGGACTCATTTTTATTTCTCTATTTTATCTTAAAATCGTGGAATTATATTAATGTTAGAAAGTTATAATTGTGGAAGACAATGAACTTTATTAAAATTATTCCATGTTCTGGTAGAAACGCATGGCTGTGAAAACGTTGAAATGTGTAATAGCTTATGGTATTAGATTTAGCGCATTCACCAAAGTTATCCCTTATCTTATCTAATTTAGCTTTTTCAATCAAAGAGTTAAGCTGGTTCTTACGCTAATTGTAGCTGGGGCAAATATTTTTTCTCAATCTATACTAAAGAAAAATATTTTATAAAAATATTTATTTTAATATATTATACAAAAAATAAAAACATTGTATGTAACTAAAAAAACAACATATTGATATTTTTTATATTATAAAATCATAATAATAGTTATGATAATAAAGCTAAATTTATAATAAAAACAATAAAATAACTTTATTTTAATATATTTTTATCTTTAAATTACTCAATGTAAATTACAAATAAAATAATTGACAATCCTTAAATAAACATGTAACGGATATATTGTAAGTGTAATATAATATAAAAATAACAATTAAAATAAAATTATTAATTGAATTTTGTATTATATTTTTATTATCAGAAGATAAATATACTTTATATATAGATAACGGAATGTTTTCTATTTAGAGGGGGCGGTAAAGAAAATTTATTTTACTAAATATTGTAATTAGGTGGTTATGATGAAAATATTCAAGTATTGTATAGTATGTTTTGTTGCAGTAGCGATTTTCTTTTCACAGATTTTAAGAGCCAATGCTGATTCTTTAAATGGTAGATTTCAAAATGCTGGTTTTATTTCTGTAATGACACAGGAAAATAGAGTTATTAAAGCTGTTGATATGATTATTAGCCAGTTTGGAGGACAAGGGGCTGAGAAAAATGTCCAAAAAGTTGCGGGTTTAATGGGGTTGGAGACAGCGATTTTTGGTCTCATCGCATATCTTGTATATTTCTTTACTAGAAAGCCACCGAGTCCTAACAGAGAGACAGGTGGAAGAACATTCGATGCTTTTGCTCATAGTTCATGGGCTTTGAATTAAAAGATATTATCCTTGATAAACTTTGAATTATGCTGTTATTGAATGTTTTATATTAAATAAACCGTGATATTTAATCACGGTTTATTTATTTTTTTTAATCTTAATGACCTTGATAAGTTTATCCTTTTATATCATTAAGATATTGTTTTGTGGATGCCAGTATATGGTGCATTAAATTCAGCTAATCAGTTGCTTTTTAAATTTACTTAAATTTTTTTCTCTTCAAAATGCGCATTTGAGCTAAGTTTGTGGTTGATATTTTTTTTATGATGAAAACGCGAATGCATTAATTGAGATATCCATAAACTTTGTATATCAACTCAAAAAATACAAGGTCACACAATCTTACGACTATTTGTGGGTTTTATGTTGATGAACTGAATAAGTATAGCGATGCGTCTTACAAATATTTGCAACAATGCTTTTATTGGAATCTTTTAATCTCTTTGTGGTTTACAATTCATTTTATCATTTTATCTTAAGCAAAGAGAATGTGGATTCATTTCTATTTCTCTATTTTATCTGAGAAGGGTGGAGTTATACGAATGTCAAAAAAAGTCATGATCGTGGAAGATAATGAGCTTAATATGAAGTTATTTCGCGATCTTGTAGAAGCGAGTGGTTATGAAACCGTTGAAACGCGTAATGGTCTTATGGCATTAGATTTGGCGCGTTCATCAATGCCATCTCTTATCCTTGTGGATATCCAGTTGCCAGAGGTCTCTGGAATAGATGTTATTAAACAATTAAAAGAAGATGAAGAACTTCGATTAATCCCCGTTGTTGCTGTAACAGCTTTTGCTATGAAAGGCGATGAGGAGCGAATTCGTGCCAGTGGATGTGAAGAATATATGTCAAAGCCTATTTCTGTCCCTCATTTTATTACAATGGTAAAGCATTTCTTGGACTAAAGCTTGTTAAGTGATGATAGAAAAAATATTGAAAAGCTTATAAGATTGCTAAAGTTGTCGCGTAAATATTTTTGTGCTTTAGCACGTCGATATATTACAAGTTAGTAAAACAGATTTAAAAAATTGAAACTGAAGTTTTGAATTTTTTCGGTCTATTTTTCTTGCCTTTTATCTTAAGAGAAGAGGTTGTTTTGCATTCTTGTTTTTTCTAATCGGTATAGATTTGTTCCTACATTCATCTAAAAGTCTGTTTTAGCAGTTTAAAAAAGCCCCGTTTTTGTCCGAGGCTTTATGCATTGCAAAAATTGAAATTAACGCTTTGAGAATTGGAAAGAACGACGTGCTTTTGCTTTACCGTATTTTTTACGTTCAACAACACGACTATCACGGGTAAGAAACCCACCTTTTTTCAAGATTGAGCGAAGTTCTGGTTCGTAATAGGTTAAAGCTTTGGAAATGCCATGGCGCACTGCACCGGCTTGTCCAGAAAGACCACCGCCTGCAACGGTTGCAATAATATCAAACTGGGTATCCCTATTTGTTGCAACAATTGGTTGACGAAGAATCATTCTAAGAACAGGACGAGCAAAATATTTGTCAAATTCCTTATTGTTGATCGTGATTTTTCCAGAACCTGGTTTAATCCATACACGCGCAACAGCGTCTTTACGCTTTCCTGTTGCGTAAGCACGTCCTTGTGAATCAAGCTTCTGCACGTGAACAGGAACAACATTTTCATGTGTTTCTGTAATACTTGTTACTATGCTAAGCTCAGAAAGAGAATTAATTTCAGCCATAATCAAGCAATCCTTTTGTTTTTGCGGTTTAAAGCACCAACGTCAAGAGATTCAGGCTGTTGTGCTTCATGTGGATGTTGGCTTCCAGCGTAAACACGTAGATTCTTCAATTGACGGCGACCAAGGGGCCCTCGAGGAATCATGCGCTCTACTGCTTTTTCAATAACGCGTTCGGGAAAACGCCCCTCAAGAAGTTGACGTGCTGTACGTTGTTTGATTCCACCAATATAGCCGGTATGCCAATAATATTTTTTATCCGTATATTTTTTGCCAGTGAGAGCTATTTTATCTGCATTAATGACAATAACGTTGTCACCATCATCAACATGTGGAGTAAATGTAGCTTTATGTTTGCCACGTAAGCGGTTAGCAACAAATGTGGCAAGACGACCCAAAACAAGGTTTTCTGCGTCAATAATAACCCATTTTTTCACCACTTCAGTTGGCTTTTGTGAAAAAGTTGCCATAGAAGTATCCTTTATTAGAACCCTTTTAATATAAGGGAATTTTTACTGTTTTGCGTTGAAAATTGTTACCATAGCGAAATATTTAACGCATACTACTTGCTCTGATATAATGTCTTTTGATTGACGTCAAGAGAAAATAAAAACTTTATAAAACAACATGTTACAAGAAAGGTATTATAATACCCCATTAAAAGAAGTTTGTAGACCATTTAAACTTAAAATGAATGTTGCAAAAGACTATTTTATCTTTAACGCATGATTGTCTTTTATCGTTCTTCATTATAAAATAAGAAATAATGCAGTGGTCTCGTTATTTTCTCAATGTTGAATCTTCTGCTTGTGGTCAAGCTTGGTTAGATGCCCTTGATGTTCAAGGGATAAATAACGCGCGCGCTATTTCTCAAAAATTTGGCTTTCCAGATCAGTTAGCTCGAGTACTTTCAGCAAGAGATGTGGATGAAGCTGAGGCTGTTGCTTTTATTAATCCAACATTACGTACGCTTATGCCTGATCCAGAAAGTTTTAGGGATATGCAATGCGCTGCAGAGCGTATTGTTAAGGCTCTTCTCAATCAAGAACAGGTTGCTGTTTTTGGTGATTATGATGTTGATGGTGCTTGTTCATCGGCACTCATAGCGCGTTTTTTTCGTTATTTTGGTATTGAAGTCAAAATTTATATTCCTGATCGTATTGTTGAAGGCTATGGTCCGAATGAACAAGCAATGAGGATGCTTGTGCAAGAAGGCGCTCGGTTAATTATCACTGTTGATTGTGGCGCAAACAGTCCAGATGCCGTAAAAGCAGCGAGGCTTGCTGGTGCTGATGTTGTGATTTTAGATCATCATCAAATGTCAGAGATTCATCAAGAAGCTATTGCTCTTGTCAATCCTAATCGTCCTGATGATTTTTCTAAACAGGGGCATTTATGTGCAGCTGGCGTTGTTTTTGTTACGTTAGCTTGGGTTCATCATTTGCTGCGGAAAAAACAATTCCAAGGACCGCTGCCTGATCTTTTAAGTATGCTTGATCTTGTTGCATTGGCAACCATATGTGATGTCGTTCCATTACAGGGGGTTAACCGTGCTTTTGTGTTAAAAGGGCTTCAAGTTGCTCGTTCTATGCATAATCTAGGAATAACAGCTTTAACAAAGGTTGCACGAATAGGGGAGCCGCTTAATAGTTTTCATTTAGGTTTTTTATTAGGTCCTAGAATTAATGCAGGAGGGCGCATTGGTGATCAAGCTTTGGGAGCACGTTTGCTTAGCTGTGAGAATAAAGATGAAGCGGACAGAATAGCAGAACAATTAGATCGGCTTAATCAAGAACGCCAAGAAATGGAGAATATTCAATTAGCACAAGCGGAATCCTATATTGCTTCTCTTTATCAAGGTCAAGAAACACCATTGTCACTTGTCATTTCTCATAAAGAATGGCATCCGGGGATTATTGGTATTCTTGCTTCCCGCCTCAAAGAGCGTTTTTTTTGTCCTGTTTTTGCTATTGCTTTGAAAGAAGATGGAAATGGCGTAGGGTCGGGACGCTCAATTAATGGTATAGATTTAGGAGCAATCGTTCGTGAAGCTGTTACATTAAATTTATTAGAAAAAGGAGGGGGGCATAGTATGGCAGCAGGAATTACAATTCAATCAACAAAAATTGAAATTTTTCGAAAATGGCTAGAAGAAAAAGTTTCTTTAATGGTTTCACAGTTGCGTGCAAAAAAATCTCTTAGTATAGATGGTTCTCTTTCTGCTTCTGGTGTTAATGAAGCGCTGTTTGAATTGCTTGAAAAAGCAGGGCCATTTGGGGCAGGGAATGCAACACCTGTTTTTGTTCTTCCCTCTCATCGACTGGTGAATCTATCTGAAGTTGGTAAAGGACATCTTCGCCTCATTGTATCTAATGTTGAAGGAAAAAAACTACAAGGAATAGCTTTTCGTGCTGTAGGGACATCGCTAGGTGATTTTCTTTTTGAAAATATTGGTGAAATGATTCATTTAGCTGGTCATCTTAGTTTGAATTATTGGAATGGAACGATCAATCCGCAACTGCGCGTGATTGACGCAGCTGCAGTGGTTTGAAAGGGATATTTTTTATATTAGATGTCTAGATTAGAAGCAAAAGTAGAGTTTTCTTGTATGAAACGAAATCGTGCTTCTGGTTTTGTTCCCATGAGACTTTCTACAGTCTTTTTCGTTTCTTGCATTTCCACGGCATCAATAGAAACACGAAGCAATGTACGTTTTTGAGGATGCATAGTCGTTTCTTTAAGTTGTTCTGCGCGCATTTCACCCAGCCCTTTAAAACGCCCGATTTCGATTTTAGCTTTTCCAGTAAATTCAGTTTTGAGCAATTCATCCTTATGAATGTCGTCACGAGCATAAGCAACTTTTCCTCCTTGCGATATTCTATAAAGGGGAGGGACGGCAAGATATAAATGTCCCTGATGAATAAGGTCAGGCATTTCTTGAAAGAAGAAGGTAATGAGCAGTGACGCAATATGAGCACCATCAACATCAGCATCTGTCATGATGATAATACGTTCATATCTGAGATCTTTTTCACGATACTTGGAGCGTGTTCCACATCCAAGAGCAAGGATCAGATCGCTAATTGTTTGGCTTGAGTTCATTTTTTCATGTGCAGCACTGGCGACATTTAAGATTTTACCACGAAGAGGTAAAATTGCTTGGTTTGCTCTATTTCTTGCTTGTTTAGCAGATCCTCCTGCAGAATCCCCTTCAACAATGAATAGTTCAGCACCCACAGCATGGTTCTGGCTACAATCTGCAAGTTTACCGGGCAGACGTAATTTACGGACAGCAGTTTTTCGACTTATTTCTCTATCTTGGCGTCGTCTAACACGTTCTTCAGCACGTTCGATAACCCAATCGAGAAGTTTTGTTGCTTCTTGTGGGGAATTTGCTAACCAATGATCAAAAGGATCGCGGATTGCATTCTCAACGATACGCTGTGCTTCAATGGTTGCTAATCGATCTTTTGTTTGTCCAACAAATTCAGGGTTACTGATAAAGACTGAAAGTATTGCGGCTGTTGAAATCATAATATCGTCAGACGTAATAATCGTTGCGCGCTTGTTTCCTATTAACTCAGCGTAGGATTTCAATCCACGCAAAAGAGCTTGACGTAATCCTATTTCATGTGTTCCGCCTTCTCCTGTAGGAATCGTATTGCAGTAAGATTGCACACAAGAATCACCACCATGCCAAGCGATAGCCCACTCAACGGAGCCATGGCCATTATTGTGTTGTGTTTTGCCAGAAAAAATTTCTGACGTTACTCGATATTCATCTTTTAGTGACGAAAGTAAATAGTCTTTAAGCCCATCGGGAAAATGAAAAACAGCTTTTTCAGGAATATTTTTTGCGCCTTCAAGTATGACGGGATCACAAGACCAGCGAATTTTTACGCCACCAAAAAGATAGGCTTTGGAGCATGTCATCTTATAGATTTTTTCTGGATCAAAAGCTGCTTTTTCACCAAAAATTTCATGATCAGGATGAAAACGAACGCGTGTACCACGACGATTATAAACATCTCCCAGATCTTCCAATCCAGATTGAGGAATACCGCGTGAGAAACGTTGGCGGTAAAGTTTTCGTTCTCGTGCAACTTCAACTTCCATATCATCAGAAAGAGCATTGACGACAGAAATTCCTACTCCATGAAGTCCACCTGCAGTTTGATAAGCCTTTCCATCAAATTTTCCCCCTGAGTGGAGTTGTGTCATAATAACTTCAAGAGTCGATTTCTCAGGCATTTGAGGATGATTTTCAACAGGAATACCGCGTCCATTATCTGTAACGGTTATATAACCGTTCCTATCTAATGAGACCTCAATAGAATCTGCATAACCCGCAACAGCTTCATCCATCGCGTTATCAATAATTTCGGCAAATAAATGATGAAGCGCTTTACTGTCTGTTCCACCAATATACATTCCAGGGCGTAAACGTACCGGCTCTAAACCCTCAAGAACTCGAATAGAGAGGGCATTATAGTCATCTTCTTGCGTATCTTTTGCACTTTTTCTTGAAATCATCGCGTTTGATTTCATTGGAGACTGCAGAGTGTTTTCTTTTGTATTTACCCGAGATTGGGCTTTATTTAAAACACTAAAAAGATCCTTTTTGTTATCGCTCATAGCGTTTAACTATCCACCTCATAAAATCAAATATTTATTAAAATAATTTTATGCCTGTTTTTTATTTAAAAATCAATGCACTTAGGAAACATCGATTGTTGGACCAAAAATTTTTTCAAAAGCGTGTTTGAGAGCAATATCAATATCATGCATTGCTACAGGGCAACCTAGATCAAGAAAGCTTGTTACACCGTGGTTTGTAATTCCACAAGGAACAATTCCTGAATAATGGGCTAAATTAGGATTAACATTGATAGAAACTCCATGAAAACTTATCCATTTGCGCACTCGAATGCCAATAGCTGCAATTTTATCTTCGGAAGAAAGATCATTTTGTTTTGATGGGCAATGAGACTGTTTAACCCAGACACCAACGCGATCTTCTCTGCGTTCGCCTTTAATATTAAAGTTGGCAAGCATCTGTATGATCCATTCTTCTAATGCACTAATGAAAGCACGAATGTCTTGTTTCCGGCGTTTAAGATCAAGCATGATATAAGCAATACGCTGTCCTGGACCGTGATATGTAAATTCACCTCCACGTCCTGCTTCATAAACAGGGAATAAATTAGGCGCCAAAAGATCTTTTTTATTTGCACTCGTTCCCGCTGTATAAAGGGAAGGGTGTTCGAGAAGCCAAACTTGTTCATGCGCAGTTTTTGCAAGAATTTTTTCTACACGTTCTTGCATATAACGCAGAGCTTCAGGATACTCAACTAGATGATCGCTTATTTTCCATTCGACGGGTGGATTTTCTAGAATTGCATTAAAATGATGTGATAAGTGATTACGATCTGTATGTTTCAATTCACATGTCATGGGTAATATTTATCTTGATGTTTGAGTTTATTTTGTAATCAATAAAAGTGATTACAGAGTAAGGTATAGAATTGTTGAATAAAAGAGAATACGTTCATAAATTTTATCTTAAGAAGATTTGCTACGCTTAAAAATCCACGTTCCTTTTACCATCTTCCTGTTGCACCACCACCACCTGATGATCCACCACCACCCCTAAATCCCCCTCCACCTCGAGGACCACCGAACCTTCCACCAGGATATCTGCCACCGGCACTTAAGTTAAGAAACCAAGGTGTGAAGATGATCCCCAGCCAGAGATACTTTTGTGGACCCACTTTTTTACCAAAAATCATTGCAAGAATGGGCAAACCAACGACTATAAAGAGAATGAGAAACATAATTGCATTGATTACCATTTCTTCTTTTTCAGCTTGTTTACGTTGTTCTTCAACGATTTTAGCTTTTTCTTTGATGCGAAAAGTAAAATCAGAATCACTTTCTGTAATAACTTTGATAATTGCATCAACTGCTTCAGCAATTCCTTTTTGATAATTTCCTTCGCGAAAATTAGGAATCATGAAGCTATTAATAATGACAGAGGAAAGAGCATCTGTTAGCTCTCCTTCCAAACCATATCCAACTTCGATACGTGCTGTGCGTTCATTCGGTGCAATGACCAGTAATACACCATTATTGATCTTCTTTTGGCCTAATCCCCATGTACGAAAAAGAGAATTGCTGTACGTTTCTATATCGTTGCCCGAAAGAGTAGGGAGTGTTACAAGAACAATTTGATCTCCCGTTTTCTCTTCGAGTGCTGCCAGTTTTTTTGTTAAGTCTTCCTTGGTTGCATTATCGAGCAAATGAGCCACATCATTAACATAACCTGTTAAATGAGGAAATTTTATTTGCGAACAAGCGATACTTCCCAATGCAGCAACTAAATACAGAGAGCAGATAAAAGCCCATAATTTTGGAAATACAATACGTTGCAAAGAGTATCGAAATGATTTCATTAATTAAAATTAACCTTTGGTGTTTGTTGGCTATCTGTATCGATGGTAAAAGTTGGCATGGGTTTAGCATCGCGAAACCATAACTTTGCCCAAATCATCGTCGGCATTGTTTTGAGTGCAGTATTGTAGGCACGTACTGTTTCAATATAATCGCGGCGCGCAACGGAAATACGGTTTTCTGTTCCTTCTAATTGTGATTGAAGAGCAAGAAAGTTTTGGTTTGCTTTAAGATCCGGATAGTTTTCAACAACAGCCATAAGTCGCGAAAGTGCACTTGATAAATTTGCTTGATTTTTGAGATATTGCTGCATAATTTCTGGATTATTCAACATATCTGCATTAATGTTGACTTGTGTTGCTTTAGCACGTGCTTCAATTACATTTGTGAAAACACTTTGTTCATGAGCTGCGTAAGCTTTAACTGTTTCTACAAGATTGGGGATGAGATCTATACGACGTTGATATTGATTGAGCACTTCACTCCATGCTGCATGTGCTTTTTCTTCATTTGTTGGTATCGTATTAAATCCGCACCCACTTAAAAATGGCACTAACCATGCCAAAAGAATCACGATTGGAAATTTTTTTAATATTTTAAACATTGAAGAAGTTTGTACATTTAACATAAAGATGTCTCCACAGATATTTTATGTATTATATAGGGTTTATTTTCTTGGTGGAAAGTATTTTGAACTTTATAAACAGGCGTATTTATCAATAAATTGATATCTCTCTGCGTTTTAGGTACGCTTAAGTGACTTGTTGATATTAAAATAATAATAGTAATATAGATGTCATCTTATAAAAGATCAATAATATTAATATTAATTATTATTACAGAAAATTATATTATTTTCGTAGGAGTTTTGGGTTTCAAAATGTGCAGATAATAACTGGAAAAGAGAAAAATGTAAGGATCAATTTTATAGAAAAATAGAAGGTAAGGGCAGTTCCTATTTTCTTCCTTTAGAAGTTATGCTTAACGTATTGGATAAAAAGACTTTTTAATTATGTATATCAGCAACTGTAAGGAGAGACAAAGTCCTATGATAGAAAGTGTTCAGCGGCAAAGTGAAAAGTTTGATGGATTGGCTAATGATTATGATCGTTATCGTCCTCGCTATCCCCTTACTTTATTTAAAACCATGCTCTTTCCTTTTAAGAACAAAAAGAATTTGTCCATCGTGGATATAGGCGCTGGGACAGGCATCGCATTAGAGGGGATTGTTAAATTTTTAGGCAACGAGCACCAATATCATGCTATTGATGTATCGGAAGATATGATTAAGCAGGGACGAAGAAAATTTCCGAACGTGCGGTGGTATCAGGGCCGAGCCGAAGATCTATTGCCTCAAATAGGCAAGGTAGATCTTATCGTTGCAGCTCAGGCATTTCAATGGATGGATCGCCCTAAATTGCTTTGCGTTATTTCAGATCAACTTCGGGTCAATGGTGTCATGGCGGTTATTCAAAATAATCGTGATTTCAAGCATAGCGAATTTCTAGAGGCTTATGAGACATTGTTAGAGAAGATGAGTCCAAATTATTCCCGTTATTATCGTAATTTTGATTTTTTACAGGAAATGAGTGATGGCTTTGGGGTAGATCCAGAAAAGATTTCTTTTCATACGCACAATTGGACGATGATGATCCCATCTGAAGCTTTTATTGGAATGAGCCGCTCTTCAACGCAAGTGCAACGCGCTATTGCTTGCTATGGGGAAGAATATTTGCGGCAATTGGTCGCATTGATAAAGAAATATGAAGTGCAAGGCAATTTGGAGCTTTTGTATCAAAGTGAGCTCTATATGTATGCAGGATAATCCGATATCGATGATTGCTTTTGCTCTTTTAACACATCAGAGTGGGCGGTATTCAGAAAATTAACGCCTTATTAAGTCAGACTTTGAGAGAGAAAGGTTTTTTCTTCTTCAGCATTCACATTGACATCTTATTACCGCTGATTTTCATTGTTCATTTAATATGAGAGAGTTTAAATAGAAAACTTATGCTCTGCATTATAGCATCGAAGCGCTTTCTTTACTGCAGTTTAACAACAGATTATTTTATAAAATGGAAAGAGGTAGATTGAATAGAAATGTTTGATAATTCTTTGTTTTTATGATTGCTTTTTATTATTAAATGAGAGTGTTTTTAATAAATTTTGACAAAAATAACTGAAAAAGTACAAAAAATTATCATAATCAGAAATTTGTAGTAAAAAAGGTAATGGCTTGGAAGAACCTTAAAAAAACAACTCATTTTGAAATTATCTCTAAATTTAGATTCAGTATAACAAAAAAGTAAAATATAAATATGCTATATGAAGCATTTCTCTGTTTAAAAGATATAATATAAAACAATATATTAATTATTTTTTTTGATATAAGAAAACTTCTTTTATTTTCTATTTTAAATAACGGGTTAGGCCGATTCTTATGTGGTTTTATTGAAGATGTGTTTTTCAAGATTTAATCTGGCGCTTTAAATACAATTTTAGAAGTGGCAAATAAGCTCAATTTCTTCTCTGTTGTGATGTGTTGAATAAGTTTTTTAATTTTCTATAGAGTTTAATTTTTGCAATCATGATAGATTGTGACAGCTATCTATTTAAGATTTTTATAAGTTTAGTAGGAATAGCTTGATGATAAATCCATTGAGTTCTCCATCTTTACGCTTCATAAAAGAATAAGCCTGCACCATCACACACTTTGTCATTTCCCAATGTTGTGACAGCTCTTGACACGGCTCATAAGAGGAGTAGTCCTTTTTTGTACAGTTTATCCATACGCCAATTTCGCTTATGACGTGCAAGCGAATGGTTTTGATTGATTCAACATACACAGATTTGGAATGAGAGAGTCTAAAGATATTCCGCTCTCTCATTTAATATGAATCATGCTAGATTATAATTATAAATTAATGCGTTATCTATTTTTAAAATCCATGACCTTGGTTGTGTTTGTCAATATTTCATTTTCATTTATCGTCAACTATTCTACTTTTGGATAATAACTCCATTGTAAGGAATACCTTTAAGAAAGCATTCTCGCTTTAAAGAGTCGTTATAGTTTTTTTTGTTTTATAGAAGGATCAATAATGCTAAACGTTATACTTTGATAAAAAAAAAGAAAGTAAATTATGACTATTATACTGAAACCGAGCGAGGTGACGCTTAGTGAGCTTGCAGCTATTTATTTTAATGATGAAGTAAGTAAACTTCATAATGACACGCATTTAGCTATCGAGAAAGGGGCTCAGCGCATTGCTGAAATTGCTGCTGGAAGTGAGCCTGTGTACGGTATTAATACTGGTTTTGGGAAGTTGGCTTCCATTAAAATTGATGCGGACGATGTCGCTGTTTTACAGAGAAACCTTATTTTGTCCCATTGTTGTGGGGTAGGAGAGCCTTTAGCTGAAAATATTGTGCGTTTGATAATGAGCTTAAAGCTTATCTCTTTAGGAAGAGGGGCTTCAGGAGTTCGTCTAGAATTGGTAAATTTGCTGGAAAATATGCTTGCAAAAGGCGTCATTCCTGTCATCCCTGAAAAAGGGTCTGTTGGCGCTTCCGGTGATCTCGCCCCACTTGCTCACATGGCGGCTGTTATGATGGGAGAGGGAGAAGCATTTTTTAAAAATATTCGTATGAGTGGAGCAGCTGCGTTAGAAAAAGCGGGATTGTCCCCTATTATTTTAAAGGCAAAGGAAGGTCTCGCTCTTATTAATGGGACTCAAACCTCAACAGCCCTTGCACTTGCCGGTCTTTTTCGAGGTTATCGGGCATTGTGTGGTGGATTGCTGGCAGGAGCTTTGACAACAGATGCCCTCATGGGGTCAACGGCGCCATTTCATCCTGATATCCATATTTTACGAGGACATTATGGGCAGATTGCCGTATCGAAAACATTAGAAAAACTTGTAGAGAATTCAGAAATTCGTGCAGCACATCTACGGGGTGATGAGCGTGTACAAGATCCTTACTGTATACGTTGCCAGCCACAGGTGATGGGGGCATGTTTTGATATTTTGCTGGCAGCAGCAAAAACACTGATTATTGAAGCAAATGCTGTTACAGATAATCCTTTGATTTTAAGGAATGGTGAAGTTGTATCAGGTGGGAATTTCCATGCAGAACCTGTAGCATTTGCTGCTGATCAGATCGCTCTTGCTTTATGTGAAATAGGATCTATTTCTCAG
Source organism: Bartonella sp. AA97HXZ (assembly GCF_042196985.1). Taxonomy (NCBI): domain Bacteria; kingdom Pseudomonadati; phylum Pseudomonadota; class Alphaproteobacteria; order Hyphomicrobiales; family Bartonellaceae; genus Bartonella; species Bartonella sp. AA97HXZ. Next base: position 37,285 of record NZ_JBHIRC010000009.1, on the reverse strand, counting down.
CGGCGTATTGCTCTTATGGTTGATCCAGCTGTTTCTTATGGACTTCCATCTTTTTTAGCGCATAATCCAGGTCTTCATTCAGGTTTTATGATCGCTGAAGTAACAGCAGCAGCTTTAATGTCTGAAAATAAGCAAATGGCCTATCCTGCTTCCGTTGATTCAACACCTACTTCAGCTAATCAAGAAGATCATGTTTCAATGGCTTGCCATGGAGCGCGTCGGTTATTGGTCATGAGTGAAAACCTTTTTACACTTATTGGCATTGAAACGCTTGTTGCGGCACAAGGAATTGAATATCGTGCACCTTTAAAAACAAGTACTTTTTTGCAATCTGTTATGGAATGTTTACGAAAAAATGTTGCTTCTCTTAAGGAAGATCGCTATCTGGCTCCAGATCTTCATCAAGGACATATACTTGTGCGTGAAGGGCACTTATTATCTGTTTTACCAGAAACAATTTTTCCTTCATTAAGTTTTCAATAGTATTTGTTTTAAGGTCAATGCTGAAGGGGGGATATTGAATTTTGAAACTTCCTCATATGAAAATATAGAGGAGCAATACTATATTTGAATTATTTAATAAATTATATATTTATTACTGTATATATCTGATTTTTGTAGTTAACTAGATATTTTGTTATTTTATAGAAACTATAAAATTAAAGCACCTATATTTTCTGATTTATATCAGAAATTTTAATATAAGTTAAATAATATATACGAATTATATATTCGTGATATTGTATTTTTATAAATATAAATTATGATATATGTATTGTATCAAGTAAAAATAAAAGTTTTAATTTATATTCTTCTTATTTTTTAATACTTTATGAATTTTATAGTTCATTTTTGATATTTAAAATAAAAAAGGAGAAAAGAATGTTTAAAAGTGCTAAATTATGTGTTTCAATAACAGTTCTTTTTTTCTCTCAAATTCTTGAGATTCATGCAAATTTTAGGAGAGCTAGCTTTCCAGAGGAAGTTTTCATTATGATAGTGGCTCAAGAGAAAGAGCCTCTTATTTCAGCGAAAAACAAAGATTTTATTGCTATCTCAGGGCAAATTCCCAGAGGTAATGAGAACGCTATCATCGGACCAACAATCAAAGATGCTCTTTTTATCGTATATTTTTTTTTCATTGGAAAGCTTGTCGTTAAGGCAGCTGGAGTCCTTAAAAGATGGGTTGTAGATAAATTTTCTCATGCTTTTGAAGACTTGCGAGATTCGTATTATCATTGATTGAGCTATTCAATTGGCATAAAAAGTTTGTTTTATGGGCTTAAAGAAAGTTTGCTTAAAGTAACAAAAAATTAATTTTATGCGTAGTTAATGTGTTTGTTATGAATTTTTAGGCTTCTATTTCAGTGCACCGAAATAGAAGCCTAAAAGTTTAGCTTACATTAAGGTTAATTTTCTCTGTAAAAAACTATAGAATACGAAATGAATTAAATGACAATTGTGAAAAAATTCATTATCACTTTATTTGAATAAAATAATACGAAATTGTAGGCTATAAAAGCTGAATAATTCGCAATAAAAGTATTTTTTCATTGTTTAGAGCAAAGTGTTGGACTGGCTGGTCTTCGATGTTTTTTGAAATATATTTGTGAAAGAAACATGAGGCTTTATTTATCATAGAGCTGTTATCGTGGTGTGGATTGTCAGCATTTCAAAAAGTAAGGAAAGAAATGGCAATAAATGAACTGAAACGGGGTATGAGTAAGCGCCAAGTTATTTTTTTAGCTCTTGGTTCTGCTATTGGGACAGGTCTTTTTTATGGGTCTGCACAGGCAATTAAGCTTGCGGGTCCCAGTGTTTTGATTGCCTATTGTATTGCTGGTTTAGCTATTTTTATGGTTATGCGGGCTCTAGGAGAGATGATACTTCATAATCCATTGCCTGGTTCTTTTGCTCGTTATGCGGCAAATTACATATCACCATTAGCAGGTTTTTTAACGGGATGGACATATGTATTTGAGATGATTCTTGTTGGTTTGGCTGATATTACAGCTTTTGCGACTTATATGGGGTTTTGGTATCCTGATGTTGCTCCTTGGGTATGGGCACTGAGTATTACATTAATCATCACAGGCATTAATTTAGCTGCTGTAGAAGTCTATGGTGAACTAGAGTTTTGGCTCTCTTCTATTAAAGTTATCGCTATCATTGCGATGATTATTTTAGGAATAGCAATTATTTTTTGGGGGTGGGGTGAAGGTGCAGATTTTTCTACCGTTACTGTTCATAATTTATGGAAAAATGGTGGACTTTTTCCCAATGGTTGGTTTGGTTTTTTAGCTTGCTTTAGCGTTGTTGTTTTTGCTTTTGGTGGCATAGAAATCATTGGCATGGCAGTTATGGAAGTTCAAAACCCTCATCAAACGATTTCAAAGGCAATTAATTCTACTCCAGTTCGTATTTTGCTTTTTTATGTCATGACGTTAGCTATTTTAATGTCTCTTTATCCTTGGAATGAGATTGGTCTTATGGATAGCCCTTTTGTATCCATTTTTGAAAATCTTGGGATTTCGTATGCAGCAAATATTTTAAATATTGTTGTTGTTACAGCGGCTATTTCAGCAATGAATAGTGGAATGTATGGTGCTTGTCGTATGATCCATGGTTTATCGCAGGAAGGTTATGCTTTAAAAAAGTTTCAATATTTATCAAAAAATGGTATACCAGTTTTTGTTATTTTGATGATCTTCGGTATCTTTCTTCTTGGTGCTGTCCTTAATTATTTTTATCATGAAAAGCTTTTTTTTCTTATTGCCGCAATGGCAACATTTGCGACAGTTTTTGTTTGGATGATGATTCTACTGTCACAATTTTTTATGCGAATTAAGATGCCTAAAGAAGCTCAGAATGGTTTAAAATTTCCCATTCCATTTTGGCCAATAGGATCGATTTTTTCTATTTTATTTATGGTTTTTATTTTTATTCTCCTATGGTATTTTGATGAGACACGACCAGTTTTAATTATAGGTGTTATTTGGATTGCTTGGCTTGTTATTTGTTTCTATGCACTTAAACTTTATAATTTTAAGCAAAAGAAGCTGAATAAAATGTGAATAGAGAAAAAACTCAAAACAAATAGCTGATGTCATCAGGAGAACAGGTGTTTGATTGTTTTCTCTAAAGGTTAGAACAATCTAGATTGAAAAAATCTGCTCGTTATTATTTTGCTTTGGAAGTTTTTGTGAGCCATTGCTTACGGTAACGACCAAATCATATAAATATTAGACGTTTTTTGATGGTGAGCTGTGCCATCAATATAAGTCTTTCAGGTTAAAATGCCTAACAGCGCAAATAGATTTTACCAGATACAAGATTATAGGCAGATATCTTTTTCTAAACGTATTAATGAAGTTCTGTTTTACAAGAGAAGTTATTGTAAGAATTGTTTTTTAAGCTCTTTAAAAAATTGGTTGCTTAAATTTTGTTGTTTAGAAAATTACTATTGCTTTTAGAAACGAAGATAAAGTTCTTTATGTATTTTTTCTCAAAGAGGATTGGCGTTGGTAGAAAATAGTGGATAACAAATTTACATGAGGCATTGTATCATTGTTTTTACAAAAACTTTAATAAACAGCAGCAAGGTATTACAATAAAATCTCATAGAAGAGTAAATTAAAGAGAACAATGAACGTGTGACAGTTTTACGATTCTTATTGCTTTCACAAGAGGAAGGATCAAACTTATTTTTTTAATATTGATACAAGAGTAATTTTTATCACAAGTGGAGGCGGACAAAATGCACTCCGCAACTGTATTTCGGTGCAAAATTATTCAATATTACCATAAAAGGTGCTCAAGAACACTACGATCAGCAAAAACAGTCGTCATCAAGTGGCTTTTTGCATGAGAAATCGTCCGATAGCTCTGAACACACACAACAACAATTCTCTCTATCCTTGAGGCAACAGGCAATGTTGATATGGATGTACAATGAGATGCTACGATTATTGCTTCTCATCTGATTTCTGGTCAAGATATCAATGTAATGGGGGAAAGTATGACGATTGTTGGCATGACAGACCATCATAGCAGCCATTCACAGACGCATGAAACAGGTTTTTGATGGGCATAGATTTGACTTTGTAAGCAGAATTATTGGCGGCAATGATTATACTTACGAGACAGCACCTGCTGATAGTAACTGGTGGACAGAATGGTGGAGAGTGATCATGAATCCCATAAGCTCCCATACCTGTCTTGGAGATGCGGGTCCGAAATGCCAAAAGTTTTATGGCACATCTCATTTAGAACAAAAGCCTTGAATTAAATCATGGAGGAAAAAATGAAACAAACCTTAAAATTATTAAGTGCGATAATTCTATTGGGTATAGCTGGGTGCCAGTTTAATAAACCTCCTCTAGGAGAGGTGGCTACGTGGGAGAAAAATGGTGTTACTGATTTTACAGAGATAGGAAAAGGCTTGTTAGAATGTGGTATGCCAACTCCTTATGATGTCGATCCAGAAAATAGAAAGCAGAGCATCAATGCAAAAGCAACAATTTATGCTTGCATGCTTCAATCAGGTTTCCGCTATAAAGATGAAGAGGTAGCAAGAGCGGGTGGGACATGTTATACTTTTAGAGCCGAAAACTTGCCGATTTGTCGTTCAGGCGCTGTCATCCCGAGGCGCAGTGTCAAGAAGCGCTTGAACAGCCCTTTTTGTAAAAAATATAAAAATGCACCTGAATGCAAACCTTAAGTCTTGCTGTTTGTGACGATCACAATCCCTACCTTCATGTTTCTCATGCCCGTGTGGGGATGGCTTAATTCAGCATGTTAATGCTATTTATTTATGGGGACTACAACTGTTGGCGCAATAATATAAAATATCTATTTTGGTTGTAATCAAAATATTGATAATAATTATAAGCATATCGTTGATAGATAGATGATTTTAGTAATAATTTTACCGTATTTTTGATATAATATCGGTGGCATAATTATCGGAAAGAGATAAATAACCATGAAGGTTGATAATGTTCATCGTTATTTTGGAAGTGAAAAAACAGCATGTAAAGTAATTTATGGATTGTTTCATAATATCAAATTATTCAAGGATAGGAAAATGAAGCAGATTTTAAAATTATTAAGTGGGATGACCCTATTTGTTATGGCTGGATGTTATCCAGAAAAGCCTTCTCAAACAGCTGTAGATGCATGGGAAAAATCTGGTGCTGATCAACTTGAGATAAAAAAAGCTCTGTTAGAGTGTGGAATACAGTATCTTGATGGTCGTCTTGATACAGAAACAAGTACTGATGAGAGATTCAATGCAGAAGAGTCTGTGAATGCATGCATGATAAAAGCAGGTTTCCAAGATAAATTGGGAAGAATGAAGTGGTGTGAGAAATATAAAAATCTTCCAATTTGTCAGCCTGATGCAGTTATTCCTCAGCGAAGTGTAGAGAGGCGCTTGAATAGTCCTCATTGTGAAGAGAACAAAGAGCAGCCCGAATGTCAACCTTAAATATTGATGCTGTTGTAATCAATAATCCTTATATTTTTGTTCTCGCAAGGGGGCGGGATTGTTTTTCTCAATAGACTAGCAATCTTACATGTGAAAAAATTAGCACAGGCTTATAGGCTTTTTTATCGTAAATATTGAGGGAGGGGGAAAATGAAAAAAATATTGAAATTATTGAGTGCTATGATTTTTTTTAAGCTCTGCGGGATGTGTTAGTAAATCTCCCCCATCGATATTGGCATGATGGGAAAAGCCTGGTGTCAATAAATCTATGGTTCAACAAGCACTGTTAAAACGTGGATGGAAACCAATCTACGTTTCTTCTGAAAATATGGATTCGCGTGCAAGTGATTTTGCAGCAGTTTATGAGTGCATGACTAAAGCAGGTTATCGGTACAAATTACAAGATTCAAAGGGAATCTATTTTTCATCAACGCAGCGAAGTGATTCATTTTTAGTCAATTTAATGGTAGCAGGGTATCAGCAGGTTATGGACAATGATACTTTTGTTGTAACCAATTCGACACAACAAGAGCGAGATTTGATGTTACGTTTTGAAAATGATAAAAAGCGCCAGAAAATAAAAAAAGCTTTGCACAAGTGATCATCAACAGTAGAACGTTAATTTTTAAAGCAATAATTAAATAAAAATATTAAACGGGAGAAGAGAGATATAGCTCTTTTTCTCTAATGTAGTTATATTCATCAGCTACGAGATTGGCAATAGTGTTGTTGTCAGATGATGCTAGCGGAGGAGAGTGAGTTGTTGTTTAGAGAAATTTATTCCATATAAAGAATGGCAAATAATAGCTTTGCTAAAATATCTTCTTTAACGATAATAAACAGATAGCTTTCATAGAGCTAATTTTGATGAAATTTTATTTTGGTGTTTTTTAAGTTCCGAATGGTGAGTGTTTTACTGTGTTTTAGATTTTATCAAAAGATCTAAAATATTACATTTATTAATTCAAATCATTGATGATAGGGTATTAGGAGAAGTTTTTTATTTATTCAAATTTCTTTGTTAGATATCTAGCATTTTTAATATAGAAATTGTGTACATTAGCTTATACATTAGTGTGCAATTTCTTGTTTTTTTGTTGTAGTTGAAGAGATGATGCGGTTATAGATTTCGTATACTGTATCTTTTTGTGCTGTGTTTTATTAAAACGTTTTAATCGTTTAATCTTAGAAGTTATTCTCATTTTGTTGTATTTTTATTTTTCGGTGGTGAGATAAATTGAATATTATATCTCTTCAAAATTCGCATTTTTTCACGTTTTTTTAAGATTGGTTTTTGGGCCTTTTGTAATTGCAGTTTTCAGCGGTTTTTGAGATGCCTTCTTTAGAGGGATTGTCCTCCTAAATGGTATTTTTAAACTTTTTGTTCTTTCTTTACATAAAACACAAAACATATTATTAAGTGCTGTAATTTATCATAAAAATAAAATAATTTTGTTCGTTTTATTCTTGTTGTGTTTAATTTGTGGTTTATTTTTTTGCCAGCATTTTTTGTTTTTGTTGAAAAAAGAAAGTTTTGAAAAACAATGATAGTCAAGGTATCTAACAATCACTTGTATTCGTGCGTTTTTACAGCAGCTATTTTTTCTTTTTTGTTAAATATAAATATTGAGGCACATTCTCATTCATATACATCGCTGTCATGTGACAAAAACAAATTACCTTATGAATGCAGTGATGGTTCAAAGCATACAATTAGTGATAAAGTATATAAATTCACGGCGCCTGTTAAAAAAAAGAATGGGGAGGATCGTTCTATCATGTTACCTGCTGCTATAGTAGTACAGGAGCCAAATACAGTTATTGAGGCAATGCGTGTAGAGGTTGAAGGGACTGCAAGTATAGAAGATATTTATGGTGTTTTTGTATCACAAGGGGGAAAAATTGTTTTGAGCGATTCAGCTTTTAAAAATGTATCAATAGGTCTTAAAGCTGATAGTGGAATGATTGAGGTTAATCGTGGAACAATTGAGGCTTCTCAGATTGCTGCTTATGCAGAGAAGCGAGGAGCATCTGTTACGTTAACGAATACAAAAATTAAAGTGGAAGGTTTGGGTATCGGTCAAGAGAGTGCTCTTTTCGTTAGTGCTGATGCGGGTATTCAGATGAAAAGTGGATTTATTGATGTGAATGATGCTGCTGCGCTTTATGTGGGGAGAGGGGGGAGTGCGACTTTAGATGGTGTTACCATTGCTTCAAAATATCAAAAAACAGAAGACAAAGAAAATACAAATGAAAAAATTATACATACAGTTTTCAATGTAAAACATCAGGGTTCTGTTTATGTAAAAAATACGAATATTATTTCTACGGATGTTCATATTTTAACAGTTGGACAAGATTCTAACACGCCATCCAATAACGGCAGGGAAGGAAATATTTTAATTTCGCGGGTTAATATTGAAGATTCAACAATTAAAGCAATAGGTAACAAACAAGGTATGTATTTTGAGAGGGATGGGGAAAATGATGCGTATGAACAGGGGCTTGTCTTTTTGAAAAGGACGATTTTTGAGGTTCCAGATGGGACAGCTGTTCATAGTCATAACAGTCGTATTTATATTGGAGTAACAGAAGGTACAAAAATTTTTGGTGACTTATTATTAACAGCTGAAAAAGGGGGAAGTGTAGCGATTTTGGCTAATTCTTCTTCATTGATAGGAGGGACTCGTGTTGCCGATGATTCTATTGCTGAGCTTTATTTAACAAGGGGATCAAAATGGTTTTTGACAAAAAGAAGAGAGATCGATTTGCAAGTTGCAAACCGTACAAGTTCGTCTATTTCATTTGTGAAAGTTTCTGATAGTTTTATTGCTTTTGAGACTCCAATGTTTCAGGAGTATCAGACACTTCATATTGGGAAGGGAGAAAAAGAAGTTTATAGTGCGCAAGATAGGGCAGATATTTATCTCAATACGTATCTCAGTAGTGATGGTTTGCTCGATAATACAAAAACTGATCGGCTTTTAATACATGGTGATGTTTCTGGAAAAACAACAGTTTATGTGCAATTTGTTGCAGGAAATCAGGGTGAGATAGCAACCGGTGAAAATGCTCATAGTATTTCACTTATTCAGGTTTCTGGAAAAGCGGCAGAGGATTCTTTTCAGTTAAATCGTGCTTATATCGCATTAGAGGGTTTGCCTTACCAATATTATCTTCATGCGTATGGTCCAGCTTCTGCTCTTGGAAATGCACAAACTTCTCAAAGATTGGTTGAAGGAGATGGAGATTTTTGGGATTTTCGCCTTGAAAGTAAATATATTCAGCCTGTTTTAGAGGTGTCTGCTATTCCCCCTTCTGAGTTAAAGGTCAGAGAGGTTGTTCCACAAGTTCTGACCTATCTTTTGTTACCAAATGCTTTGTTTCATGTTGGGCTCATGGATATTAGTCATCAACAAAAGCAGTTGCAAGTTAGGCGGTCTATTCCTCGTAAATTATTAAAAGTTGAAGGGAACTTTGCTTTATCTGTCCACGGTTATGGTGGGAGTTATCGTTATGTCTCAGATCTTTCTACACTTAAATATGGGTACGATGGTCATGTTGATTATAACGCTATAAAAACAGATATTTTGCTCAAAACAATAGAGGGTGCATATAGTACGACATCTTTTGGGATTATGGGAACCTATGGAAAGCTTTCCTTACAACCTCATAACGTGGAACAAAGTCAAAAGAGTACGTTTAATAAATGGTCATTTACGGCATATGCTAGTGTGAAACATTACACTGATTTTTACGTAGACGGTCTTTTATCTTATGGTTTGTTTAAAGGGGATGTGCGTAGCCGTGTTTGGGGTAAGACGGCGACATTAAAAGCAAATCCTTTGAACGTGTCGTTTTCTGCTGGTAAAGTGTCTATGACAGGATATAAAGATCTTATTTTTGATCCACAACTTCAGCTTATTTATCAACATCTTCAATTTGATAAGTTTCGTGATATTGATGGATTTGATGTTGAGATGAAAAAAATAGATCAATGGTTTGTGCGTGTTGGTGGGCGTTTAAGTAAAACATTTACAGCCTCTGATAAGGATTGGATCACTTCTTTTTATGGCAATATTCATTTTGCTCATTGTTTTGATAAAGAACAATTTGTTCATTTTAAAGATGTTTTCCAGTTGGGTTCTTTCGGTTCTTCCTTAGAAACAGGTTTGGGTATCAATGCGCAGTTTTCTTCTAAAGTTACACTTCACAGTGATCTTAGCTATCAGCATAGGTTAACCAAGGCTGGTTTTTCTGGAGTTCATTTTTCTGGTGGTTTGCGCTATCATTTTTAATAAATCTTTTTAAAAATAATAAATGTGATTTTTAAAGTTTTGTTTTATTGTCGTGATTTAAACCATTGATGATGCAGAATTTTAATTGCTTCTTTTAATAATGGTATCATGTGTTTTAATAGGTATGGAAGGATCACGTTGATTTATTTTTTATCTGATTGATAGGGGAGCTTAAATGCTTCAAAAAAAATGATAATGAGACTGTAAATCTATTTGTGTTATTTTTGCTATAAATATTGGGGATGTGTTTGTCATCAGCTTTTTAAAATAGTAGCCTTATTATCCTATCATGTTGTAAAGACTGGCGTTTGAGGTCGCTGATATCAATCATGAAAGGCAGGGAGATATTGACTGTTGATTAAAAGCTTTTGCTGTTAAGCAAAGGAGGGGATATATGCAATATACAGCTCTATCGTTTCGTGGATGATGCGTATTTTTTTGCTTTAAAATTTTGCAAAAAGCGTTTTTGAAGCTGTTCGTATCGTTTGCATTGTTGTCGATGGATAATAAGAAAAGTGGTAAAGCATGATCACTTTTAACATCAAATTCAATATCTTCAGTTCTTAATAAAGATAAATCCTTTAAAAAAATTGTTCTAATGGCTGTATTGAATATATGAACAAGATCATTGTCTTATTTGTTAAATAGATATGAAATATAAGTTTTATATCAAAGTGGGGAGATAAGATTTTTTTCTTCTTTTAAGACGTGGGGAGAAGAGGTTGATCGTATCAAAAAAATCGTTCATAAGTTCTTATTATTGTTTCAAATATAGAAACATTGAAGAGCTTTTATTAAAATGGGGTGTAAAAGTAGATTATATCTTCCTCAATTCCTGTTTTTTTTAAATATGCATCTTTAATGGAAAAACGTTTGCAAAGTTTTAGGCAATCGCATTCGCATTGTAATTTCGTTTGTATCGATAAGATTTATATCAAAGTTGAGCGTCAGTAGAAATATCTTTATCGGACTATTGATAAACATGGTGTTTCCATATGATGCTTAAGGTATCATCGAGCCATTTATGGTAATTGCGTGCTTCTTCGTTTGAGTTATGAACAGAGAAAATAAAACCAGGATATCCACCAAATGCTGGTGGAGGTGGTGAAATGTGATTGGTTTCAAAGAAAATGATAGTTCTGGCGGTTTGAGGATGCTGTGCAACCTTATCTAGACCTGAAAATCCAGAAAACTGTCCATACCCATGAAGAGGAATAATATAATTTGCCGCCACTTTTTTAGCTGGGAGTATATCGGGAAGGTCTAAGTTTTTTTCAGCTAAAGCGGCATTCATACATAGTTTTGCAAATGAAATTCCTGTGCCTTGCTCAACAATAAAATGGGAAACACCTGATCCACCTATACGAGCGCCTATCTCAATGATATAAGGTAAATTATTAGCATCTAGGCGTAGCTCTACATGGGCAGCACCCATATTTATACCAAGAGCTTTAACTCCAGAGCATGCAGCCTCACATAAAGCAATAATTAAAGGATCATCTATATCACATCGTTGACGATAAATTGTTTCTTCAAACCATGGTCCCTCAGGCTGTCCCTTGTCTCCAACGGATAGAACGTGTACACCTGCTGTATCAACAAAGCATTCTACGACAAACTCTTTTCCTGGCAAATACTGTTCTACGACTAAGCCTACAGGTTTACTTTTATCATTAAAACGTGCCATGTCTTTATGCTGAACATTCCATACGGCTTTAATGAGATCAGGAAGTTCAGCGGAATTTTTAGCTAACATGACGCCTGCACTTGCCCATCCAGAGACGGGTTTAATAACGACTGGATAATCCAAGGCTTGTGTTTTTGATAGGTCTTCTGGATGATCTATATAAAAGAATCCTGGTGTTCTTAAGCCTGCTTTAGCGAAAGCTTGACGCATGAGATATTTATTTCTGGTTAATGCTGCTACTTCTGGTTCAATACTTGGAGTATTGATTTTTTTTGCAGCCAAAGCTGTCCATAGGATGGCTTCTTCGCGAAGGGTCATAACCCCAGCAATATTGCGTTCTTTTGCTCCTGTTGCAAAAGTGTCTAGAGCTGCCTCTGGGTTATCAAAAACAGGAAGTTGCCAAGTTGAAGTGACTGCTGCGGGGTGTTGAGTGGGAGCGCTTTCAGCGGTATCATAGATCATTATTAATTCGATATTAGCTGCTTGTGCTGCTTCAAATATAAATGGTAATTTTGCATTGCGCTGGCAAACTAACGCGAGTTTTTTCATTTTGTTTCCTCATTAAATTTGGAATTTTGGGCACGACGTTTCTGTTGCCATGTAGATACCTTTGATGCATCTATAAATAAGAGTGTCATCCCTATAACAACTACAATCATAGCAATTATTTTGATCATATTGAGGGAAGGGCTCGAGCCGATTATCCATTCACATACAACCACTGCAAAAGGGGATAATACGCCGATAGTGTTGGCGTATAATACGCCTCCTTCGGCTAAAACTTTTTGGTATAATACGTAAACTGGTGCCGAGCAAACAGTTCCTAAAATCAATATTTTAAATATATCTTCTAACTTAAGATATAAGAGTGGGGCAGGATCAAAAATAAATAATGGCATAAATGATGCTGCAGAAATTGTCGTGATCCAAGCCAGTGAGGTGAGCAAAGGTAAATTTTTAAGATAACGTTTAGACAATAAGCCATAAGCAGAGTAAGAAAGGGCTGCTGTTAAAGCAAGAGCTATTCCTATTAGGTTGTATCCACTTTCTCCACTGTTTATATTGAATGCTACAGCTGCTACACTGACAATTATCACTCCACTAAGCTTCAGCCATGAGAATTTAAGGATATTTGTCAATGCACCTAATATATAAGTAATTCCTGGAATAGTAGCGAGCACCATGGTTAAATCACTGGCTTTGAGTGATTTTAATGCACCAAAGCTGCATACAAAATATAACGAGAATCCTAACACTGAGAGAATTAAAAAAGAAGGTATCATGGAAAGTAATGGTATGGATCTGAAAACAGCTTTCTCACGAAATACTGCAATCAGCCATAAGGTAGCAGCGGTGGAAAACAACCTAAGTCCAACCGCATGCATGACGGGTATATTGCTAACCAAATTCTTAGATAATAACCAACTTATGGAAAACAATGCTAGAATAGTAAAAGTAAATAATAATAACCGTCCTTTTATGAAACTCAATGATTTAATCCTCTAATCACTCGCTGTGCATAATATGATGTTGAAAAATTAAATCGTGACTGTGAAGTTTGCGGCTTACCAAGATTATTTTGGATATAATCCTTAGCTCCTGCCAAATAAGCGTCATCATCTAATGCTTCAAGTGTTTCTATATCTGCTATCATCAATATTATTACTTTTTCAAGACGCTCCAAATCAAATTGAAGATAACTTTGATTTGTTTCAATCAATGCTTTGTTCCGCATCAATATTTCAAAAGGCAAGATCCCTGTACCAGCATCGAATGTCATATGCTGATCAGAATCTTGTGGATAACGAAATATGCGTTCTAATAGGACAAATTCAGTTATTTCTTTCCAAAATTTTGGATGATTTTGTAGCATAATACGCACTGTAATTAAATCAACTTTAGTTTCTTCTAGAAGACCTGTAAACCAATTTAATTTTATATACAGATTTTTATCCAATGGCCGCGGTCCGGTATGATGTGCATAGTCATGATAATAGCCCCACAAACAGCGAGCATCGTAAATGTCTTCTTTAGATAAGTTACGACTATGCAATTGACCGAACAGGAATTTACTATCTCGACCGAGTAAACGTTCAGCTTCCACAATTGTTTGCTTGTTGTAAATATCAAAGAATTTACTGAAAAAAAACAAAGCAAATGCTTGCTTATCAATTTTTTGAGCCGTCGCTACAGATTCTGGGAATAGAACTTGCCTTCTAAAAATCCCTTTGATGCTATTCCCATTTTTATACATTGAAATGGTGATAGATAATTCTTTGTATATTTCGAGGCGTCAGAAAGATAGGCCGTTTCATGACGATATCCTGTAACTAATTCCAGCTGGAATCCTTCTGGATCAGGTCCATTTGTTGCACGCATTGGAGCCAAGAAAAACAAGGGAGCATCTGGTAATGGGGCTTTGAAAGCAGCCAAAGTGTTATCAAATTGAGGAGGGGGCGTTAAACCGCTGAGCATCCACTGAAGAAGATCATCAGAAATGATCGCTAAAAGTTTTGGAGATAATCCATCAAGAATATTAGCATGGTGGTTCAGCAGAGTGATCAATTCATTGATCATATTACTATCTGCTGAAGTTGGTTCCTTAATGCTCCCATTTCGTTCTTGGCGCATACGGAATTTGTCAACTAAGTTAACAATGGAAAGAAGCACTTCAGATTTTTTCATGATTAGTTGACTTTAGTGAGTGGAGCAAAAAGGTCATTGGCATTTGTTCAAAATTTTCGATAATATTCAGCTTATAGCGATTTGCCGCAACCGATGTTGTGATACAAGCATCGGCTTTTTCAGCCTTACAAAGAACGGCTGCATCAGCATTGCTGTTGGCAAATACTTTGTCATATTGATGAGCTACCAGAGATTGCGGGGCAGGATGAGGCGCTATGGTTTTAATTTCATCAATGTTATTGCGTTTAGCTAAAACCATAGAGTGAGTAGGCATGATAAAGCTGTCAAATAATTGCATATCACCTAAACGGGTAAATATGAGTGTATGCAAATCAGGGGAAGCAGCACAACTTAAGAGATAAGCATCTTTTTTTTGAGCAAGTTCATTAAATGCTTCTTCAAGAGTTGCGTATAAGATAATACGGGATCTCGAGTCAGTGGACAAAATATTTTTATTGTGATTGTTAAGCCACTATTGTTCTGCTGCTGCACAGTTAGTATCTGCAGGGACAAGTGTATAGATAAAAGTATTATTTTCAGATTGCATGATCTCTATTCTTTATAAAAATATGCCTAAATTTAAAATAGTGTAATATGTAGAGTATATCAAGCACAATGCGTTAAATAATTTAGTGCTTTATAAAATAATGTATATATGAAAGAAAATTTACAATTATAATTTTGTCTGTTCATTATTCTATCATGCCGTAAAACATAGTCGTTTAGGGGAGTAATTGAGCAGGAAAAATTCTATGCAGGGTATTTATTGGATATGTTAGAGAATTATTGGAATGGTTAAGTGAAGGTGAATGACACGTAAACCGCACTGCTCTATCATTTTTTGGATGAGCAGCGTTTTTGAATCTGTTCATATTGATAATACTATTATAGGTGAATAATAAGCAAATTGGTAAGGCGTGAATATCTTTGCCATAAAACTCAATATATTTAACTTCTTAATTAAGATAATACTTTTAGAAATTGTTTTACTATTATGATTGTATTAAATATATAAAAGGCAATCATCATTGTCTTGTTTGTAAAAGAAACATGAAATATAACTCTTAAATCAGATTGAGATTGGCAAGATTTTTTTCTTCTTTGGAATTGTTAAGAAGGTCAGATTAAACCTTATTGAAGCTACAGAACCTAAAGAAACAGTCGTTTTTTTGAAAAGATCAGAGGTAAACAAATATGCGTGAGATTTTGGATCATTTTGATATGCCATTGAATAAGAAGAGTTCTGTTCAAAAGATTCAAAATCTTTCATGCCAATCACACCCAAAACGGTTTTATAAGCAAGTGAAGATCGCTTGTGAGGAGGTCGGCTTTACGATTTTGTTGGATGACCGTCCCGTAAAAACGCCCGCAAGGCGTCATTTTCATGTGCCATCAGAAGTGTTTGCTGAATATGTTGCTCAGGAATTTGAGAACCAAAAGCACGTTGTTGATCCTGCAAAAATGCCGATGACGCGTTTGGTTAATACTGTTATTGATGGTATCGCTGATGATATGCAGGTGGTTTTTGAAGATTTATTGCGTTTCGTTGCATGTGATATGATCTTTTATCGTGCACAGACACCTAAAGAGTTGGTGCAAAAACAATCTGAGCAATGGGATCCTTTATTAGATTGGGCAGAAAAAAAACTGGGTGCAAGGTTTTATTTGACAGAAGGGCTGATGCATGTGGAACAATCACCAGAAGCACTTCAAGCTGTGAGTCATTATTTACGAAGCGTTGAGTCTGCTTATATGCTTGCTGCACTTCATATGATGACAACCTTAACGGGATCTGCTCTCATTGCTCTTGCTGTTGCTGCGGGAAACATTGATGCTGATCATGCTTGGTCTATTGCCCATTTAGATGAAGATTGGATGATGGAACAATGGGGAATAGATAAAGAAACAATAGCACGCCGTGCTCATAAAAAAGTTGAATTTAATGCTGCTGCTACAATTGTTACAACTTGTTTATAGGGGAAAATCTTTTATTTACGTGCATTCTTTTGGCTCAGAGTATTTTTGTGACTTTTTGAGGATTGGTTTTTACTTTATCAAGTCCAGGAAATAGTTCATTAGTTATGGTTAAGAGCGCTTCGTCATTGCCACGGATAAAATACCATTGGTTATCGTGAAGTAGGGCAATAATTTCAGTTTGAATAGAGCATTTTTTCCCAGCATTTGTTGTGGTTACAAGCTCCACGGGTATAACAAAATAAGGGGTACCATTATCAAGGGTACCTTCACGTTTTTGTTTTTGATCAATGTTGATCGTTTCAATCTTGTAACTTTCTGCCAACCGTTCTATTTGGCTTTTCATGATTTGTAGAAATTGTGATTGATTAAGATTTTTTTTGGCGGTTAAGCGGTTGATGACTTGGGGAGGAATAGCATTTAAGATGGCATTTGCATCGGCATTTTTAAGTGCTTTACTATAAGCAGATGTTGCTTTCTCAAGAGTTGTAAGTTTTTGGTTGGTTATTGTATGTGCTTTAGTTGTTGATGTGATAAAGACAATGCATAAAAGAACGGGAACGAGAAAACAAATTCGCGGCATTAGAAACCTTTGTTAATTCATTTGAAGAGATTCAATACATTATAAAGGAAAAGCGGACGAGCAAAAAGCCTCTTGCGCTTTTGCATGAGAAGAATATCCACAAAAATGGAGGCTTTTGCCTCCACTTTAAAAATCAAAAGAATGCGTATTGATTGTTTAAACAGAATAGTACATATCAAATTCAACAGGATGGGGTGTTGTTTCGTAACGCAAGACTTCTTGCATCTTTACTTGAATGAAGGAATTAATCTGATCATCATCAAAAACGTCGCCAGCTTTAAGAAAGCCACGATCTTTGTCAAGTGCTTCAAGCGCTTCACGCAGGCTTCCTGAAACAGTAGGGATTTCTTTAAGTTCCTTTAAGGGAAGATCATAAAGATCTTTATCCATAGCATGTCCGGGATGAATTTTGTTTTTGATACCGTCAAGACCAGCCATTAAAAGGGCTGCAAATGCCAAATAGGGATTTGCTGTTGGGTCTGGAAAACGAACTTCTACGCGTTTTGAATTTGGTGAGGAGCTCATAGGAATACGGCAAGATGCAGAACGATTACGTGCTGAATAGGCAAGAAGAACAGGAGCTTCATAACCAGGAACCAAACGTTTATAGGAGTTTGTGGATGGGTTTGTAAAAGCATTTATTGCTTTTGCGTGCTTAATAACACCACCGATAAAAAACAGACAGGTTTCTGATAGTCCAGCATATTCATTTCCTGCAAAAATGGGTTTGCCATCTTTCCAAATGGAAATGTGGACATGCATTCCAGAGCCGTTATCACCAAAAACTGGTTTTGGCATGAAGGTTGCTGTTTTCCCATAACTGTTTGCTATTTGATGTACAACATATTTAAAAATTTGCATCTTGTCAGCCTCGCGAACAAGTGTATCAAAACGAATACCCAATTCATGTTGGCCTGCTGCTACTTCGTGATGGTGTTTTTCGACCTGTACGCCCATATCCTTGAGTGCTGTGAGCATTTCAGAACGCATATCTTGGCAGGAATCAATCGGCGGAACAGGAAGGTAGCCTCCCTTTATTCGTGGGCGATGCCCTAGATTTCCTGTTTCATATTCCGTATCATCATTAGAGGGAAGTTCACTTGAATCGAGTTTAAACCCTGTGTTGTAAGGGTCCGTTTTATAGCGCACATCATCAAAGATAAAAAACTCTGCTTCTGGACCCACATTGATTGTATCTCCAATGTTTAAAGATTTCATATACACCTCAGCCCTTTTGGCGATAGAACGAGGATCTCTACGATAAAACTCACCAGAGACAGGATCAAGTACATCACAAAATATGACCAAAGTAGATTGAGCAAAAAAAGGATCAATATGTGCTGTTGCTGGATCTGGCATTAAAACCATGTCAGATTCATTAATTGTTTTCCAACCAGCAATTGAAGAACCATCAAACATGACACCATCACTAAAAGTATCCTCGCTGATCTCTGCGATATCCATTGTAATGTGATGCAATTTTCCTCGTGGATCAGTAAAACGTAAATCAACAAAACGGATTTCGTTGTCTGTAATCTGTTTGATAATATCTGATGCGGTTGTCATATTCAATTTCCTTAATATGGCGTTGAGGTGGATAAAAAAGTGAATTTTCTCGTTATTTATTAAAGGGCATCGATACCGGTTTCGTCCGTGCCTATACGAATTGCATCATCAATGGAAAAGACAAATATCTTTCCATCCCCTATATGTTTGGTTTGAGCTGCTTTACGTATTGCATCAACAGTTTGTTCCAGTTTTTCATCGGACACAACAATTTCAATCTTTACTTTAGGTAGAAAGTCAACAACATATTTCGTACCACGATAAAGTTCTGTATGTTCCCTTTGACGACCAAAACCTTTCGCTTCTGTTACTGTAATACCATGTAACCCAATTTTTTGAAGCGCTTCTTTCACTTCATCAAGTTTGAAAGGTTTTATAATGGCTTCAATTTTTTTCATGCTGAAATTATCTCCAACGTTATTTTGTCTTTTTAGACTGCATCACATTATATTGACAACTGTAAGATGTCCAACAGATACTTTGTGCACAAAAAGTCGAAAATAATGACACTCTATGCTCTGTTAGGAGAGTTTCTTTTGTAGAATACAGCCAAATACTGTTTTTTGGGAAAAAAACTTACAATTCTTATACAGAATTCAAATAATATAATAAAAGAGTTTTGTTTCTTTTTTATTAGATAATATCTTGACTTATAAGGATAATTAGACGCTCTCCACATTGAATGAGAAACTCTAATAGCGTAAGATTTTCTCATTTTAGATCCTTTTATCGTCAACCAATCAAAACGATACCTTTATATATCATAAATAGTTATGAGTGTGTGGATAACAACATTTGAAAAAAGAAATAAAATGCTTTTTATGAAAGCTTTCGATAATTAAAGGCTTTACAATATTAGGGAGTAGGGAAGACAAATATTGGAAAAGAGTGTGATGATGCCGATTCATAAATGTAAAGATGGTGGTGTACAATAATGAGTTTATCATTATAGCATTCATAGGAGCCATCGTGAAATGGGCTTGAGAGCATTGAGAAATGTTTCTTTAAAACAGATGTGGGAATTGGCAACGCAAATATATTCCGTTTGGGGCGTTTTGTTCCTTCGTGAGGAATGTGATCTTCATTAAGGAACGCGATAAATAAAAGTGTGAAGCAATGGCAATCTTCATTATAAGATATTGCTGTGGATGCCTTGGAAAATCATAAAGATAAATTAAAAGGAAATGGAAATATAAAAATTTATTTATACCCTTAAAACTTCATATTCTTCCCAGTTTAGGTTGTCTGGTCGTTTCAGGTATAAACAAAACAGAGAATAAATACGCAATTATGTGCGCGTTCCTATTTGGCAATACGACAACTGAAACAGCTTATAAAGCGCTAAATTGTTTTTAGTCTTTGCTTCAAACGTGTTGCACCACTGGAATTAGGTGTTGGTTTACAGGTAATAATAAAAGTACAGGCTTTGTTAGTATGCTGTATTTTACAATAGAAAGCGTTTCTAAGAATTGGAATTATAGAGAGATGGGCGCAGTAAAACATCTTTTAGAAATTTTCCCGTATAGGAAGCGGGAACCTTAATGATGTCTTCAGGGCGTCCAATTGCAACAATTTTACCACCGCGATCTCCACCTTCTGGTCCTAAATCAATAATCCAGTCGGCTGTCTTTATAACATCAAGGTTATGTTCAATGACTATAACTGTGTTGCCTTGCTCGACTAGTTCGTGAAGCACTTCAAGAAGTTTGGAAATATCATGAAAATGTAAACCTGTTGTCGGTTCATCCAAAATATAGAGTGTACGTCCCGTTGTTTTACGAGAAAGTTCTTTCGCAAGTTTTACACGTTGTGCTTCCCCACCAGAAAGTGTGGTTGCTTGCTGTCCTACTTTTATGTAACCCAATCCTACTTTAATGAGAGTTTCCATTTTATTATGAATAGCGGGAATAGCTTGGAAAAATTCCTCTGCCTTTTCAATTGTCATATCCAAAATATCGGCTATAGACTGTCCTTTGAATTTTATTTCTAGTGTTTCTCGGTTATAGCGTTTTCCTTTACAGACATCGCAAGTAACATAGACATCAGGTAAAAAGTGCATTTCAATTTTGATGACTCCATCACCTTGACATGCTTCGCACCGTCCTCCTTTCACATTAAATGAAAAACGCCCAGCTTTGTAACCGCGGGCTTTTGATTCTGGAAGATCGGCAAACCACTCACGAATCGGTGTAAAAGCACCTGTATAGGTTGCGGGATTAGAGCGTGGGGTGCGTCCAATAGGAGACTGGTTGATATCGATGACTTTATCAAGAAATTCTAATCCTTCAATTTTGTCATAGCTGGCAGGGCTGTGATGAGAGCCCATGATATGATGTGATGCTGCTTTGAAAAGCGTTTCAATAAGAAATGTTGATTTTCCTCCTCCAGAAACACCAGTTATGCATGTGAAGGTTCCAAGAGGAATATTCGCATTGATATTTTTGAGGTTATTGCCTTTGGCGCCGATGACTTTAAGTGTTTTCGTTTTTGATATTTTGCGTCGCTCTGTAGGCATTTTAACAGCCATTTTTCCTGAAAGGTATTGGCCTGTGAGAGAGGCTGAATTTTCTATAATTTCCTGCGGTGTTCCTTGCGCTATGATTTCTCCACCATGAACGCCCGCGGCAGGCCCCATATCGACAACATAGTCTGCTGTGAGAATAGCATCTTCATCATGTTCAACAACAATAACTGTATTGCCAAGATTGCGCAAATGGCGCAGCATTTCCAACAGGCGTTCGTTATCGCGTTGGTGTAAACCGATAGATGGTTCATCTAAAATATAAAGAACGCCTGTAAGACCAGAACCAATTTGAGATGCCAACCGAATGCGTTGGCTTTCTCCCCCTGAAAGCGTTCCTGAATTTCGAGACAAGGTAAGATATTCCAATCCTACATGATTTAAAAAAGCCAAACGTTCACGAATTTCTTTTAAAATACGTACGGCGATATTACGTTGTTTTTCTGTGAGATGTTGATGAACATTGGCAAACCAATTATCTGCTTTTAGAATAGAAAGATCTGATATTTGCCCAATATGCATTCCGTTGATTTTTACAGCAAGTGCCTCTGGTTTTAAACGATAACCGTGACAAGCTGGGCAGGGCGAAGAAGACATATAACGTTCGATTTCTTCTCGAGACCAAGCAGAATCGGTTTCTTTCCAGCGTCTCTCCATATTAGGGATGATTCCTTCAAAAGGTTGGGTCATTTTATGCGAACCAGAATTATTTTTATAGATAAAAGAAATTTCATCTCTTTTTGTACCGTAGAGAATAGCCTGTTGTGCTTCATTAGAGAGTTCACACCATTGATCTGTGAGTTTGAAACCGTAAGCTTTTCCTAATGCTTCTAAGGTTTGTTTATAGTAAAGTGAATCTGATTTAGCCCAAGGGGCAATGGCGCCATTCTTGAGGGTAAGATTTTTATTGGGCACAATTTTCAGTGGATCCATTGTTTTTTTTATGCCCAGTCCATCGCAGAGAGGACAGGCGCCAAAAGGATTATTGAACGAAAAAAGGCGTGGTTCAATTTCAGGAATAGAAAAACCCGATACAGGGCAGGAAAACTTTTCTGAAAAAATGAGCCGTTTGTGTGTATCATTTTTTGATTTATGAGCAGATTCCTTTGTTGTTTCTTTTTGTGCTAAGGGTTGGTCTGCCATTTCAGCAATGGCAAGCCCATTTGCTAGCTGTAAACAGGTTTCTATACTATCAGCCAAGCGAGAGGTGATATCCTTTTGTACAACAATGCGGTCTACCACGACATCGATGTCGTGTTTATATTTTTTATCAAGAGGTGGAATATCAGCGATTTCATAGAATTTTCCATCAACTTTAGCGCGTTGAAATCCTCTTTTTAAAAGATCTGTTAGCTCTTTTTTATATTCTCCCTTTCGTCCTCGCACCAAAGGGACCATAATAAAAATTCGCGTTCCTTCTGGTAAGGACATAATTTGATCCACCATTTGGCTTACTGTCTGGCTTTCAATAGGAAGTCCTGTTGCAGGAGAATGAGGAATACCAATACGAGCAAAGAGAAGACGCATGTAGTCGTGGATTTCAGTAACGGTCCCTACCGTTGAACGAGGGTTGCGACTGGTTGTTTTTTGTTCAATGGAGATAGCTGGAGAGAGACCGTCTATGCGGTCGACATCGGGTTTTTGCATGACTTCCAAAAATTGGCGTGCATAGGCTGAAAGGCTTTCGACATAACGGCGTTGTCCTTCAGCGTAAATTGTATCAAACGCTAAGGATGATTTCCCTGATCCAGAAAGTCCTGTTATAACAATGAGTTTATCACGAGGCAGATCGAGATCAATATTTTTAAGGTTATGCTCACGTGCACCGCGAATGGAGATATATTTTTGATGAGTCATACTTTATCCTTGGCATATGTGGCAAAAATTGAGCACCTAAAATGGAATAAAACTGTTTTTTTAGAATTATAATGTGTTTAACTGCTTTAATGCAAAAGGAAGGTATAAGTTTTGTGAAAAAAATACAAATGAGCAGCTTTTTATTCTCTCGTGGTGGAATAAACTATGCGTTTTTATCATCTTTTGTTATAATTACACTGAATACAATATTGGTAAAGGATAGCAATACCCATATTGATGGTCAATTGCGACATGTAAATTGAAGGTCAAGATGGTTATAACTGTTATAGAACAGAGTATTTTACAAATTAAAATTTTGGAGTTTATGCGATGGCTGGTAGCCTTAATAAAGTTATTTTGATTGGTAATCTTGGTGCGGATCCTGAAATCCGCCGTTTGAATTCTGGTGATCAAGTGGCAAATCTGCGTATTGCTACTTCAGAAAGTTGGCGCGATCGGAATACAAATGAGCGAAAAGAACGCACTGAGTGGCATAGTATTGTTATTTTTAATGAAAACCTTGTCAAAGTTGCAGAGCAATATTTAAAAAAGGGGAGCAAAATTTATATTGAGGGGCAGTTACAGACACGAAAATGGCAAGATCAAAATGGAAATGACCGTTATACGACAGAGGTTGTTTTGCAAAAATACCGTGGTGAATTACAAATGCTTGATGGGCGCGGAGCAGCGGGTGGAGAGCAGGGAGCAAGTCAAGGGGGGAGTTACAGTGGTGACTTTGCTAATAGTAGTTTAAATCAAAGAAATACTTTTGGTCAAAATAATAACCAATTAGGAGAAAGTTTTTCACACAAATTAGATGATGATGTTCCTTTTTAAGAGGCTTTAAAGTTGCAGTATTATGATTGCTTTATGGTTTGTTTGTTTTAGATTTTTGAAGTTTAGCAAAGTGAAAGTTGTTAATTATTATTGGTAATTTAAAATATAAATTAATAACATCTTGAAAAATATTGTTAAATTTCTTTTTTGTTATGGGAGAGAAATTAGCATTTTTGTGTATTTTTCGATATAAACCGATATAAATAAAGTGAAATGATTCTTTTTTGAAAGTTTTTAAATTGTGACCGATCTTACTCCACACCCAGAACGTGATGTGCTGACCGGTATTGAACCAATCAGTATTATTGATGAAATGCAACGCTCCTATCTCGATTATGCGATGAGCGTGATTGTTTCGCGTGCACTCCCTGATGTCCGTGATGGTCTTAAGCCTGTTCATCGACGTATCCTTCATGCTATGAATGAGATGGGGCTTTCTTTCAATAAGTCGTATCGTAAATCTGCTGGTGTTGTTGGTGAGGTTATGGGGAAATTTCATCCCCATGGTGATGCTTCAATTTACGATGCATTAGTGCGTATGGCGCAGGACTTCTCTTTGAGAAATCCATTGATTGATGGTCAGGGGAATTTTGGTTCCGTTGATGGTGATCCACCTGCAGCTATGCGCTATACTGAGTGTCGTTTAGAAAAAGTTTCAGAAGAACTTTTAGCTGATATTGATAAAGATACTGTTGATTTTCAGGATAATTACGATGGGCGTGAGCGTGAGCCGGTTGTCTTGCCAGCACGTTTTCCCAATCTTTTGGTTAATGGGTCAGGGGGAATTGCTGTAGGAATGGCAACCAATATTCCTCCCCATAATCTTGGTGAAGTCGTTGATGGTTGTATTGCTTTGATTGATAATCCTGATATCACACTCGATAAAATAATTGAAATTATTCCTGGTCCGGATTTTCCTACAGGGGGTATTATCCTTGGCCACTCTGGTGTCCGTTCAGCTTATGAAACAGGGCGGGGTTCAATTATTATGCGTGCTAAAGTTGATATTGAAGAAATTCGTAGTGGTCGGCAGGCAATTATTGTGAGTGAGATCCCTTATCAAGTTAATAAGGCCACAATGATTGAGAAAATGGCCGAATTGGTGCGCGATAAACGCATTGAGGGAATCTCTGATTTGCGTGACGAATCGGATCGTGATGGATATCGCGTTGTTATTGAGTTGAAAAAAGATGTTGTTGCGGAAGTTGTTTTAAACCAATTATATCGTTATACGCCGCTGCAAACTTCCTTTGGTTGTAATATGGTTGCTTTGAATGGGGGAAAACCCGAACAGATGACGTTGCTTGATATGCTTCGTGCATTTGTTTCTTTTCGGGAAGAAGTTGTCAGTCGGCGAACAAAATATCTTTTGCGTAAAGCGCGTGAGCGAGCACATGTTTTGGTTGGCCTTGCCCTTGCTGTTGCCAATATTGATGAAATTATAGCGCTTATTCGCAAAGCTCCTGATCCGCAGACAGCACGTGCACAGTTAATGGAGCGACGCTGGCCAGCGATGGATGTCGCGCCTTTGATTAAACTTATTGATGATCCTCGTCATATTATTCATGAGGATGGTACTTATAATCTCTCTGAAGAACAGGCGCGTGCTATTTTAGAATTGCGTTTGCAACGATTGACAGCCCTTGGGCGTGATGAAATCGCTGATGAATTGAATAAAATTGGCGTGGATATCGCTGACTATCTTGAGATCTTGGCATCACGCGTACGCATTATGTCTATTGTTAAGGATGAGTTGAGTGCTCTTCGTGAGGAATTTGCAACGCCGCGACGTACCGTATTTGGTTTTGGTAGCGCTGAGATGGAGAGTGAAGATCTGATCGCACCAGAGGATATGGTGGTAACGGTAAGCCATAGTGGCTATATTAAGCGCGTACCTCTTAATACCTATCGTGCACAGCGACGTGGTGGTAAGGGGCGTTCTGGTATGTCCACGAAGGATGAGGATTTTGTAACGCGGTTGTTTGTTGCCAATACGCATACTCCGGTTCTTTTCTTTTCATCACGTGGGATTGTTTATAAGGAAAAAGTTTGGCGGCTGCCGCTGGGGACACCCCAATCGCGTGGGCGGGCTTTGATCAATATGCTTCCTTTACAACAAGGTGAGCGTATTACAACGATTATGCCTTTGCCTGAAGATGAAGCGAGCTGGAGTGCATTAGATATTATGTTTGCGACAACACGTGGAACTGTGCGTCGTAATAAATTATCAGATTTCGTTCAGGTTAATCGTAATGGTAAAATTGCGATGAAACTTGATGAAGAAGATGAAATTCTTTCTGTTGAAACCTGTACAGAACATGATGATGTTGTTCTAACAACAGCCAATGGACAATGTATCCGTTTTCCAGTTGTTGATGTTCGTGTCTTTGCTGGGCGTAATTCTGTGGGAGTTCGTGGTATCAATTTAGCTAAAGGCGATAAAGTCATTTCGATGACAATTTTAGAGCATGTCGAGGCGACGTCCATTGAGCGTTCTGCTTATATTAAACGTGTCATGAATGAACGGCGTGCTTCTGGTGCAGATGCTGATGTTGAAGATATTGTCATTCTGGATGAAGAAGATGGGGGTGCTGAAACAGAGTTAACAGATGAACGTTATGCAGAACTTCATGCACGTGAACAAATGCTTTTGACAGTGAGTGAGTTTGGTTATGGTAAACGTTCTTCTTCCTATGAGTTCCGGATTTCGGGACGTGGCGGAAAGGGGATTCGCGCAACAGATCCATCTAAAACAGCTGAAATTGGTAAATTAGTAGCGGCTTTTCCGGTGAAGGCGCAAGATCAAATTATGTTGGTATCAGATGGGGGGCAGCTTATTCGTGTCCCTGTTGAGGGAATTCGTACTGCTGGGCGCTCAACTAAGGGAGTCACAATTTTTAATACAGCCAAAGGTGAAAGAGTCGTATCGGTTGAACGTATTTCTGAACCTGAAGATGATACGAGTTCATTAGATGATGAAGGTGAGAAGCATTCTGATACAGTTGATATGAGCGAAGAAAAATAATTTTTAAGAGGAAGGAGTAAAGTCATGAAAATTGCTCTTTACGCGGGTTCTTTTGATCCTCTTACAAATGGTCATCTTGATGTTTTGAAAGGGTGTTTTGTGTTAGCTGATAAGGTGGTCGTCGCTATAGGGATACAGGCTGACAAAAAAACACTCTTTAGCTTCGAAGAGCGTGTTGATTTCATTACGCAGGTAGGGAAAGACTTATTTGGTGCAGATTCTAATCGATTGCAGGTTCTTTCATTTAGCAACCTTCTCATTGACAAGGCTCGTGAAGTTGGTGCTTCATTTCTCGTTCGCGGATTGCGTGATGGTACTGATCTTGATTATGAAATGCAAATGGCAGGGATGAATGGCATTCTGGCTCCTGAATTGCAAACTGTTTTTTTGCCCGCAAGTGTTTCTGGGCGTGCGATAACGTCTACATTGGTACGTCAAATTGCCTCTATGGGAGGTGATGTGACACCATTTGTGCCGCCCAATGTTGCACAAGCTTTGCGCTCGAAATTCCAGTCTTTAAAGGAGAATAATTGTGTCTCGTAGAATTTTTGCTGTTTTGATATGTGTGTTTTGTTTTTTTTCATTGTCTGCAGTCGCTGGTAATCCTAGCCCAGCAAGTGATGCAAGCCTTCTTGTTTTATCTCTCAAAGATGGTGATGTCATTATTCGTCTGCGTCCTGATTTGGCGCCAAAGCATGTTGCGCAAATCAAAAGATTAACAGAGGAGGGGGCCTATAATAATGTTGTGTTTCATCGCGTTATTCCTAATTTCATGGCGCAAACTGGTGATGTAGAATTTGGAAAAAAAGGCAGTAGAGATTTTGATCTGAAACGCGTTGGTATGGGTAGTTCAAATTATCCCAATATACCGGCGGAGTTTTCAAAACAGCCGTTTAAGCGTGGCACAGTTGGGATGGCACGATCACAAGATCCGGATTCCGCGAATTCTCAATTCTTCATTTGTTTTGATGATGCTGATTTTTTAAACGGTCAGTATACGGTTATTGGAGAGGTTATAAAGGGGATGGATGTTGTTGATAAAATAAAAAAAGGTACGACAAGTAATAATGGATCTGTAAAAAATCCTGATGTTATTAATGCTGCTACTTTACAAGTTGAGAAATGAATCAAGGGAGCTTTCCATATGGCTGAGAATAAAAATCCAGAGAATACTTTAATTCTTGAAACAACAAAGGGCAGAGTTGTTATTGAGCTTTTTGCTGATTTGGCACCTTGTCATGTTACACGTATTAAAGAACTGGTACGGGAAGGTGCTTATGATAATGTTATTTTCCATCGCGTTATTGATGGTTTTATGGCGCAAACAGGGGATGTGCAATTTGGAAAGAAGGATAGTGAAAAATTCAATTTATCACGTGCTGGTATGGGAGGGGCAGAAAAACCAAATTTAACAGCAGAGTTTTCAAATCTTTCTCATAAGCGTGGTACAGTTTCTATGGCACGGAGTCAGAATCCAAATTCTGCTAACTCTCAGTTTTTTATTTGTTTTGCAGATGCTCCGTGGCTTGATCGTCAATATTCCATATGGGGGCAGGTTGTTGAAGGTATGGAAAATGTTGATAAAATTAAACGTGGTGAACCTGTTGCAGATCCAGATTCAATTACCAAAGCCATTATTGCTGCGGATGTAGAATAGTATAAACTATACTGATTTCAATTGTAAGTTTCTAAGAAAAAATACTCTTTTCTGATCAATAAAGGCACACGAAACTCTTTTGTAGTATCACGCTTACCTTTTATAATTTCGAGCTAAGCATTGTCCATATATTTTCTTCAATCGGATCTTCCTGAAGAATATAACGCAACGGATTTGTACAAACACCTGTCAGAATAAGAAAACGCAAAGTCTGTTGTATTATGGTTGTTGTTTGGCAAAGTGTTTTATAAAAAATTCGGCATTTCTCTTCAATCCATTGTCGGTCTTAATGGTTTTATGATGTTACTTTCCTAAGAGAGCGTGTGCTTTTGTTTCTGCTCGTAAATCAACATCCAATCCTAATGCAGAAGCATGTTTGAAACACATATTAAGACGGATAAGAGCTTTACTAGCTCATCCAGTTTTCCTAGCAAGGTGGAAAACCAGCATTTATATATATTGGCGTAATCTTTAAAATAAGAAGACGGTTTAATCTTAGAAGAATATAATAAAGGCGCAGAAGTGAAACAAATGGCTAGTCTTGCCATCTCCTTTTTAATTCAACTTTACTTTTTTAAAAGTATCTAACGCAATATCTTTTAAATAATGAAGATTATGCATGGACTTACGCTTTTATTTTTCTCGTTTTTTAATAGAGGAATGCTCCAAACGGAATACACTTGTGTTGCGTATTTACGTGTTTTTTTAAGAAGCATTTCTCAGTACATATCAACGTTCACTTCCACGATGATATTCATGGCATGTATAGTTTTAAAGCTATAAATAGTATAAAATCTATTATGCACCACCTTCTTTAAAGCTTATGACGGAGCAAGCGGGTACCATCATACGCTTTTTCAGCCTCTAATGGTACGATAGAGCTTTTGGTATTTGAGAATCTTTACAAAAAGCATTTTTAGTTTTTTAAAGTATTTTTATTTACACGTTAATTTTTTTTGTGAATTATCTTAAATGCCAAGAGCTATCTCAATATTGTGAGTGGATAAGTGATTATGCTCATTTGCGCTTTTATTAAGCGTGAGGATCGCTGTGCCCAGTAGATGAAAAATTTTTATCTGTAAAAGTTAAAGAATATGTAAGCTGTACAATGCGTTCAAAATTTTCTTCTATGGGTACAAAGTTACTGCTTATGGAAGTATGTGAAGATGAAATTATTGTGATAATAATTTTGCAGTTCTGTTAAGGCTTTAGTGCGTTAAGCGTAGGTATTTTGTGGTATGATATTATAAGGATTTTACTATTTTTCTAGAGTTAGATTATCACTTTTATTATGGTGATTTCTTAATAAGAAATGTTCTTTTATTTCGTTTAATTTTTGATGCTGGTTACAATATTGAGCGAATCAAAAATTAATTCATAAAGCTTTTGACAATGCTCGTAAGGGGATATCTTTTTTCTTTCTATAGAGATATGCATTGATGGAATCAAAAAGACGAGAGTTATGATAAAGACATTTCATTATAGAAAAATTGCTCAAGATGGGTATGCACGTCGAGGCGAAATTATAACGGGGCGAGGATGTGTTCGTACACCCGCATTTATGCCTGTTGGGACGGCAGGAACCGTTAAGGCTATGTATATGGATCAAATTCGTGATCTTGGTGCAGATATCATTTTGGGGAATACTTATCATTTAATGTTACGTCCAGGAGCTGAACGTGTTGCGCGTTTGGGAGGATTACATGAATTTTCACGCTGGAGCGGACCTATTTTAACCGATTCTGGTGGCTTTCAGGTTATGTCATTGGCGGGAATCCGTAAAATTACTGAACAAGGTGTGATTTTTCGCTCTTACATTAATGGAGCTTACTATGAAATGAGTCCAGAGCGTTCTATCGAAATTCAAGAACTTCTTGGTGCGGATATCCAGATGCAGTTGGATCAATGTATTGCATTACCCGCAACTGAAAAAGAAATGGAAGAAGCTATGGAACTTTCATTGCGGTGGGCGCTGCGTTGTAAAACAGCTTTTGGAGATCAGCCAGATAAAGCATTGTTTGGGATTGTTCAAGGTGGTGATAATATGAAACTGCGTGAACGTTCTGCTCAAGCATTAAAAGAAATCAATTTAAAAGGTTACGCTATTGGAGGGCTTGCTGTTGGTGAGCCGCAGAGTGTTATGACAGCAGTATTGGATACTACTTGTCCGATTTTACCAGAGGATAAACCACGCTATCTTATGGGAGTAGGGACACCTGATGATATTTTACAAAGTGTTGCTCGTGGTGTTGATATGTTTGATTGTGTTATGCCGACGCGTGCAGGACGTCATGGTTTAGCTTTTACCCGCTTTGGTAGAATTAATTTGCGTAATGCGCGTTATGCAGAAGATCCACTTCCTCTTGATCCACAGTCACTTTGTCCAGCAGCACATGATTATAGTTGTGCTTATTTGCATCATTTGATTAAATCTGGTGAATCTCTTGGGGGGATGTTATTGACTTGGAATAATCTTTTTTATTATCAACAACTTATGCAGGGAATTCGTGATGCCATTGAGGAAGGCTGTTATGCTGATTTTTGCGCTGAAACGCGTGCTCTATGGGTACAAGGACGCTAAAATATTAATCGTAATATAGTACCTCATTTTTTTATTGAATTTATTCTCGCACTTACAAATTTAGTTAAAAATATGAAATTAGAAACATCTTCCAAAATTATAAAATTTCACTATCTTAAAATATAACAGTGCGGTTTTATAAGGGCACATATTCTGTTTCTAATTACTATATAAAAACAGAAACTGTTACTCCGGTACGCGCTACCTGATCCGGAGAAAAACAGTTTTTCTGTTTCTGATGACTGTTTACAGCAACAATGTTAATGAGGCGTTAGCGAACTCTTAAAGAAGTATGAAAATTGTACTTTTATGAGCTACTTGGTGTTTTTTATTACTAAAGGTAAAGAATGGATTATATACAATCGAACAGATAAATTTTTAGAAAATTAAAATAAAGCTAAAATAAAATTACAAAATTTAAAATTTTATTTTTCAAGTTTTTATATATAAATATTCTTTAACATATATTTATGTAATATTATTTATATAATAAAACTATAAATATTATGTCATAATAAATTAAATATTAATCACGGTAATTGTCATATTTATAAAATATAAATAAATATACTTATACAAAATTTATTATATTTGTTTTTTTCTTTGTTTATAGAATTTATCTGAAAATAATCATAATATATTTACGTGAATATTTTAATTTACAGATAGTGAGTTAGATATCTGATGCGATTTCTCTGTGAGAGAGGGGTAAAGATGTCTAAAAGAGGGTATTTAATAAATCTAGAAACCAAGCACTATTATCATGAGAATTTTTAAAAGACTCTATAATAATTTATAAGAATGGCGTAAAGTTGAAATTATAACTTATCGATTTGGAGGGTCTATATTCAGGTAGCAAAAATAAAGCAACAATAATTTTGGGGGAGAAGTTTTATCTTTGTATCAAGATAATGATGAGATATTATTCACTTGTTTGAAATGCATTCTTCGGCAAATTTTAGAATTATTTATAGGATGTAGTATATCGTTGCAAAATAAAGCTTTCACTGTAAAATTACAATGGCTGAAAAGAGGAGACAAAGTTTATTATCTGGCAGATCTGATAGAAATAGGTGAATACGTCTATGATCTTGAGGTTTTCAAAGATTTTCCATTAAAGAATCTTACTTAAAACTCCATAAAATGCTTTATATATCAAAATATTTCTAAAACTTTATTGGGGACTATTGGGCATGCGTATAACAATGTTTTGAATTTTTGTTTGTGTGTATTACAGATATTTACAGTTAAAACTCCTATTCAGAAGTGATGATATGAGGGATTCTTATCAACAAAAGGTTCTTGTATTGGGAATTGATTCGAGAATACGACGTTTAATAATTTTAGCTCTTGCCGTGGGCAGTTTTGCTATTGGTACTGCAGAGTTTGTTGCAATGGGGCTACTGCCAGAGATGGCACGAAGTTCCTATGTTGATATTCCTACCGCTGGTCAATATATTTCTGCTTATGCATTAGGAGTTGTGATTGGAGCACCTCTTTTAGCTGTGGCAACAGCTCAGGTATCACGCAAAACTGTTTTGATAGGCTTGATGCTTTTTTATGCCTTAGCAAATATTGCTAGTGCCTTTGTTTCTGATTTTAGCATATTAGTAGTATTACGCTTTCTCAGTGGACTTCCTCATGGAATCTATTTTGGACTTGCGGCTATGGTTGCCTCTTCAATGGTAGAAATGAAAGAACGTTCTAAAGCTGTTGGATATGTTATGCTTGGCTTAACAATTGCAACCGTTTTGGGAGCACCCAGTGCTACTTGGATTGGTCAACTTATTGGTTGGCAGATTGCTTTTGTCCTTGTGGGGATGATCGCTTTATTATGTTGTTTGCTTGTTTGGAATTTTTTTCCTTGTAATTCAAGTTTTCCAAAAACGAATCCTTTGCAAGAAATGGGTGCATTAAAGCAAAAGCAGGTGTGGCTTCTTTTGTTGATGGTGTCGGTGGGAGCGTCAGGATTATTTTCTGTTTTCACTTATATCAAGCCAACATTAATGCATATTTCTGGTGTTTCACTTGAGTTGGTACCATTTATCATGCCGTTAGTTGGATTGGGTATGGTGGTAGGAAATCTCTTGGGGCCTAAATTGGCCGTTAAAATTGGTATTTCGCCGATGATATTTTTTTCTATGCTTTGGAGCGTATTTGTTTTTTTTCTTTTTTTCTTTTTATCCTATGCTCCGTTAACAGCGGCAATAGGATGCTTTTTTGTTGGAACTTCTTTTGCTGCTATGCCTTCTATACAAACAAAAATTATGGATGTTGCACTACAGGGACAGATTTTGGCAGGAGCATTAATGCAGTCTGCTTTTAATATTGCCAACGCTCTTGGTGCAGAATCTGGAGCATTAGTTTTAAAATTGGGCTATAGTTATGAATATACAGCTGTTTTAGGAAGTGTTCTAACTTTGTGTGGATTAATGGTTTTTTGCGTCTCATGGTATATGGAGAAGCATGCTTAATATTTTTCATTTTTTAAATGAAGAAGGAATTTTTCTATTTATTTTTAGTTATTGGAATGTCCTGTTGGATTTTTCAATATGCAGTAAGAAATGCGCAGTGCTAATGGAATAGCAAGACAAAATAAAAGACCCATGAGCACTATAAGAAGAGTTTTTGCTGCTAAGATCATTCCTATTGTTCCTCCAGGATTAAAGAGGCCAGCAAGATTGGTGATGACTCCTGCTAGAGTTGCACTTAAGGCCGCTGAAAATAGTTGTACAGAGGTAAGGGATTCACTGGCACGGAGAGCATCTTCATCATTTGCACATTGTAAGATCCTTGTGAGCAAATGTGGCCATGCTATGCCCGCACTGATTCCAATAGAAAACAGTGCTAAGCAAATAATAAAAATATATTCAAGCGCGGAAACTTCTGTTGGGATGAGCCATAAAAGAATCACTATGCCTAACAGTTTTAATAGGGGCGAGTATACAATGATGTTGCGAATTTTTTTTGTGGAGACACCAGCACTTGAGATGGCTCCACATGTCCACCCTAGGCTCATAAGTGCTGCTATATAACCAGCAACAAGTGGAGCTTGCCCATGAAGCTCTTGAAGAAAAAGTGGAAAATAAAGTTCTATACTGTATACGACTGTTGTCATAACAAGTATCAATGCGTAAACAGAAAAGATTTCAGAAGAGAAAGAAAAGGATTTGCGGGGCAACATAGGATGAGGGGTAGATGATTCGATTTTTGCTAGAACAAAGAGAAGACTAAGTCCGATAACTAATCCGCAAATTTTTGCTATTGTAGACTCCATAGCCCCTCCAACAGAAATAATAAAAATCAATAAGGTGAGTGTGAAAAGCTGGAGAAGAGGAAGAGGGGGTGTTGGAACATCGTTTTCATTCTTTTTTGGTAAAAATTTAAAGGCGATGAGTGAGAAAAATATAGCTAATACGCCAATGATCAAAAAGGATGCTCGCCATAGCCCATAATATACAGAAAGCCCCCCGATTGCTGGTCCTAACAAGGTTGATATTCCCCACATTCCAGAGATAATACTTAATGCATGTGACCATAAAGATGGGCTGAAAACAATCCGTACCATGGAATAGGATAGGGATAACAAAGAACCACTTCCAAATCCTTGGATAAAGCGTCCTATTAAAAACAATGGCATAGATGAAGAAATGCTGCACATAAAAGTGCCTAGGGTGAAGATAAGTCCAGAAATAACATACGCATTGCGAGGACCTAATTTCCCTAATATTTTTGTTGCAAGTGAAGTACCCACGAGTGAAGCTGTAATAAAGACAGTAGCCACCCAAGAATAATATATTTCACTGCCAATATGATTCATAAGAGAGGGTAAAATAGTAATAACAATATAAACGTTGGTGGCGTGTAACACAACTCCACCTGTAAACGTTAAAAAGCAAAGACCATTTTTACCCAATAAAAGCGCAGACCAGCCCTGTTTTTTCACTGTTTTTTGCTATTTAATAAAAATCTATCCTCTTTTTACTTATAAGGTACTTCTTTGAATTTGCCAAGAGAAATTCAAAGCTCTGTTTAGAGCTTTGAATTTTAATTTAAGTAATAACTTAACTGCCCATTGCTTTTTTGAGATTCTCATCAATTTTATCGAGGAAACCTGTTGTAGAAAGCCACTTTTGTTTAGGCCCAATCAAAAGTGCGAGATCTTTGGTCATAAAACCTTCTTCGACGGTTTTAATACAAACTTCTTCCAATGTCGTGGAAAAGTTTTTTAACTTCTCATTGTTATCTAGTTTAGCACGGTGCGCTAGTCCACGCGTCCATGCAAAAATAGATGCAATAGAGTTCGTTGATGTTTCTTCATTCTTTTGATGTTGACGATAATGGCGTGTTACGGTGCCGTGTGCTGCCTCTGCTTCAACAATTTTGCCGTCAGGTGTCATGAGAACAGAAGTCATGAGACCCAGAGAACCAAAGCCTTGGGCAACAATATCAGATTGGACATCACCATCATAGTTTTTACATGCCCATACGTATCCACCTGACCACTTTAATGCAGAAGCAACCATATCATCAATAAGACGGTGTTCGTAATATAATTTACGGTTTTCAAATTCAGTTTTAAATTCCGTATCGAATATTTCTTGAAAGATATCTTTAAAACGACCATCGTAAGTTTTTAGAATGGTATTTTTTGTTGAAAGATAAACTGGAACATTCCGTTGTAGTCCATAATTAAAGGATGCGCGGGCAAAATCACGAATTGACTCATCAAGGTTATACATAGCCATGGCAACCCCTGCGCTTGGAGCATCAAAAACATCATGTTCAATAACTTGATTGTCATCACCTACAAATTTAATACTTAATTTCCCTTTGCCTGGAAATTTAAAATCTGTTGCCTTGTATTGATCGCCAAAAGCGTGACGTCCGATAATAATTGGCTTTGTCCAGTTAGGAATAAGGCGAGGGACATTTTTACAGATAATGGGTTCGCGAAAAATGACTCCTCCTAAAATATTGCGGATTGTACCATTAGGTGATTTCCACATTTTTTTTAGGTTAAATTCTTTAACGCGTGCCTCATCAGGT
Source organism: Bartonella sp. AA97HXZ (assembly GCF_042196985.1). Taxonomy (NCBI): domain Bacteria; kingdom Pseudomonadati; phylum Pseudomonadota; class Alphaproteobacteria; order Hyphomicrobiales; family Bartonellaceae; genus Bartonella; species Bartonella sp. AA97HXZ. The sequence goes on along the minus strand of NZ_JBHIRC010000009.1, from coordinate 1,477 downwards.
GTAATGGTTGCGCATTTTATACCAACCCCATATTTTTTGATAGCATTGGCAGAATCTATAGTTACCTGATCATTGGTTGCATCACGATTTTCGACGGAAAGATCATAATATTTTAGATCAATGTCGAGGTAGGGATGGATTAATTTATCTTTGATATATTTCCAGATGATGCGGGTCATCTCATCCCCATCAAGTTCAACAACGGGGTTTTCTACTTTGATCTTTACCATTAGAAATCCTTTTTCTTTTAAGCAATACTACTTGTATAACACTTTCAAGTTTATAATGAAAAGTAAAAACAAGGGAAAAAAGCATTCAAATATGAGCTTTTAGAATATATTATCAATAGAGTGTAAAATTTTGGTGGAGGGTTTAATCTTTGAAAAGAAGTGATGTGTTGCAAATCTATAATTATTCTATGATTGATGAAGAATCTGTTTAATGGATAAGGTAGTTAGATCACCGGGGGACAGGGATTGTGCATTTTTATTATCAGAGATTCCATTTAATAAGTTGATCGTATTCTGAATTATAGTTTCTTGATTTTTTGTGTTAGGTGAATAAGAAACTATTTTTATATTGCTATTCCAATTCTAAGATTATGGTCTGTTTGTTTATAAAAAGTTTAATGTGATAACAAAGGCACTGTAATTAGAAATGCTTCATATAAAATGCGTTTGGGATAAACTTCAGTTTTGAAGGTTGGAAAAAACGTATAAATGATGCGGCTGGTTTTAATTTAAAAATTAACAGCAGACGCGAAAATATGACTTATAAATTACCGTATCGCGAGCTAGAATCTTCTAATTCTTATGTTTTATCGATTCTTATTGTTATTAACTGTGTGCAGTAAAACACTATCCTCGAAATGCAACAAAGAAATTAATCACCTAATGATTCTTGTATCCTTTTTACGAAGAGATACCTTTTAAAATCTTATTCCCTCATTTTTATTTATGCATTCCTCATTTTTAAAAACACAAATAAAATGAATATATTACACATATAAAAAAGAAACATGGTACGCCCAAGGGGCGGGTATAGAGTAAATAAAATCAAAGAATTATATAGAATATAAGGGAATTAATGAATTTTGATTCTATTACGTTTTTTTGTCTCTACCCCTAACTTTTTTGGAGCTTTTTTATAGCTTCAAGAGCTAGTCTTTTACGATCTGCACTCTTTGTATAAAGGGATGCCATCTGATCTTCTGTCCAGCCAAAAATTGCTTTCAATTGTGATACTGTTGCTCCAGAATTAGCTGCGCGTGTTGCGGCTAATTTTCTTAATCCATGCGCCGATTTTTTAATTCCAGCCGCATTACAAGCGTCTCTAAATGCATTCCCAAAGCTTTCTTTGGAGAGTTTTTGATTAGTTTTACTACAGATGAATGTTTCTACTCCAATAGGACCAGCTTCAAGCGTTTTGGCTAATTCCGGTAAAATAGGTAGAAAGACATCTGTTTGGAATTTACTTT
>NZ_JBHIRC010000008.1:0-104738 GCF_042196985.1 Bartonella sp. AA97HXZ | reverse complement strand
TCTGCCTCATGGGTTTGTATGGAGCGTTTTGGCAGGTCCCCCAGTTTGCAATTTACCGGCTATGGCAATGATGCAAAAACCATTCATGGGGTGTTGTTTCCAGAAGAGTTTGGTGATCGTGTAGCCATTGATGCCATCACTACAACTATCCGAAGAGCAAAGCCGGTCCAGATGCTTCGTTGGATTAATGATACGACCTATAGTGTCCTTCTCCATGGACCCGTAGTAATCACCAGTATCACAAAAGACCACGACTATATCAGTCGCTCTGGTCAATCTCAGCGCATCCGCTATTCCATTACGCTCTTGCCCTTTTTTAATGGCGGAAAACCACAAGGACAATACCAAGAGGGACAAATCCAAGTGGGACAAACTCTATGAAGATACCAGAAAAGCATGTTGTTGTAGAGCTAGAGGATATGAGTCTCGATCTTATCTGCTTTCACCATGCCATGGCAGTGTTCAGAGACCGGAGGCAAGCTGGTTTACTCAAAGGCTATTTAGAAGCCACACTGGAAGCTAATCCAGAGATTGCCAAATATGGTGTGTTTTTACCGCGGGGCTTAAAGGTCGTTTTGCCTGAATTTGTGTTGTCTAATCCCCAAAGCATGGTGAAGCGGTTATGGGATTAATGCGTACACACCCCTTTATTGTGGTCAAGGTGGGAGACAAACCTGTTCATGAGGTTTTTTACCAGCGTCTTTTAACCGCAACCATTACGGACCATGCCGGGAATGAAGCCGATACATTTGAAGCAGAGTTTGATGATCGTGGCAATGATTTAGAGGTTCCCTCAAGCAACAGTGCGCTACAGGTGATCTTTGGTTATGAGAACAGCATCAGTGCCTTTATGGGGTGTTTTGTTGTGGAGTCAGTGGTCAGTTGTGGTGGCAGTGATGGAGAGATTTTGCGCCTTTGTGGCAAAAGCGCCTCGATGCGTAAAGAACTCAAAGAACAAGCGAGTGAACATTTTGATCACAAAACTGTTGGTGAGATTGTTGAGACACTTGCCAAACGCCATGGCTATCAAGCAAAGGTCAGTCCTCAGTTCACTCAACAAACTTTGCCTTATGTGATTCGTACAGATCAATCGGCTGTTGATTTTTTAACCCGCCTTGCCGATCGCATGCGGGCACGTTTTTTGATCAAGGACAATAAGTTTTTATTTTTAAGCGGGGACAATTTACCAGCACTCGACATCCATAAGCACGACTGTTCCAACTGGGAATTCACGTTAGAGCCACGCACGCAATATGGCACCATTGAAGCTTCTTATTTTGATTGCTCAAAAGGGCAGCAATGCCAAGTCAAACATCAGACAGGGTTTAGCGGTCCCGTGCGGCGTCTTCGCACTTGTTACACTTGTGAGGAGGAAGCACGAGCTGCTTCTGCTTCCGAGTCGGACAGGTTGTGTCGTGCTGTGGGCAGTGGTTCTTTGACCCTTGAGGGACGCCCTGAAATCATGGCGGATCAACCTCTCATCCTTCAAGGGTTTTGTGGGCAAATCAATGGGCCATGGAAAGCCGCAACCGTCACCCACCGCTATGAAAAACAAAGCGGATACACAACAGAAATCACACTCGAGGCACCAAACAAGGGAAAAGAAAGCAATGAGAACACTGAACATGCTAAAAACAGAAAATCCAAGAGATAATTTTGCTTCTTCTTTTCGTCAACTTCCCCATAATATTGAAGCTGAACAAGCATTGCTTGGAGCTATCCTGATTAATAATAATGCACTCGATCGCGTTTCAGACTTTCTCAAAGCAGAACATTTTTTTGAAAGGCTACATCAAAAGATCTTTGAGATTGTCTTACAAATTATTCAAAAGGGTCATCTTGCAAACCCAATTACAATCAAGCCCTATATCCAAATGGAAAAAAAAGTTGGAGATATTACTGTATACCAGTATGTTGTTCGCTTAGCCACAGAGGCAGTCACTATTATTAACGCTGAAGATTATGGACGCGTCATTTACGATCTGTTTATCCGACGCTCTTTGATTAATCTTGGCAATGAAGTTGCCAATACAGCCTTTGATGCGCCTGTCGAACTTACACCTTCTCAACAAATTGAAACAATTGAAAATCAATTATTTGAGTTAGCCGAAAAAGGAAAATATGGAGGTGGGTTTGAAAACTTTGATACAGCCATTGCAAAAGCACTTAACATGGCAAGCGCTGCGAAAAAGCGTTCCTCACAGCTTTCAGGGATAGCTACCCATATCAAAACCCTTGATGAAAAAATGGGGGGGCTACAGCCATCCGATTTGATTATCATAGCTGGACGCCCTGGAATGGGGAAAACCTCTCTGGCGACCAATATTGCTTTTAATATTGCCAATGCTTGCAAGCGTCATGATAACAGCCAAACCAATGAAGGGGGTATTGTAGGTTTCTTCTCACTTGAAATGTCAACTGAACAGCTTGCAACTCGTATTATCTCAGAACAAATAAAGGTTTCTTCTTCTGATATGCGTCGTGGTAATATCTCAGAAGAGCAATTTACCAACATCATTTACGCAATGCGTTCCTTACAAACAATCCCTCTTTATATTGATCAAACGGGGGGTGTATCCCTTGCACAATTGGCCGCCCGTGCAAGGCGTCTTAAACGACAACATGGTTTAGATGTCTTGATTATCGATTATATCCAACTCATGACAAGCGGTTCAAAGCGTTCATTAGAAAACCGCGTTCAAGAAATTACAGCCATTACCACCGGATTAAAAGCACTTGCAAAAGAACTCAATATTCCCATCATTGCTCTGTCACAACTTTCGCGTCAAGTTGAAAACCGAACCGATAAACGTCCACAACTCTCCGACTTACGTGAATCTGGTTCAATCGAGCAAGATGCCGACATTGTTCTGTTCGTTTATCGTGAAGAATATTATCTCAAAAATGAAGAACCCAAAGAAAGCACTGCTGAGTATAACAAATGGCAAGAGGCAATGGAGCAAGCCAAGGGTAAAGCCGAGGTTATTATAGCAAAGCAACGCCATGGTCCGACAGGAATCGTCCCCCTTGCATTTCAATCCGACTTTACACGCTTTAGTGATTTGGAAAAATAGGAGCAGAAAAATGCGTTAAAGAGAGCTTTAAATACCCTTTGAAAAGCATTTGAAGACCCTTTGAGAACCCCTTAAAAACTCTTTGAGAAAAAATAAATTGGTACAAAACCTAGTGGCAAAATATACAAAACCCGCTGGCAAGCTACAGTAAGCTACACACACAATAAAAAAGTAATGGTAGCGGAGGAGGGATTTGAACCCCCGACACAAGGATTATGATTCCTCTGCTCTAACCTACTGAGCTACTCCGCCAAAATAAGCAATCATAATTGTCAATAATTACATCTTTTGCGGATATAAGGGGTAGAATAGTAAGATGTCAAGCATCGTTTTTAAGCTTTTCTCTTGTCATTCTATTTTATCCTCGATATGTAAAAGTGTAATTTTCATATGATAAAGTAAGGTAAGGCATGAAAATGGTGCCACGTGTAGCGGTTTTAGGATGCGGTCATTGGGGTGAAAATCATATACGGACACTCCACTCTCTCGGGGCTTTAGCAGCAGTTTCTGATATTGATAATGATCGTGCTGCTAGTTTTGCAACACTGTATGGTGTAGAGGTTGTTACACCAGATGATCTTTTTACTCATCGAGATATTGATGCGCTGGTATTAGCGTTGCCGCCACAATTGCATACGCAAAATGTGCTCCGTGCTGTTAAAAATGGTAAAGATGTTTTGGTGGAAAAACCAATAGCCTTGAATGTTTCTGATGCTAAACGCCAAGTTCAGGAGGCTGAGGCCTATGAGCGAGTTTTTATGGTGGGCCATATTTTGCGTTTTCATCCAGCTTTTGAAAAAATGTGTGAATTGGTGAAAAACGGAGATGTGGGAGATGTGCGATATATTTATTCTCATAGATTAGGCTTTGGAAAATTTCACACACACAGTGATGCTTTATGGGATCTTGCCCCTCATGATCTTTCAATGATTTTGGCGTTGACAGGATGTGAACCTTCCGAAATTCGCGGTGAGGGGGCTGCTGTCGTTGATCAGATTTCTGATTTTTCTCATATTCATATGATTTTTCCAAATGGTGTGCGTAGTCATCTTTTTACTTCACGCTTGAGTTCTTATCGTGAGAGGCGTTTAATTGTTGTTGGAACAAAGGCTATACTCGTTTTTGATGATATGGAACCGTGGAGTCGTAAATTGGCAATGCACCATTTTGCCGTTTGGAAAGAAAATCAAGAGTGGGCTTTTAGCATGGATGAGCTGAATTACATTGATGTTTGTGAAGATTTGCCGCTTACTTGCGAATTACGGCATTTCCTTCATTGTATTGAAACGCGTCAATCACCTCGTACAAATGGTGATGATGCTATTGCGGTTTTACGGATTTTAACAGCTGCTGATGTCAATTATAATAGATAAAAGAGATAGGTAGCGCTTTTGCATTCTTGTGATGATCAATGGAGTTAATATGCAATTCATCGACCTTGGGGCGCAGCGTGCGCGTATTGAAGATAAAATTAATTCTGCAATTGCGCATGTAGTCGCTAGTGGTAAGTATATTTTGGGGCCAAAAGTAACAGAATTTGAAGAGAAATTGGCAGAATATCTTGGCGTTAAACATGTGATTGCATGTGCTAATGGAACAGATGCTTTGAAGATGCCTCTTATGGCTAAAAATATTGGTCCAGGCGATGCTGTTTTTTGTCCTAGTTTTACATTTTCAGCAACGGCTGAAGTGGTTGCTTTGGTGGGGGCTAAACCTGTTTTTGTTGATGTTTTACCTGATACATTCAATATTGATGTTGAAAAACTTTCTCACGCTATCGAAATGGTAAAAAAAGAGGGACGTCTAAAGCCAAAAGCTATTATTGCCGTTGATTTATTTGGACTTTCTGCTGACTATGTGCAAATTGCTCAAGTGGCTGCAAAGGAAAATCTTTTTGTAATTGAAGATGCTGCTCAATCTATGGGGGGGAGAAGCGGTAATACTATGTGTGGTGCTTTTGGTGATGTGGCTGCTACAAGTTTTTATCCTGCAAAACCATTAGGATGTTATGGCGATGGAGGCGCTATGATGACCAATGATGATCATTTTGCAGAACTTTTACGCTCTATTTTGTTTCATGGTAAAGGTGAAACGCAATATGACAATGTACGTATTGGTATGAATTCGCGCCTAGATAGCATTCAGGCTGCAATTTTACTAGAAAAGTTTGCGATTTTTGAAGATGAAATGGAAAAGCGTGTGGAAATTGCTCAACGCTATTCCAATGGCTTAAGAGATATTGTTACAGTTCCAGAAATAGGAGAAAATATTCGTTCTGCTTATGCACAATATACGATTAAGGTAAAAGAGCGGGATAAATTAAAAGATTTTTTACAAAAAAATTCTGTCCCTACAATGATTTATTATAAAACTCCTTTACATCAACAGCCAGCTTATAAACACTTCCCTTATGTAAAAGATTCCCTTTCTGTTTCAGAGTCTTTAGGAGAGTGTGTTTTAAGTTTACCAATGCATCCTTACTTGACACAAACGGATCAGGATATGATTATCAAAAAAATAAGAGATTTTTATCACTCTTGAGAGCGTGTTTTTATCCTTAAAATTATGGTCAAAGCTCTATTGGTGATCCATCTTAGAAGGTATTTTTTGTTAAAGTGTGTGGCCAATATTTTGGTATTATTTCCTTTCTAGTACCTATGAAATGTTGTCCTTTAGAGCGGTGATATGATTAGAAAGTGAAGCTTCTAGACAAGAAGATATTTTTTAACAGAACGGTATGGGCTAAGAAACTTTGTCCTTTAGCTTAGCAAAAAAGTCACGTTTAGTAAAAAGGATTTGGGTTACGAACGTGACAATGAACCTTTGTTGATTTTACTCTTCATTTAAGGTGTTTTAAAAGATAACTTATTTAACAGGGCTTTTGGAGAGAAAAGTTATTTTTTGGCGAATACGTGATGCTAGGTCATTTTTGCTTTTGGATTTTTGAATCAATGTGTTGATGGGTGATGTATTCCCCTCTTGTAGCGCTATTTGAGCTGCCAATGTTGCTGCAAGTTCTTTTGTTTCTTCTCGGAGTTCTTCTAGCAATTGGTGGTTAGCGGTCGTGTCCAGCTCATGAGTTTGGATTTTTTGTAAGCGTTGCTGATAGTGTGCGACTTTTTCACGCATCATTTGTCTTTCCTTTGGAAGTGTGTAGTGTGGCGATATTTTGTTTGATTGCTATCGCTTCTTTGGTGAGAGTATCTTTTGTGGGGAGGCATAGCCGATAAAATTGTTCTGTTACTTGGCTCAGTTGTATTTTTTGTTGGACATATTTTTTTTGCAAAAATTCGTACTTTTGTTGGTTGTTTGCTAATTCTACAGCATGTTGTGCACGAAGAAAATCGTGATTTGCTTCTATTTCCGCGAGTGATAATGGCATTTTCGCACAAACATCTTTATACGCAAAATGAACGGCTTTACGCCAAATAAAAGGAGATAAAAGCACCAGTAACCAGGAAGTGAAAGCAACTCCAAGTATAAAAAAAAGAAATGATTGAATAAGCATAATACCCCTTTTCAAATAAGAAACCGTTTAAAACGGATTCCATGTCGGTCTATGTGTTAATTTTAAATATCCTATATTGATACCAAGGCGTGCGCCGACTCCTGTACGTATTGGGATTAACAAGGTATTATGGTATTTTAGGACATGAAAACCAACACCTGCAATTAAATAGGCCGAACCTGAAATACCACCATAGCGTCTCCATAAATTATTTATGCCATTAAGATTGTAAACTAAGATCATTAAACGGGAGCCTTGGCCGCCAAAATCCCATCCTACTGAGGGACCTTGCCAAAAAACTTTATGTTGACCATAGCTTTTGGTAAAAACCATTCCTTCGCCATAGGTTAATCCAGCAAAAAAGGCACCAGAAGCTTCTTCTCCTAAAATATAGGCATTGGGATAACCGTATTTTGAAAAAATATTTTGAATTGCAACAGCCAGACCACTGGCTGTTTTTCCAAAAAAAATATGACCAGAATCAATAATTTCTTGGAGTGAATAATGAGGTTCGTTTTGCTCTATTGGTTTTAGTCGAGCTTGTGTAGTGTTTATGGTGATGAATAAAAGGAAGATTAAAGATATAATATTTTTGTACCAGTATTTGAGCAGAGAGAGAGCCATGGAGTTTTCTCCTTTTATTAGTGATAAACAAAAAGATAATATTAGAATTTTCATTCTATTCAAATAAAAAATAAGATATAAGGTTATTTAAATTCTTGAATTTATTTCTGAATTTTTTAGCATGATTGTTAATGTTTCCTATTATGCATCAGATGTTAAGAGTTTTTCTTTAAAATAAATTTTGTTTTTTTGAATCTAGGAGTTTTCAATCATTATGACGTTAGATATTTCTTTGAAGCCTATGGATCTTGCTGCTTTGCTTTGTAGTCGTATTTGCCATGATTTGATTTCACCTGTGGGGGCTATTCAAAATGCAATGGAGCTTTATGATGAAGGAGGAGCTGAAGAAGATGCTTTACAATTGGTGCGTTTATCCGTTGCGAGTGCTGCTGCACGTCTACAATTTGCGCGATTGGCTTTTGGTTTTGCTGGTGCAAGTGGAGGACAAATAGATACACGGGCTGCAGAGCAGGTTGCTCAACAATATATGAAAGAAGAAAAAGCAACGTTAAAATGGCAAGCTTCTTCTTTATTGTTAGAAAAAGATGAAGTTAAACTTTTGCTTAATTTATTATTGATTGCAAACGCAACAGTTTCTCGTGGTGGTGAAATTGTTGTTATGATTTTGCAAGAAGAAAATAAACGTTCTTTTCGATTTGAGGTTTTCGGTAGAACTCTCCGTATACCCCCTCATTTTCTTGCGTTATTTCGTGGAGAAGTTCAAGAAGAGCTTATTGATGCACATGTCATCCAATTTTATTACACAATGTTACTTGCTCAGATGACAGAGATGAAAATAAATATTGATGAAAGTGATGGTTGTATTGTTTTAGAAAGTGTAAAAAAGCTTTGAATAAGAGAGAAGCGCTTAAGCTGTGTTGGGAAAAGTGGCTTCGATTGAACTTATGAGCGATAAGGTTATATGTGTAAATTGGGTGTGGTTACTTCTTAAGCTTTAAGCGCTTTCTATATGAGATTTTTAGTGCGCGAGTTCTCTACTTTTAATAGAGAAAAGATCCCGGGAAAAAATCTCGGCCCGCTACACTCCGAGATTTTACAATGTGCATGTTCACTGCTTAAGCGGTTTTTCGTACGTTCTCTTCAACTGGATCACGTAATACATAACCACGTCCCCAAACTGTATCAATGTAATTTACACTGGAAGAGACTGCTTCCAATTTTTTCCGCAATTTACAAATAAAAACATCGATAATCTTTAGTTCTGGTTCATCCATTCCACCATAGAGATGATTGAGAAACATTTCCTTGGTAAGGGTGGTACCTTTGCGTAAAGAGAGAAGCTCTAACATTTGGTATTCTTTACCGGTTAAGTGAACAGGGCGCCCTGCAACTTCGACAGTTTTTGTGTCAAGGTTAACGGTGAGATCCCCGGTAACAATAACCGATTGTGCATGTCCTTTTGAACGACGAACAACTGCATGGATACGTGCAATGAGCTCATCCTTATGAAAAGGCTTCGTCATATAGTCGTCTGCTCCAAAGCCAAAACCACGAACCTTGTCTTCAATGGCATTCATACCAGAAAGGATTAGGACAGGAGTTTTTATTTTTGCCAACCTTAGAGTCCGCAAGACATCATACCCTGACATGTCAGGCAAATTCAGATCAAGCAAAATGATATCATAATCATAGAGTTTTCCTAAATCGATACCTTCTTCACCCAGATCAGTGATATAAACATTAAAGTTTGCCGACTTTAACATCAACTCAATGCTTTGAGTAACTGCTCTATCATCTTCAATTAATAATACGCGCATTTTAGATCCCTCACTTTGCTCCTTCACGAATCATAAGGAGCATTTCTATTTTATATCAGTTAGCAAAACCACTGTTATAAAAACAATTCATTAAATCAAACACTTATAAAAAAGCGTTTATGAACATTTCAGTAGTACGCGTAACAATCACTACTAAATTCCCCACTATCCATGATAGTGGTTAACAAAATATTTTTATTTTTGAAAGAGGCTACAAAATTATTTTAGAAAAATCTTATATTTTTTAACATAATAAAAAAGGAGGGCTTTTTCTATAAACTTTAACTTAAAAAAATTTGTAAAAGAGCTTTATAAATTACTTTTTTACAATTTCAGTGTTTATTTACTGAGCTTTAAACCTCTTCAGTTTATAATGGGGGGAAAAGTTAAAGAAATAGTTATTGCTCTTTAAAGCAGATTGTATTTTCAGATGCTTTAATGCAAGGCAAAAATTATTATAATTTCAAGTTAAGAGACTGTTTTTGTCGGATAGATATATAACTAAAAGATATTTATTGGGTGTGAATACGAGTTTTGAGTTGGCGCAATCAAGGAGTAGTGAGTATGAAGCCACGAGAAAATATGGTGCGATTGAGGATGTTTCAAGTGCGTGGAAAGCGCCGTGAAATTGCACAGCTTGAGATGATGATCGCAGAATTTGAACGAATGGTGTTAGAGTTGGAAGCACAGATTACTCATGAAGAACGTAAATCTGGAAACAATGATGTTCACCATTTTGCTTATTCTGCTTTTGCGCGTGCAGCGCGGCAAAGACGTGATAATCTGATCAATTCAATTCGTGATTTAGAACTTCAAAAAACAAATGCTGAAATTGCTCTCCATGAAGCTAATACAGAGCTGCAACGTGCACAGCTTTTGGAAGCACGAGAAAAGAAGATTGCTGCGGATGATAAGGATATTTTGATTCAATCTAATTCAATGGTTGGCTAATTTAATGGCTGGATGATAAAAGCAATTATTGAAAAATCCATTCTTTTAGGTTTATCTTTTGGATATAGTATAAAACAGCCAAACTTCTATCAAGTTTGGCTGTTTTATAGATTGCTTTATGTTATTAATCAATGGCAACTTAATGCCTATAGTGTTGAATCTTGGTCGTTCGTAATCCCGCTAAACCGTGTTCATCGATTAAACTTTGCCATGAAAGAAATTCTTCTACAGTCAAAGTATAACGGTGGCATGCTTCGTCAAGACTTAACAATCCACCTCTGACAGCCGCAACAACTTCAGCTTTGCGACGAATCACCCAGCGCCGTGTTGTTTGCGGCGGTAGGTCGGCAATTGTAAGCGGACTTCCATCTGGCCCAATAACATATTTCATTTGTGTTTTTATCAAGTTGCTCATTCGTATCCTCTACCTTTAGTCAAGGACTTGATTCGTTTATAGAGCATGAAATTTAAAAAAGAGCTAAAAGCGCTGAAAGAAAAAATTAATAAAGTGATTGGGTATGTAAAAGAAGCTCAAGTTGAAGTGTGTAGAAGAGATTCTTGCAATATTTTACCGGATTTTTCAAAAGAGAAAAAAGGTTTTCTCCTAAACGATTACCATTATGCCTTATTTCCATCATTCTTTTTTTGTTTGCAGCAGCTTTTAAGAAAGTAATGCCTATGGTTGTGGAAAGGATAAAAAAATAATATAAAGACAATCAATCGTGTAAAAGTGCTAAAGAGCGTGCATCAGAATGTCAACATATGGCTAGCCATTAAACAGAGCATTAAATAGAGAATGAATACATGTTTTTAAACAGTCTTGATTTACCAGGACAACCTGAGGATTCTCGCATTGTTGTTGCAATGTCGGGGGGGGTTGATTCATCGGTTGTTGCAGGTCTTTTGAAAAAGGAAGGGTATAATGTTATTGGCATTACGTTGCAGCTTTATGATCATGGGGAAGCAACGCATCGGGTGGGGGCGTGTTGTGCAGGACAAGATATTGAGGATGCACGCCGCGTTGCAGAAACATTAGGAATACCGCATTATGTTCTTGATTATGAAAAGCGCTTTCGCGAAGCTGTTATTGATCCTTTTGCAGAAAGTTATGCTCATGGAGAGACCCCAGTACCATGTATTGCATGTAATCAAACGGTTAAGTTTGCTGATTTATTAGCAACCGCACGCGAATTGGGGGCGGATGCTTTGGCTACGGGACATTATATTCGTTCGCGTTCCAACGGAGCGCATCGAGCACTCTTTCGTCCTCTCGATAATGATCGTGATCAGAGTTATTTTCTCTTTGCAACGACACAAGAACAGATTGATTATTTGCGTTTTCCACTTGGTGACCTTCCAAAAGCCCGCGTTCGTGAAATGGCAGCAGAAATGGGCTTTGTGGTTGCCAATAAGCATGATAGTCAGGATATTTGTTTTGTTCCACAAGGAAAATATTCAGATGTTATCGCAAAACTGCGTCCAGAAGCAGCTAATCCTGGCGTTATTGTCCATATTGATGGAAAGATTTTAGGTAAACATTCGGGAATTGTTAATTATACGGTTGGTCAACGTCGTGGTATTGGGGTGTCAACGGGTGAAGCGCTTTATGTAGTTTATCTCGATGTGGAAAATGCACGTGTTATTGTTGGACCGCGTGAAATGTTAGAAACGCATAAGCTTTTTTTACGTGATGTGAATTGGCTTGGTGATGAGTCGTTAGATAATTTCCCTTCTCAAGGTATTGAGGTGGCTGTAAAGGTGCGTTCAACGCGTCCTCCTCACCTTGCGCGCTTACATTATAAAGAAGGTATTTTTTCTGTTGATTTATTGGAATGTGAAAATGGTGTGGCACCAGGGCAAGCTTGCGTTCTTTATGATGGAAATGGTCATGAGGCGCGTATTCTTGGGGGAGGATTTGTAACACATTCAGAACGTGCAGCTGATACTGAAATGATGTTGAAGCGCGTTTTATGCAATCTCGAAACAAAAGATCCTGTTTCCTCAGAACTAAAAACAACAGCTTTATAAAGCATAGTAGATTGATTTATAATGATATTTTTTAATCTTAAACTTGAATGAGAGACTTCCGGAAGATTTTCTCATTGAAAGTTTGTTTTATGATTGAATCCATCAAAATTATATCTTCTGCACGTCATAAGCGGGGTTAGGGTGTGGAAAGTGATGAAAAAAATGTAAAAATGTTTTTTATCAATGCTTTCAAAGGCTAGGGAACGGCAATATTATTGGAGACTGGTAGATAACATACAACATTAGGTATGTTCTATAACTTGAAGTGTTATCATCTTTAGTGGTCAAAGTTGGTAAAATGAGCAAGTGCAATACCTGAGGCTGTGGCAACATTAAGGCTGTCAAAACCGTCAGTCATGGGAATACGTAAGGTGTTTGATTGTTTTAGTATGTGGAGTGGTAAGCCATCGCCTTCTGTTCCAAAAATAAGTGCTATTCTTTTGCTTTTGTTGGCTTGTTTGAGAGTGTGTGAGGCAGAAGGGGAGAGTGCATAAAGATGAAAGTTTTCATCGTTTAGAGCAGCTATAATGTCATCTATATCAGCGTTTTACGTATAGGGTACTTTTAAAGCAGCGCCGGCAGAAACTCTTATTGATTTGCGATAAAGTGGATCGCATGAGGTTTTGTCGACAATAATGCCATTACTGGCAAAGGCTGCTGCATTACGAAAAATTGATCCCATATTATCGTGATTTGAGATACCACATAAAACAAGAATCAAAGCTTTTTCTGGAAGATATTGTAAAAAACTTTGTAAGGATGGCAGTATTTTGCGTTTACCAATACCCAGAACACCACGATGAACATGGAAGCCGGTGATATTATCCATAACTTTTTGTGGAACGCAATAAATGGGACATAGGGGCTGTGTTTTTTCTAAAAGCGGTAGAAGTCCAGAGAGACGGTTTGCTACGATGAGCAGTGAGATGGCAGAAAACTCTTTCGAATGTAGTAATGCGGACAATGTTACTTTGCCTTCAGCAATAAATTGATGTTGCCGTCCAACAAGATCTTTTTCACGGATATTATGATAGGCTTTTAGGCGTGGATCATCTGTTTCATTGATTGTTATGATATTCAAATGCATGCGAGATTTTTAGTGCTTTTTTCTTATGATTTCCAGATGTTAGAATTTGTTTTATTTAAAAAGAAGAGATAAAAAAATATTTTTTAAAACTTATGGTAGAATTTGTATTGACAATATGCAACCATAGGTATAATGTAAAAATACTGATACGGAATCATATATTTTTTCTCGTATCGGGTGCAGTGTCTTGGGTCCCCGCTATTTCCCAAGTTCTGTATGCCCTTAGTTTTTAAGGGAAAAGAATCTGGGTCCCCAATGCCCAGATTCTTTTTTTTTGAGGGTAATCATTGTTCTTCTTTTTATATCTAAATTTTTCAGTAAATCATATTTTAAAATCCTGTTGACCTGTAAAGTTACCGTAGAGTGCTAAGATATTTTTTCTAAGGTGCAAAGATGGCTTATAGATGGGTTATAATGCACATCATAAGACTGAAAAATAATGCATGATCATGATAGATTTGAGCAAAAACAAGTTTTTCGTTTATGAGAAGTGAGATGGCTTTAAGTTATTCAGAAAACGATTAATAATGAAGGTTATGTGTTTGATTGCTCTTGGGAAAGCTCTTTTTTCTATTATTTTCTCTCTTCTTTATTTATTGGTGCTGTTCGTGTAACTGAGCAGTTTTTACGATAATAATGGTGAGCTGAGGCGTTTATTGTATGATGAAGCTTCTGTAATATTGAGGAAAGATCGTCGTTATGCCAAAAGTATAATGATATGGTTGAAAATATTAATTCCCTATTTCGTGAAGAAAAGGATGAGGTTCATGGATGTAAAAATCAATATACAAAGCTTAACTTTATACTCTATTTTTATTGCGTGTATTGTTTTTGCTTTGAAATATTGGGCATATCACATCACAGATTCGGTTGCACTTTATTCTGATGCATTGGAATCAATCGTTAATATTCTTGCGTCATTGGCAGCATGGTGGGCTGTTAAAGTGAGTATGAAGCCAGCAGATCATGATCATCCCTTTGGGCATCATAAAGCGGAATATTTTTCCGCAATTCTTGAAGGGGTACTCATTATTATTGCGGCAATTGTTATTTTAAGAGAAGCATGGATAGCTCTTTCTACCGTTAAATTGTTGCAGAAACCTGGAATATGGCTTGTTATTCATCTTATTGCAACTGTCATAAACTGTATGTGGGGAATGGTTCTTATTGGGCAGGGAAAACTCCATCGCTCACCGGCTCTTAAAGCTGATGGAGTACATTTTATAACTGATGTTTTTACGTCGCTTGCAATTTTAATTGGTTTGATTGCCGGTTTTGTCGGAGGATGGGGAGCTTTAGATCCAATTTTAGCGATAATCGTTGCCGTTAATATTCTCTTACAGGGCTGGAAGGTGATTAGAAATGCTGTTCAGGGATTAATGGATGTTGGCGTTGAATTGAATGAAAGCATGCGGATTCGTGAGCTGATTTCTGCAAATGCATCGGGTGCGCTTGAGGTCCATGATTTGCGGACGCGTGTTGCTGGGAGGGTTACTTTTATAGAGTTTCATTTGGTTGTGCCTGCTATAATGCAGGTAGGAGAAGCACATAAAATTTGTGATAAAATCGAAGCTGTTCTTCAAAAAGAATTTGATAATGTGCGTATTTCTATTCATGTCGAGCCTGAAGATGAGGCAAAATTGCCTCCTGGTACAACGGTGATCCCTTTTATATAAAAAGATTTTTTCAAATGGGTTGTCATGTTACGAACATTAATTTTTTACGGTGTGGCAACTCATATCTCTTGAAAATACGATGATGCTCTTTTGTTGATTGTATTTTTGCATCAATAAAGGGGAAGATTAAACAGAGTCTCTTAAGGCAAGATTTATTTCGTACACTGTCATTTAAGGTGTGGTGAGATAAGACCTATAAAATTTGATCTCTTAAGCATTTTTTGAGTGCGCGGTCAATGCCGAGCAGTAAGGCTTGCTGGTGGCGTTTAATTGAATTACATGAAATGGTTATCCGCTGAAATTGGCTTAAGAAGATGTATTGTTTACGGGGCTGTCAAGAATAGATCTCTTGGTTTTGAGGGCGAGAGGAAATAGAGCTTAATTATAAATTTTATATAAAATACTTTGTGAGACAATAATCATAACATACCTTATTTTACTTATGCTTGCAAAAAAATATTTTTTATATTCATAAAGATTAGAATGGCGGTGGTCTATAGATAATTCTTAGCTCGAGCATATGAAAAGAAAGTATGATACAAGAAATAACAGAGTTTTGCTTGCTTTCAGCCTTCAGTCAGTAAAGGTAATTATAACCGCCATTCTTCAAATATGATTTTATCCGTGTAGATTATACAAAGTTAGACGTTTATCTGAATAGCTTCAGTATATCTATTAAGAATAGAAAAGCTATTTCATATCGCTATGATGTTATTCAAGGGCTCTTAAAACGACGATTCCTGGTGTTTTTGCAACATAATCCATAAAAGGGGTATCGACGACTTTTTCATTTTCTTTGTGTGAAGGAGCATGTCGTAACATCGGCCCTTTATCTGTCATGATAAAGAAACTCACATGTGTTACATCCAATCCAGCAAGTTTTGCATAAATACCAATGAAATCCCCTGATTTTAAACGGCTTATAACCTCTTCATTAATAAAGTTACTTGGAATATACGTTATTGTGCGTTTCACAACTGGAAGTCCAGGAAGATAGCTTTCACCATCAGCTTTTTTGTTGAGATATTTTTCTATTTTTACCGCATGGGGACTTATTTCAGCGGTAATATCAGTGGCGAGTTTATATTCTCTATAAGCCCAATCCGTAAAAAAATGTTTCCGATTTAAAAAATCAACATTACCGTTAATATAACGCGTTTTTATGACGTTATTTATGAATTCTGTTTGGGATGTTGATTTGCGCAATGCTTCAACATAATCCATACAAGTGAAGTTATCTAAGCTTCTAAAATCAATAATCAGTTTTTCTGGTGTATTTTCTGAGCCATGTAACATATTAGCTTTGTAAGGTGTTCCTAAAAAAGCTTCAGAAAGAAAGTCAATCACGGCTCCTTTTTCGTGATCATTTATTTCTGAACGCTTTTTGAGAAGAGCATTTAATTTATTTAAAGTATAGGGATCTAGCTCTACGCTGGTTGTTTGTTGTGTTTCTATTTTATTTTCTATCCCCCCCTCTTGTGAATAAGAATTTTGGACATCACGTCCTATCACTAGCATTAAAGTGAGAATTAATAGGGATATTTTTTGCATTTTACACACCATTTTTAAATTTAACAATTCACGGACAACACGTACTAAAAGAACTGTTTTCTCATGCTTATTAGATTTTAATGTATTAATAACATATAATATTGATTGATTCAATAAATATAATCAGTTTTTACAGTATTAATATATTTTACGATGATTATTAAATATTTAAATTATTATATGGCATTGATTTATCTAATAGAGTTGATGTTTTAAAAATTAGCAGTATGATAAGTTGTAATAATGTATTATAAAATTATTTTGACATTCTATGTCTTACGAGTAATTGTTTAATGATTTATTCTCATAAGTATTTTTTTAAATTAATATAAAATATATTTTTTATATTTTGATAATGATATATCAAGTAAAAAATAATTTTATATTTTTATCTTGACTCTTTTTGTAATTTTTAATTTTTTATTATTTCATATATGAAAATTATACAGCATAGAATACTTTTAAAAGGAAAAGGGAGTTAAAAGAGAGCGGGGGAGTCATTGTATGCGTAAAATAGTGTGTATGTTATGCAAGACCAAATGCTCAATCCGAAATTTGTTCAGCGTGGGCTCATTTTAGTGTTCATCACTTTATTGTTAGATATTCTTTGTATTGCGATCATTTGTCCTGTTTTGCCTGAATATTTTTCTCAATTAACTGGAAAAGAGGTCAGTACATCTTTTGTAGAAAGAGGAAAATTACTTGCAGCTTATTCAGTGATGCAGTTTTTGTTTGCTCCTGTTATTGGCAATCTCTCTGATCGTTATGGTCGTCGTCCTATTTTGCTTCTCTCTATTATTTGCTTTGCTCTTGATAATCTCATATGTGCTATAGCATGGAGCTATTCTATGTTATTTATCGGGCGTCTTTTGTCAGGGATAAGTGGCGCTAGTTTTGCAACTTGTACAGCTTATCTTGCGGATATATCTGATGATAAAACCCGTACACGCAATTTTGGTTTGTTAGGCATTGCATCCGCATTGGGGTTTATTTTAGGATCTTTTATTGGTGGTTTTTTAGGTCAGTTTGGTCCGCGTATTCCGTTTTATTTTGCTGTTGGTTTTTCACTCATTAATTTTATTTTTTCTTGGGTTATGCTTCCAGAAACCCTTTCTTTATGGAATAGGCGCTTTTTTGATATTAAGCGGGCAAATCCCTTAGGTGCTTTTTGGCACCTGAAACAATATCCGATGGTTCTTTGGGTGTTATTGGTCTTTTTTCTTTATTGGTTTGCGGAATCTGTATGGTTAAGCATTTGGGCTTTCATTGCAAAAGAACGCTATGATTGGAGTTCTTTTTCTATTGGACTCTCCTATAGTGTTTTTGGGATAGGCCAATTTATTGTAGTCGCTCTCATTTTGCCTTATTTTTCTAAACGATGGAGTGATTGGCATATTGTTATAGTGGGGCTTTTGTTTGCCTCTGTTGCTATGCTGGGCTATACATTCGCGACGCAGGGGTGGATGGTTTATATGGTTTGTATGTGTACAATGCTTGAATATCTTGTTCATGCACCTATACGTGCTATTGCTTCAGCGCAGGTACCGACAAATGTACAAGGAGAACTGCAAGGAGCGATGACATCTGTTATTTCGTTGAGTTTAACATTTGGTTCTGTTTTTTATGTGTTTCTTTTTGAATGTTTTACAGATAAAAATGCACTGTTTTATTTTTCTGGTGCTCCTTTTGTTGGAGGCTTTTTTCTTCTTGTCGTTGCGACAGTTATTTTTGCCTTGCGGGTACGTTAATTTGTTGAGAGGGGCTGGTACGTACTATTTTGCTAAAGAATGCACAAGATAAACAAAATGTATCATTTTATAGGCAGAAAGTTTTTGTGATATTTGTTTCACAAAGTGTTGTATAAAATATTGATATATCCTTCTCATTTAGTAAAAATAATTTTTTTATTTTGTGATATTGTTTGTAGAGGGGGAGTCCGTATTTTTTCTATTGCTTGCAAATTAATATCCAGTGCTAATGCAGCAGCATATTGAAAACAAAGATTAAAACGTATCTGAGTTAGATGTATCAGTATTGTATGAACAATTCCAAATTTTATATGGCAAATTGGAAGTAAAATATTGCTTATATTTGTTGGCATAACTTCTGGAATCGAAAGAAAACCTCATTTTGAAAGAATATAAAGTTGTAAAATTGAAAAGATGTTTTCTGTTTTGCTATTACTTTTTTATTCGGCTTTACAGTTTTCAAAACCATCTACGGCAATATCTTTTAAAAAGTAGAGATTTGTTGCATTGTCTCACACTTTAATTTTTTTATTCTTTAGGAGGAATTATGCTTCTCATGCACAATAGAATGCTTAAAATTGTATTGTGAATCCAATGCTTATTTGAAGGTTAGGCACTTTTTTGAATGTTAGACACTTTACTTTTTTTAAAAATAGTTTTTATCGATACACTTATCTTGCTTGGGGGGAGAAGCCAATGATTTTGATGGATACGACCTTAAGAGAAGAGGAAGGAGAAAAATTTAAGCTATTCAGTGCGCTCTTTTTAGTTTCAGAATGATAAATAATAATACAACTTCAATAAGTTGTAGGTATAAAAATAATATAATTGTGCGTAGGAAGATGATATAATTTAAAGGAGAGAAGTTAAAAGGTGAGGCTTTTTATTTTAAGATATTTTTTTATAATTCATAATGAGATCACAAAAATGCTGAAAGAGGTAGTGGCTATCTTGTGGTCCAGGAGAAGCTTCGGGGTGATATTGAACAGAAAAAACAGGTTTTCCAATGATTCGAATACCACAGTTTGAACCATCAAAGAGAGAAATATGTGTTTCTTGAACATGTTGTGGTAAAGAGGAAGAATCTACGGCAAAACCGTGATTCATCGATACAATCTCAACTTTTCCAGTGTTAAGGTCTTTAACTGGGTGGTTGGCACCATGATGTCCTTGGTGCATTTTCACGGTTTTTGCACCAACCGTAAGAGCGAGAAGTTGATGACCAAGACATATTCCAAAAATTGGTAAATTATGATCAATTAATGTTTTAATCGTTGGAATGGCATATTGAGCTGTAGCTGCGGGGTCTCCTGGTCCATTAGAAAGAAAAACGCCATCAGGGTTCATTGCTAGAATTTCTTTTGCAGTTGTGTGGGCAGGCACAACAGTAATGCGGGCTTTTTGTGTTGCCATAAGGCGAAGAATATTACGTTTAATACCGTAGTCAATTGCAATGATATGAAGATTGTGCACATTGTTTGTACCGTATCCTTTATTCCAACTCCATGGTTTTTCATTCCATTGCATTGATGATTGAGATGTCACGTCTTTCGTAAGGTCAAGATTGACGAGACCTTGCCATTTTTGCGCACGTTTCTTTAAAGAAGGAATATCAAAGTTTCCATTAGCATCGTGTGCAATGACAGCATTTTGTGCACCTTTTTCACGAATAAGAATTGTGAGTGCACGTGTATCAATACCACAAAGTGCAATAATTTTACGCGTTTTAAGCCATTGATGAAGATTTTCATTGGATCGATAATTTGAGGGATGTGTAATGTCTGCTTTGAAAATAGCGCCAACAGCACCATGACAATTGAGAGGAGAGAGATCTTCAATATCTTCGCTATTTGCCCCTACATTTCCTATATGAGGAAAAGTAAAATTAACGATTTGTTGTGTGTATGACGGGTCTGTGAGGATTTCTTCATAGCCTGTGATGGCGGTGTTAAAACACACTTCAGCTTCAGCTATACCTGTAGCACCTGCTCCTTTGCCTTCAATAACGGTTCCATCTGCTAAGACTAAGAGGGCTGTCGGTTTTTTGATACTCCAAGGGTGGCTGGGTGAAGTCGCTTGTATCATAGTATGTATCCACAATTTATTCTCTGAAAGGTATAATGATCAACTTTACACAAAAATCATACCTTTAGCGGATGCTGTGTATATTATTCTGGTAACGTTTCGCTTGAAATAGGCAGTATAAGTACATTCCATGAAGAGGTAAAGTCTTGTTTTAGCTTTTCGAAGATCGAGTCCTTAATTATTTTTTTATTCTCCATTGCAAGATGGATAAAGATTGGTTAAAAGGCATCTTCTTCTTGAACAAAAATTGGATAAATTTATGTTGCGTAACCAGATTGATGGGGCTCTTAGGGCTGCTTTGAAAGCGCAAGATAGTGCGCGTCTTGCTACACTTCGTTTAATGAATGCTGCAGTTAGGGATCGTGATATTCTTTATTATGATGAAGGGAAGCTAGAAGTGGATGATCAGCAGATACAGTCTGTTTTCACTAAAATGCTTAAACAGCGTGAAGAATTGATGCGAGCCTATAAAGAGTCTGGTTGCTTGGAATTGGCAGAGAGAGGACAAGCAGAAATAGAAGTTATTCGTGAATTTCTTCCCTATCAACTTAAGGAGATGGAAATAGAACAGGTTCTTTGTGAAGCTTTGGCACAAACAAAGGCAGAAAAATTACGCGATATCGGTAAGGTGATGGCATGGCTTAAGGAACGGTATGCGGGGCAAATGAATTTTTCTAAAGTGTGCAATAGTCTTCGTCAAAAATTGCAATAGATCTTGTTAATTCAAGGGGATTGGAAAATATTTTTTATTGTGCGTCGCCTTTGTAAGTCAGTAGGATGTTGATAAATATCATTTATTTTTTATATACATACTATTATCAAAAAAATATTTTTTTGATATCAACGAAATTTTTTTGGCTCTTATAGAGCAATAAACATTCTTTTAAGTATTATATTTTTCTGTTCTTCAAAGCTGTTAGACCATTAAAAAACAAAAAGGTTATAGAGTTTTTACTTTTTAAAAAAAATCTATTATTCGCACTGTTAAAAATTTTTAAACAGGATGATTAAGTTAATTGATACAGATTTCCAATTTTGGCGAGTGTATTATTGTCTTTTTTGCTGTTTCAAAGCATTTGTTTGATAAAGAGTTACCGTATTTTAGAGTAGTGATTATTCAGCAAGAAATTTAAATATAGATGGTTTTATCAATATGGTGTGTATCTTTTTAATTCAAGTGCTGGTTTTAATGATAAGAAAATCAGAATTTTAGAACGTTTTTTCTAGGGAAGAGATTTTTTAAGCTGAGTTGATGAAATAAAAGGATATTTTGAAAAGAAATCTTTGTTTTTAATGTGTTCTTGAGATAATTTTGAAATTCTTTTCTCTGATTAAATCCCTTATAAGCTATATGAAATCTATAAGTTATGCAGAATAAAATGAGTAACCTCTATTTGTGGGGATACAGTGGTGAATCTGTTAAAAATAGTTCAGTTAGCAACAATGGCTTACCCGTTAACCGCAAACGGGAACGGCGTGCCCATAGCGCACCTTGTTGACCAATATGAATGTAATCGCGGGTTAATTTGTCATTGTTAAATAAATAATGTCCTAGAGGTACAGTTCCCAAATGCATCAAGGCTTGATTGTGTAGGAGGGTTTCTTGTGGAATTACAGTGCGTCCAAGGAGCCAAGGTTTATTATCTCCCATTAATATGATTTCGCGTAGCCAATAACGCGCACTTTCGGGGAGATGCTCTGCTTCTTCTGTTAATTTATCTTGCGTAATAAAACATTCGCGTTGTGGTTGAACTTGGAGGCAGGTACAATATTTCTTTAATCGAAGCGTCATCGAGCCCGATTCCATGAGCCAATCGCGAACGTTTTCTGGTATTGGAGGATTTTGATCAGAGAACCACGTTAGAGGCGGTAAGATGGAATCTTCAAGATCAGACATCGTTTTACTCCACAGCTAAAGTCTTATTCCATATGTTATGTTGGGTTAAATAGATAGCTCTATTGTAATACAAGGAGTATAAAAGCAGCAAGATTTTAACAGGAAGATATCAAAGGGAAAGTCGATTGCAAAGGTCTTTAAAAGAAGATATGCGGGAAGTATATATTATAGGATTATTTTCATTAAAAAAGCAAAATAAGGTATTATGTTTTATCCAAGGCGCTTTCACAATGCGTTACGGAAATTTCTTTATCGCATGAGAGCAATGGGAAAAATGTTTCGTGCTTTAAAATTCGTTTGTAACGCATATAAAGAAGAGCTAAAAATTCATCTATGCAAGATGATATAAAGAGGAAATTTTAAGAGGAACAAAACTTTATTTTATACTTTAGAAAGTGAAGAGATATTCAAATCTTTTGAATTGAGATGTAAAGGAGATCGTATTCTTTATAATAAAGAAGTTTATATTAATGCATATATTTTTGCAAACTCTAAAATATATTATATTATTAAAATTTTGAAATATTACATCACATAATGTTTATTAATTTTATAATAAATTTGCATTAATATTATTAATTTTTACTTATATATTTTTATTATTAAAAATAAATTTAAAAAAAACACATTATAATTTAATTTTTATATTTATTTTAGATACTATTTTCTTTCATAGATTAGAAAAAAATATTTATCATTTTATTCTTGCCGTCTCTCTTTATTTCTTAAGAATGTAAAAAAGCGCTTCGAGTTTTTCGGTAAAAAGGGTATTGTTGATAGAGTGTATAGGTGTTAAGCATTATACGGTAAAATCTTTAATCATCGTTAGTGATTTTTGTAACCTTATGAATTGTTATTACAGTGAGATATGCTGGATTTGCGCACGTGGTACAAAAATCAGTTCGTATTTTGTTAAAATAACGCAACATATCTCTCCTCTGATATGCGTAAGTTTATATAGGTATGAAATGGTGCGTTATAAAGTTCTTTACTGCATTTGGTTTTATAATACGGTGATGGTGTATGCCTAAAATCACAGCTTAAGCATCTCACCATCATATCAAAATTGGTAACAACAAGTTACAGGGGAATATTTTAAACTCTGCTCGTTGTTTCCTAGTTTTGTATTGAATCCCAAAAGGTGTAAAAAATAAATACTCTATGATCGAATTTTTTGTCCTATCCATATAAGAATACAGGCTCCTATAAAACCTGAAATAAGATAGCCAAGCCAACCAGCAAAACTTACACCTAAAAGACTAAAAAGAAAGCTTGCTAGCGCAGCGCCAATAATCCCTAAGATAATATTTAACAATATTCCTGTTTGGCTTTTCATAATATACTGTGCTGCCCAACCTGCAATCCCGCCGATAATAATAGCAGCAATCCAACCGATGTTTGCATTTTCCATGATACCCTCCTTTGCCTGAATTTAAATTGTAACTAGAGTAAACTTTGTAAAAATCAAGGTTTATTCCTTTTTTAACCAGTGGAAAGGATATTTCTTTTAGATATTTTACTTATTACTTTCCTTTATATAAAAATAACATTCACATTTATATCATAATAATACTTAATAAGTATAAATATACAACATATTTTAATTTATAAATAAATTAATTAATTGATAAATATGAATAAAAGAAGAAAATATTAGTAGAAATGTTCTAAGAACTCATAAAGTGTATTTATAAGCTTTTTAAATCTCTCTCTTAAATTAAAAAAACAATTGTGATTAAAGCAATAAGTAAAATGGATATTTAAAAGTTTGGAGCTTGCCAATTGATATCAATGATGTTTGAAATGAAAACTGTTTCGTTGATACGTTATAGCATGGCTGTATAGGTTGAACCTCTACCAATCTTGATATAAATGTTGCATTTTTGTGGGGTTTTGTATTTCTTATAGAGTATTTCTGTTTCGCTGCTACTGTGAAGCGGTTCCCTTTTTACAAGGCGGGTTTAGGTTGGAACTATCATACTCTTGACCTACTCTTTATGTGTTTAACAGTCTTGGCTTTGAGATGGTTAGGCATTTTTACATCTTTCTTCAAGAGTTCTATTCTACATGCTGCTTTGTTTGTAATGTGCAAGCAAATGACTTTGAGCAAATCATCATGAATAGATTTTAAATGAAAGAAACTTACGATGAAGAAAGCTCATTTAAATTGTCGAATAATAAGACATTATTGATTAGATCAATATCTTGACCATATTCAAAATTGAATAATCGATGTGATGTGTGTTTTATTCAAGTTATTTGAAAAGTTTAAGTTTTTTCTGCTTGTTCTTCAGCAGGGTTGCGTAGACGAGAACTTTGAAGAAGTCCCTGTTCTTCTAAAATGGGGTAGATCATTGAGGTCAAAAGAGAGTTGATTTGTTTAAGGTCGCGCACAGTGTCGAGATGAAGACTGGATGATTCTACATTTTTGAGATCCCCTTCACGCAGACGTTTAAAATGTTTTAAACTCATCTCTTTTTCTAAGTTTCGTAGCTGATCTTTTTTTTGTACCAATAGGTGTGCAGTGTGTGTATCACGTGAGACGAGAACGTTAAATGCTATATGCGCGTTGGCTAGTACAATGGCGTGGAAACGAAGGAGGTCATTCCAGCCCTCGCTGCTGAACTGTAAACCTTTTTGTTGTTTCTTTTTAACCAGCATCAACATATTATGAATAATGATATCCCCTGCTTGGTCTAATTTTATACAGGCGCCTAGAAGTTCTTGCGTTTGAAGAGCTTCTTCGTCAGATAATTTTTGTCCCGCTAATCGGGCAAGATAAAGTTTGATGGCGATATGTTTTTTGTCCAATATGGTGTTGAGTTGGTTGAGTTCACGAATAATATTGGGATCAGGCTTTTCATAAAGTCCCATAATTTTTTCTAGCATGATGTCTACAAGATCACAAATATGAATGACTTCACGCATGACATTCGAGAGGGCGAGAGTTGGGCGATCAAGAACACTGTCATCAAGAGCTGTTTGATCGGATAAATTGAGTGTTTTGTCGGCTTGCATTTTTTTTGCACTTATATTCACGATCTGAGTGGTTAATTTTAAAACCCATTTTGAAAGAGGTATTCCAGCAAGGAGAATGAAAACATTAAAAATGATATGGGCGTTGATCACTTGAGTAGGGGCGTTATTGCCAAGCCATGTGATGGGAGGGTGAAAGGAGAGAAATAAGATAAGTATAAGGATTGACCCTGCCCCACGCATGAGTAAATTTCCTAAGGGAACGAGGCGGGTATTAGGAGAGGCGTTGCGCGTTAAAAGTGGTGCTATAAGAGAAGAGCCAAAGTTGACACCAAGAACCATGACAACACAGAGTTGCGTATGGATAAGATCGTAGTTGGCAAAATTGACCAGCAAAATGATTCCTGCAATGGATGAATGTAAGAGGTAGGTTAAGCCAGCAGCCAACAAAAAAGTGGAAATAGGATCGGTTGAAAGATAACGAATGATGCTAGGTAAAATTTCGCTTTCACGTAAAGGTTCTGTCGCGGTACTTATCATCTCTAAAGATAAAATCAAAAGACCAATACCGATGACAATACGTCCTATTTGACGCCATTCACGTTTTTCTGTTGTCATGAAGATACAAGTGCCAATTAAAAGACACAAGGGTACAACAAGAGTGAGGTCATAGGTGAGAATTTTTACAACGATTGCTGATCCTAATTCTCCTCCACGTACAGCCATAAGTCCTGCTACTCCAGAGACAAAACCAGATTCAACGAAAGAGCCAACGAGGAGTGTTATTGCTGTAGAGCTTTGTAAAATCATTGCTGTAAAAAGCCCAAAACTTACGGCAAACAATGGTTTTGAAACGACGTGGCACATTTTATATTTAAGTCTGTCACCATAGGCGCGTTCAACTCCTGTGCGCACCATGCGTGTGGCCCAGAGAAGTAAAGAAATAGCGCCGGCAAGATGAAGGAGTACCAATGAACCATTCATGATACTTTATTCTTTCTTTGTTGTTGTGAATGTGGTTGCCTCAAATTAATAAATTGAAGTTTATTGTTTTTATTTCACTTTTGCTTTTAATACTTGATTAAAATCATAACCGCTTGGATTTTGAAAAACCTTTAGACCGAAACAGGGTAGAATGGAATAAAGGTGATCAAAGATATCACCTTGAATTTGTTCATAGTCGATCCAAACGGTGGTGTTCGTAAAGCAATAGATTTCTAAGGGTAAACCATTTTCTGTAGGAGGTAATTGTCGTGCCATATAGGTCATATTAGGGTTGATGTTTAGATGCTGTTGTAGATAAGCAAAAACATAAGCACGAAAAGTTCCAATGTTGGTTAAACGGCGCGTATTGGCTAAGACATCATGATTTTTATCTAATTGAGCGTTCCATTGTTCGATTTCTGCTACTTTTTGCGTGAAATAATTTTCTAATAAATTAAATCGGGAAAGATATTTTTGCTCTTCTTTTGTGAGAAAATGGATACTTGATTGATCAATAAAAAGGGAGCGTTTGATGCGTCTTCCACCCGATTCTTGCATTCCACGCCAATTTTTAAAAGGGTCGGTCACAAGTTTACGGATAGGAACTGAGGTGATGGTGTTGTCGAAATTTTGAACTTTAACAGTATGCAAGGCAATTTCAATAACATCACCATCGGCACCGAGATTGGGGATTTCAATCCAATCACCAACGCGAACCATATCAGTAGATGAAATTTGAATACCGGCAACGAGAGAGAGAAGCGTATCTTGAAAAATTAACATGAGAACCGCGGCCATTGCACCAAGACCAGAGAAGAGAATAAGAGGGGAGCGGTCAATCAATGTAGCGACCATTAAAATTGTTGCAACAGCAAAAAGTGCAATTTTAGCAATTTGAATATAACCTTTTATTGGTTTTAGTCGTGCTGTTGGTCGTTGTTCGTAAAGGATGTTAATGACATTGAGACAGGAAGAAATTGTCAGGACGACAAAGAAGATAATGAAGGCGTTGGCAACATTACTGATGACAGTGCTAAATGCATCGGGCAATGTTGAGATAAAATTAACACCAATTGAAAGAATAAAAGCTGAAATGATATCCGCTATGTATTGAATAGCATTATTAATATCGATCGTTGTATTTTGGGGGAGAAAAGAAGAGAGTTTTTTTGCTCCGTGAATAAGTAATTTTCGTCCTAGAAAGTTCACTAAAAGGGCAGCTATGGTAAGAATAACAAGCCAAGAAATAGCCTCTAACCAAGGATATTGAGCAATAAATTCGATCACTTTTTATTCTCCATTTCTAAAAATATATGCAGTTGAGGGTTTAAAATTTTACAACTGCTTAAGAGGAAGTATTGGAATTATGCTCTAAAGTCGTTAAATATGCAAAAAAGAATTTTCAAACTCTGTGAGAGATAATGCGTTTTCCGCCCGATTTCCTTAATGAACTGCGTACGAGACTCCCAATTTCAACAGTGATTGGTCAACGGGTGGATTTTGATCCTCGAAAAAGTAAGCCTTCACGGGGAGACTTTTGGTGTTGTTGTCCATTTCATGGTGAAAAAACGCCAAGTTTTCATTGTGATGATCATAAAGGGCGCTATTATTGTTTTGGTTGTGGTGTAAGTGGAGATATTTTTACCTTTTTGTGTGAGCTTGATGGATTGCACTTTTCAGAAAGTGTAGAGCGTTTGGCTGATTTTGCGGGAATGAAACTCCCTATTTTGGATTCACAAAGTCATAAACGTCAACTGGAAAAAGCTGACCTTTATGATGTGATGAAAATTGCCACAGATTTTTTTCAATATAATTTACGCGATAAAGGAGGTATACAAGCACGTCGTTATCTGGATGCACGTGGTGTTACACCAGAGCTTGTAGAGCGTTTCCGCATTGGTTTTGCACCGGTAAGGCGTACGGCTTTGAAAGAAGCTTTAGGTACACGGGGCATTTCAATAAAGCAAATGGAAGAATGTGGGCTTCTCTCAGTGCATGAGGAGAGCGCGGATTCTTATGACCGATTTAGAAATCGCATTATGTTTCCTATCGAAGATTTGCGTGGACGTGTGGTGGCTTTCGGAGGGCGTGCATTAGAGAAAGAGACACGAGCAAAATATCTCAATAGCCCTGAAACAGTGCTGTTTCATAAAGGAAATATACTTTATAACGCGGCAGCAGCTCGCAAAAATAGTCGCTTTGTTGGCGATGAAAAAATTCATTCACTCCTTGTTGTTGAGGGGTATATGGATGTCATTGCATTGACTAAAGCTGGTTTTGAAGGAGTTGTAGCACCCTTAGGGACAGCATTAACGGAAGCGCAAATTGAGCTTTTATGGCAGATGGGGAAGGAACCTATTTTGTGTTTTGATGGTGATGATGCTGGTTTAAAAGCTGCTTTTCGTGTTGCTGATCGTGTGTTGCCTCTTTTAAAGGCTGGGGTTTGTGTACGCTTTGTTTTGTTGCCACAAGGGAAAGATCCTGATGAAATTGTTTGTGCTGGTGGAGCTCAGCTTTTTTCTTCTTTTTTGCAAAAAGCTATTCCTTTGAGTGAGCTTTTATGGTGGCGTGCTACCTATGGAAAGCATTTTGAAATTCCAGAGGCACGAGCAGCGCTAGAAAAACAACTAAAACAACAAATTTTTACGATTAAGGATGAAGATGTCCGTCGTTATTATTTGCAAGATGTAAAAAAACGCCTTTTTGATTTTTTTCGTCCCTCTTTTTCAAAACAAAAGGGGGAAGGGCGATATGGTCAATCTTCACCAAATAGGACCTTTAAAGATCAAACCTTTTCTCTGTTAGCAAATTCTGAAATAGTACGAAATTCTTCGCAATCTATCCCTTTGCGTGAAGCAGTGATTTTACTCACTTTAGCTTACTATCCTGAGTTGTGGTATGAAAATTTTGAAATTCTTTCTGAGTTAGAATTAAAAAATACTCAATTGATAATTGTTCATCAAGCTATGTTGGAAATTCTTGGGGACCAACAGCTTCATGATAAAGAGACGATGGTTGCGTTCTTAGAAAAAAGAGGGCAAAAGGCTCTGTTAGAGCGTATGAAACATCTTGTGCAAAATATTGGTATGCGTATTATTCTTGGTGGAGCCCCTATAGAAGATGCGCGTGCTATATTAAAACAAGCTGTCTACTTGCATCTTCAAGAACACCACCTACATAAGAGGTTACAGGATATTGAAGAGCAACTTGTAGAAAATCCTAAGAGTGAGGTTTTTGATCTGCTTCGTGAGGTAAAAAATGAGCTGGAGCAGATGCAGGCAACAGAAGCGTTAATTGAAGGATTTGGAAGTTGGTTGGATGAAAAAATAGACGGGAATACACAAGATACGATAAAATGATTCGCTTTTTTAATGCGAATCAGTCACTTAAATTTTAGATGAGGAAGTTTATGTGGAGTGACATTTTTATAAAGATGACAATTAAATTTTAGGAAAAGCGGGTAAATTTTAGGAAAAGCGGGTAAATTTTAGGAAAAGCGGGAAATTGGTTCTTACGATAGGGTGCAGAGATTATCTCAGAAGGGCTGAGAGGTGTCGGGGAAACTTCTGGAGTTTTCCCGCGTTTTTGTCTGGATGTCAAGTTTGTCTGGATGTCAGGGCGTATACAGAATGTATTCTTTCCAATGGTAATCTCTTAACAGGAAGTATATATGAGTAACTATTGGTAGATTTTAGTGAGAACAAAAAAACTGGTCACATGGAAACTGTGAAGTGATCGAGTGGAGTTATGGTATGGCAACAAAGGTTAAACAGAAAGATAATGCAGAAGTAACAAACCAAGCGAGTTTGGATAGTCCTCTTCTTGATTTTTCTGATGATGCCATCAAGAAAATGATTAAACTTGCCAAAAAAAATGGTTACGTAACAATGGATGAACTCAATGCAGTTCTTCCTTCTGACGAGGTTACATCCGAACAAATTGAAGATATCTTGGCGATGTTCTCTGAGATGGGGGTTAATGTTGTGGATGATGAGGATGAAGTCGAGTCTGAAAATTATGAAGAAGAAGTTACGGTAGAGGGGGGTGATTTAGTAGAAGCCTCTAGCCACGCAATTGCAACGACAACGAATAAACGCGAAGTAACAGATCGTACGGATGATCCGGTGCGTATGTATTTGCGTGAGATGGGAGCTGTTGAGCTTCTTTCGCGGGAAGGCGAAATTGCCATTGCTAAGCGTATTGAAGCAGGGCGTGAGACAATGATTGCAGGACTTTGTGAGAGTCCTTTGACTTTTCAGGCTCTTATTATCTGGCGTGACGAGTTAAAAGAGCAGCGTATTCTTCTTCGTGAAATTATTGATCTTGAAACGACTTATGCTGGTCCAGAAGCAAAGCAGGCTCCTGTTATTGAGCGAAGTGAAGTTGATAAGACCGTAGAAGAAAAAATGTCTTCTGGTATACGTAATATGGGGGAGAGCGCAGGAGAGAGAAACATTGAAGACGATGATGAAGAGGACGAGGACGATGTTAACTTATCGCTTGCTGCAATGGAAAATGAACTTTGTCCTCAAGTTATGGAAACATTGGATTTTATTGCTCAAACCTATGTAAAATTACGAAAATTACAAGATCAGCATGTTGAAAGCAGTTTGGCAGAGCGTAAAGAGGGGGCCCTTACATCTTCTCAGAAGAAGAAATATATTCAATTAAAGGGTGAGTTGATTCAAGCAGTAAAATCTCTTTCTTTAAACCAAAATCGTATCGAAGCTTTGGTTGAACAGCTTTATGACATTAATAAGAGATTGATTCATAATGAAGGTAAGCTGAAACGGATTGCCAATAGCTATGGCATTGGCCATGAGGATTTTTTAAAAGAATACCAAGGGCGTGAATTGGACGCAGATTGGATGAATTATATTGCTGCTTTGCCTACACCTGGTTGGAAAGAGTTTTCGGTGCGTGAAGCAAAAGAAATCCAAAAACTGCGAAGTGAGATACAAAATCTTGCGCAAGAAACGGCTATTTCGATTGGTGAATTTCGTCGGATTGTTATGCAGGTGCAGAAAGGTGAACGCGAATCAACAATTGCAAAAAAAGAGATGGTAGAATCTAATTTGCGTCTTGTCATTTCAATTGCAAAAAAATACACTAATCGTGGTTTGCAGTTTCTTGATCTTATTCAAGAGGGTAATATCGGTTTGATGAAGGCTGTGGATAAGTTTGAATATCGGCGCGGCTACAAATTTTCAACTTATGCAACATGGTGGATTCGTCAAGCTATTACACGTTCAATTGCTGATCAGGCACGTACAATTCGTATTCCTGTTCATATGATTGAAACAATTAATAAAATCGTTCGTACCTCGCGTCAGATTCTCCATGAAATTGGACGAGAACCAACACCAGAAGAATTATCTAGCAAGCTTTCTATGCCGTTAGAAAAAGTACGAAAAGTTCTTAAAATTGCAAAAGAACCTATTTCTCTCGAAACGCCTGTTGGTGATGAAGATGATTCCCATTTGGGTGATTTTATTGAGGATAGGAATGCGTTATTACCAATTGATGCAGCTATCCAAGCTAATCTGCGAGATACGACAACACGCGTTCTTGCTTCATTAACACCACGAGAAGAACGTGTTTTGCGGATGCGTTTTGGAATAGGGATGAATACCGATCACACATTGGAAGAAGTGGGACAGCAGTTCTCAGTTACAAGAGAGCGTATTCGTCAAATTGAAGCAAAGGCACTTCGTAAATTAAAACATCCTAGCCGTTCACGAAAATTGCGCAGTTTTCTCGATTCTTAAATAAAAGAATTCGTGTGCATTTTAATAACTCCCTCTTTCTTCCTAATGAAGGGGGGAGGTGCTTCATGTTGTACTTGGATGCTTTCTTGAGAAAAACATAGGAAGAATTTGAACAATCTAGAAAGTTTTCGATGTTTAATGTTTTTCTTAGTTTTGGGGCTTTATACTTCTCTGTCTCAAAAGAATAGATATAGGGCAAAGGGTGGTTATGGAGTAGAGAGTAGGGGGGCTTTCAAGAAATGAACGATAAAAACATTACCTTGCGTATAGCGCGGCTCGTTTTTAAGAAATGAGATCTATTAGGAATAAACTTATATTGCAACATACGGACTTTTTGATGAAAAATGTATATTCTTTGCGGAATTTTTCTATCATTTTAGGTGACGCATTTTATTCTTCGTTAAGTTTACAAAGAGATGTTTCAATAGGTTATGTTCATTTATATGCGCTATTTTTGAATATTCTCTTTTTATTCAGATAGCTTTTAAGAACATGGTTTAAAGTATACATTAAGTTGAATCTTTTTAAGAGACAGAAATAGATAAAATTATAGAAATTAAACGTTTCATTTTTTATAGATCGTCTTAATTAAAAAAGGTGTGTCTGAGTTTATGAGTGGAGAACTTCCCTTTTGGAAAGTAAAAAAATTAGAAGAGATTTCCATTTCTGAGTGGGAGAGCCTTTGTGATGGCTGTGGCTGTTGTTGTCTCCATAAAGTTGAGGACGATGATACGGGTGACCTTTATGCAACCAGTATTGCTTGTCGTCTTTTAGATGGGGAAACCTGCAGGTGTCGAGATTATGCTCATCGTAAATCAATTGTACCAGATTGTATATCGCTAGATATTACGACAGTTAAAACAGTGCGTTGGCTCCCAGAAAGTTGTGCTTATAGATTAATTTATGAGGGAAAAGATCTTCATTGGTGGCATCCATTGGTATCAGGGGATTGTCAGACGGTACATACAGCGCATATTTCTGCACGCGGACAAATAGAGATTTACGAAGACGAATTATTATCTGAGGAAGATTATCTTTATCACATTACTGGTCTTCTACGTGAAGGCCAGTAATATGATTTTTTATACAACTTGTTTGTGACTTAATCGATCGCAAAGACTACAGTGACGCTCACGTTATAATTTAATTCACCACCTGCAAAATTTGTATTTGCGTAGCTTACATCTGCTGCTCTACTCATGAGACGTGGTGTTGGGTGATAGTAATCATCCTTTTCATTGATTTCAATAATTTTTCCTAATTTTAAATCGGCTGCTTGCGCTATCGTTTGCGCTTTTTCAATGGCTTCAGTAATGGCTTTTTTACGTGCTGCTTGATAAAATGGCTTTGTATCTGCGTTGGTAAAAGTAATGCCGTTAACTGAATTAACACCTAGTGTCATCGCTTGATCAAAGATTTTACCAGCATTGGTAAGATCACGAATGCGCACGGTTAAAGAATTTGAAACATGATAGAGTTTTTCATTATTCTTTTTTTCGTGGTGTTTATCAGAGGTCGACTGATAAATGGATAAGCCTGATGTTTGCAAATCATTTGCTTGGATGCCATTGTTTTTAAAAGCGTTTATAATATCATTGATGGATTGATTATTGGAAGCTAATGCCTTTTGGGCAGTTTTGTCATAGGTAACAACGGCTAGATTAATAATGGCCATATCCGGTGTTGCTTGACTTTCTCCGATTGCTGTCACTGTAATCGTTGCATTTTTCATTTTATTTTCTTCAGCATAAGCACGTACAGTCAACGATGTGGCTAAGAGTGTAAATGCTAATATAACTGTTTTAACCCGAGAACTCTTCAGTGGTTGAATTTTCTTTTCTATCATATCTATACCTTTATATTTGTCAGTTAATTATTCTCTCATTTTTAAGAGTTTTTGTAAAGAAATTAGAGCACTGAAAAAAAAACCAATAGAAAAGAGAAAAAGATGGGTTATAATCTTTGTCAGCTCTTGTATCATAGGGCATTTTAGTTTAGAGAGAAACAACCTATTTAGGGCCTGTAGCTCAATTGGTTAGAGCCAGCGGCTCATAACCGCTTGGTTGGGGGTTCGAGTCCCTCCGGGCCCACCAATAGGGAAATGTACAATAGAAAAATGGATCGCTTATATAAAAGTTTTGAGATTCTACCTTTTTCGTTTTTTATTTATTTTCCTGTTTGTTTTAGAAGCTTTTGGTCGTTGTTTGTTGCAGTTTTGTCTCTCAGTCGCTTTAATATGATGGTATGTTTTCTTAGTCTCATCAAAGAAGTTCTCTCATTTGCAACCTTTTAGCATTTGGATTAACTGATATGGGTCGCTATTTACTTTCTTAATTCATATACTGTTTTGTACTTTTTCTATATGGTGTTCTTCATAAAATAGAAGGCTAAAAGCTTCATTGGATAAGTTTATTTATACTTGTTCTGCAAATAAAC
The DNA here is from genome assembly GCF_042196985.1 of Bartonella sp. AA97HXZ. Lineage (NCBI taxonomy): Bacteria > Pseudomonadati > Pseudomonadota > Alphaproteobacteria > Hyphomicrobiales > Bartonellaceae > Bartonella > Bartonella sp. AA97HXZ. The sequence goes on along the minus strand of NZ_JBHIRC010000008.1, from coordinate 70,567 downwards.
AGACCTCAATAAAACCAATTTTAAAGATTGTACCTTTTCAGAACAAATGGCTCAAAAAACATTTAGTGTAAATTTGCTTTTTTCTAAGTGATGTTAATGTCTTTTAGACGTTCGAATAGCATCATTGTGATGAAAGGTTAGTGTATAAGAGAATGTGATCTATGGGCATTCATATGTATCATGGGGGCAACGATGATAACATTTGTTGATATTTTCTTTTTCTCAAGAAAGGAATTCTATTTAATATTTTGAGAAATATTGTTCATAGTGACGGTGGCGTGTTTTCTGAAAAGAATTTTATTAATTGTTCTTTGAAAAGTCAATTGAGTGATTGTTTCTATCGCTTTGCATCATCCAGATTCTATTGTAATAAGCATTTTATTATTCTGTAAGAAATGTTTTCTATGATATTGGAAAATTTGTTAAAATGCCATTTTCTGTTTTTGTGTATTTTTTGCTTAATGTTTAAATTATAGAGTTTTCATGTGATCCGAATTATTATTGAAGAGCAGATGTCTTTTTTGATTTTACTCTGATAAGGAATTGGCAATATTGCGGTAACCCTAGCACTTTTTTGTATTGCTAACATTTTTCTCGTATTGATCGTATAGAGAGTTTTATCTTTATTATGAGTTTTTTCTCTTATGAAAAATTATTGGCAGGGAGGGTGTTTTTTTGGAAAAGTATACTTCTTCTTCAAAGTCATACTTTGAAAATATAATTCTTCATTTGCATAAGGGGATTTCTCTCTTGTTGTAAATCTGTATAAAATTTACGTACAAAGATTGTGCGTGATGATTCGTTTTATTTTTTAATAGTATCATTTTTGCTTATGATAGAGACTTATATTAGTATTTACAAGGTGCGTTTAGAGGAGAGGTTACCTGTAAATGTGTTACAGAGTTTTAGGTAGTGTGGCTCTGTTTATAAGAATTTATTCCTATAACATTGTTATATTCTTACTTTGCAATATTGTTAAAAAAACATAGATGGTGCTATGTAGAATAAATTGTGATGTATTTTTTTCAAAAAAGCTTTTTCGTGTTCTCTTATATAGAGTTCAGGAGTGTCTTCAGGGATATTTTCACATTAGTTTTTATTGGTCCGAATCGCAAGATCTGCGTAACATTATTCGCGTTTTTGATAGATTATACCAATTTTCATAAGAAGGTCTGGATCGTGTGATGCTTTCTGTTTCACTATGGTACATGACTAATAGAACTTCATCTGATTTTGTAAAATAAGTTTGTACACAATTGCTTCCATACTGCCTATTGCAAATATTTTTTTCTAAGGTATGAGATATATTTTGAACGCTTTAGCGTTATATAGTGTGACTACATGGAGTATGACTATGAAGAATGATAAAAAATTTGAAACAACTTTATCTGATATTATTGTGAAATGGGAGTCTTTATCGACGTCTCAAAAGCAAGCGATATTGGATAAAGTAGAAAATGCTACAGATTCTGCTCATTCAACAGAACATTTAAGGCTTCAATCTTCTTTTTATCTCCAGACGAAATCAAAGTTATGAGTTTTAAGTCTTCATCGGAGATGTTGAAACCAGTTATTACATATATGGCACTAGCATTTCCCAGTGTATTCAAAATAGCCATGAGTTTATCTACAGAAGGTCTCTTGCCTCCATTTATCATTTGTTGGACGTAATTTTGTCCACAGCCTGCAGCTCTGCTTATTTCAATCATTGTTCGTCCGTCACTTTTTATCAATTCAACTAAGCGTTGGAACCAATCTTTTTCAGTCTTTGTCATTTTTAGACCTTTACATATTTACGCTATAGCGTTAATATTGCGTTGCGAATCCAGAATATATGATACAAGGAGCGTGAAAATATCCATGTGTAGCTCTTCGCTAAGGAAGCATATAGAGTTGTTTTTAACTAATAACAAAATGTCCCCATACACTTTCAGATTCGAATCAATAAAAATGGTTGCTTAGTTCCACGGTTGTGAAAAAGTAAATGTGTATACCAGAAAGGGCGATACACACTCGTATGTTTATGAGATTTCACTATGATAGTATACGTAGCAGCATTATAAATCAAGATATACCCCAACATCAGAATTTGTAAAAAAAATTCTGCGTTGAGGTAGTGTGTGAATATAACGAAGCTTTAGAGCCTTAAGAGATAGGATAATGGCTGTAGAAAAAATGTAAATTGCATAGACAAAGAATACTGATTTCTTCTTTATTGTAATAAATTAGATCACTATCAGATGGTATATCGTATATATGCGTAAAAAAATGGGAAATATCAAAAAAGTGATCTTGGATATTTTATTAAACAGGAAGGTAATCTGATCCACAAAGGTGGTTGTTTGGTAGAATTGTACATTCGATCAATGCCCTTATGGGGATGAATGTGTTTTTATGATGCTGCGGTTTATAATGAAGTCTGTGTTTATAATGATGTTGTTATTGATAACAATGCATTAACATATGGTTGTTTAGTGGTTCGTAAGAGTTCGCATGTTTATGAAAAATAAGAACTTTATCGTTATTTGAATATGAGTGGAGATGCATATGTTTATGCTAATGCGGTCTTTTTTGATCAAGTTTTGAATGCTCAATGTATTGAATTTTGTGGTGATACTCGTGATTTTAGAAAGGCTCGAGTTTATAATGATGCTTTAGTTTGTGGTGATGTAAAGATTTGTGGGAAGGCAAAATTTTACAGAAATGCTGTGCTTTGTGACACTGAAGATTTTTGTAATAATGAAAAACTTTCATATATAGCCGCATTCCACATGGCGTAAAAAGGAAGATAGGAACGATTTGGGCAAGGCTTGTATGATTGGATTGCGTCGTTAGTTTTATTTGACGTTCCTTATTTTTTGTATTTTGTGTCAATAAATATGTCGCAAATAATTGGTGTGAGTGTAGATTTAGCCGCTTTCAGAGATTTGTTTGCGTCATTTATCAATGCTTTAATGGAGAAAATAAGAACGCCGAGAGTGATTGTTCACACTTGGAACATGCGATTTATTGCATTCTTTTTTTGATTGAGGATGAAACAAATTGGTCAAGATGATCACTTGAGCGACAATTAAGGGAGATCCAAATGAGTGTAAACGAAATTTTATTGGGAGCAATGATTGTTGTTTTGTTGTGCAGCGGGGTTATATTTCGATTTTCTTTATATTATCGCAGTCAAGTGAAAATTTTAAAAGAGGAATCTAGAAGAATAAAGCATGAGTTTTTAAGAGATACTATGAAGATGACTGAAGAACGAGATAGGGCTATTAGAGAGCAAAGTATGGTGATTAAAAGACGCGACCAAGCAATTGAAAAACTGAAAAAACAAATTAAGCAATATGAAAAAAATGAAAAGAAATATAAAAAAATGCTTAAATCTGAAGATGATAAAGAGTGATTGTATTCATATTTTGCATTAAAGGGTTTGGAAATGTGTTAGGAAGATTGGAATGACGAGAGAGATAAACTTTAATGAAGCCAATTATGGTGCTGATGGAGAGATTGTATTGGAAGAGAATATTCAAGTTTACTCTGATTTTATGACAACATTTAAGTTTATAAGACAGAGCGTCGTTGATCATAAAATAAGAGTTTATGATGATAAACCAGTTTATAGGTAGGCTAGTTATTAAAAAGCGCGTCTATACAATCCAGCAATTTTATATTATTGCTGGAAACAGTTTTGCACGTTCTTTTTAGATGTAAGGTATAAATGCTACGATAGTTTCAGCTAATAGGTATAAAAAATTGCATGATAATAGAAAGAAAGAGATATTTGCTTTTTATGAAGATGAAATGGGTAAGTCAGTTATGATTATCAGATACAGAAGAGGAATATGAACGTAAAAGATATTAATATCTTGTAGAGTAAATATATTTCTCATTGATGATTTATCTTCTCTTCATGTGCGTTTATTTTTTATGAAAAATACAAAACTTAAGAGATTTTCTTTTTGATAAAGGCTATAGAGATTTGAGTATGATTGAAAATAAACATATAATCTGTAAGAATATGAATGTTCTTTGTGAGTGTCAGAAATAATACAAAAACTTCCTCTCATTGAGGGCAAATCAATCACTTTTCATTTGTCACAAAAGTAACTACCATACCATTATACAAAATAAACGCTTGTTTTAATGGTAAAGAATGTTAGGACTGTAGTTCTCTAATAAGAGCCTTATGTGTAATTTCTTTTATTTGCTCAATATTGATTAGGATATCTTGTTTTGTTGGATAACCTTTACTAGAAAAAGCAATTTTTTGTGCATCTCCTGAGATTAAACGCCAGTACCATTGATTGTGAACTCCTTGAAACACCTCAAAATACATGCTTCCCACCTCATAAAATAGCTGATAATTTTCAGGATAAATATTTAACTAATCCACTTGTAAACATTAATGTATGTCTCTCTAGGAAGTCGTCAATATATTCCCCTTAAATTTTCTGACCTTAAAAAATAATTTCTATGAGAGCTATTATTCTTTTAACAAGAAAAAAAATATTGTCAATAAGACATGAATGAGAATTTTATACTATAAAATTATTTTTTTTAATTTAAAGACACTATACTTTCATTTACAATGCAAATATTTTTCTGTCGTTACAGAAATAAAGTCTATAAATTATATAAAACTTCACCAGCATGGATAAAGTAAAAAATACTTTTTTCCATACTGGTGTTTAATCATTTCTTGCTTTTTCTTTTGAAATAGACGTTTATTGATTAGCTATAACCTCTTTTTGGGATACGCTTCGAATGAGTAAATCAATGAATAAGCTAAGGGTATAAGAATTGGCCATTTTAGCTTTCATATCGATAAGAGAGGTTGTAGTTTTAGGGTTAAAACCATTTGATAAACCTTGTCTTGACAAATATTGCTGCAATTTTTCATAAGAACTGTCGATTTTTTCTTGATTTAGTTTTTCGCTACGATCACTATCGGCAAGTGTTTCTTCCAGTCCTTCGATTTTTTTAATAAAATAATTCCAGTCAAAATCACCTTTTGTATATTCGGTGTCAAACATTTTTCCTTGTCCAGTTAAAAGCCAATTAATATTGACACCATATAACGTGCGGTATGTTTGTAAGACACTAAGATTGGGTTCTCTCTCTCCACGCTCATAAAAAGCAATGGAATTTTTTGTCATGCTAAAACTTTTAGCTAAGGTTTCACGTGATGGATCGCCTAAAGCAAGACGTACATAACGTAAACGTTTTCCAAATATGGTTTTTGATTCAGTTTCAGGACGTGCCACGAATTATCTCCCTCGGTAAATCATCATGGTATAAATCATTAAATAATAAAAGCACACTATGTATTAATATTCTATGATATAATGTCAATATTATAGCTTTAATTTCTTGTTTTTTTTTATTTGTGTAGATAGAAAGCAATCTTGTACTTATTGTATTGACAATTGATATTCACTTCAAAACAAAATTCCTTGTTGCTACATTTGTCTCTTGCTTTTTTTGAGAGAATTTTCATGTAACTTTACCATATATATTCTATACACCTCTGCATTAATAGATGCAACTTTAAAGAGATGCAAACTTTGGATTGGTACTGGGTGTGCTTAGATGAAGTAGAAAATAAACTTTGAGGAATGATCATGGCCCTATTACGCTATTTTGGGTTTGCTTTTTTTTTCACGATTATTGGTGTCTTTTTAGGAGGGGTTATTGGTTGGTTTGAAACGGAAAGTATTACTGGTTTTCTTAAATATTTTTTTATTTGCTTTGTTTTAGGAATTTTGGAAATTTCTTTATCTTTTGATAATTCTATTATCAATGCGCGTGTTCTTAGTAGAATGAGTCCATTGTGGCGTCGTCGTTTTCTTATATGGGGCATTTTGATAGCTGTATTTGGGATGAGAATTGTTTTTCCATTATTGGTGGTTGTCGTTGCTGTTGGGATTAATCCAATTGCGGCAGTCAAATTAGCGATATGGGAACCACATCGATATGCTGAAGTTTTAACCGATGCGCATATGGGGATTGCTGCTTTTGGAGGAACTTTCCTTATGATGGTTGGCTTAAAATATTTTTTTGATTCTGAAAAAGAAGTGCATTGGCTTAATATTATAGAGAGACCTGCTCAAAAGTTTGGGGCGCTTGTTGGAATTGATATTGCAATTGTTTTGATTTTGATCTTATTTGTTTCAGCTCAGATTGATGCAGAAAATAAAATAACTTTTTTATTGGCAGCACTTTATGGACTTTTGACCTTTATCGGTGTTGAAGTTGTCGGTCATCTCTTGGATACTCCTCAAAAGACTTTAACAACAGTAGCTCACGGGGGAGTAGGGGCGTTTCTTTATTTAGAAGTTCTTGATGCTAGTTTTTCTTTCGATGGCGTGGTTGGTGCTTTTGCCTTTTCACACAACCTTTTTATTATTGCGATAGGTCTTGGTATCGGAGCATTTTACGTTCGTTCTATGACAATTATGTTGGTTGAATCAGGAACATTATTGCATTATCGTTATTTAGAGCATGGTGCTTTTTATGCAATTCTAGTTCTTGCAGTGATTATGTATCTGCAAACGATTATATCGGTTCCTGAAGTTTTAACAGGACTTGTGGGAGTCTGTATTATTGGAATGGCATTATATTCTTCGATTCGTTTTAAGCATCGTCAATTAGATAAACATGTTGTATCTAAGTAATGGAGATTTCTTCCTTTTTCACACTTTTGTTTATCGCATATCTTTGAATAGAAAGAGGTCTTTTATGCAAAATAAAATACTATTTTATTGCTTATTTGTGTTTTTTTAAAGTTGAGTTCATTGCATGATACTACCCATGAAGCCAATAATGTACAATCTCTAGGATACTTTTTGACCTAAATATAAGATAGAAAGCTGATGTTATACTTTTTACCAGCTTTCAATATTATGACAAGCTCTTGCATTTAATGGGTCATAAGAAGCATTCTTACTGTTTTTTTGAATGATTTATTCATACATTGATTCTCTTTGTAACGTGTAAAAGAATGTTTTTGAAACAGGTTTGAAATGAGAGAATTTACGATATTCTGGACTCTTACTTAAATATGTGCAAAATGATTTATCCTTTATAAATCAGTGTATTATAATGGTAGATTAGAGAAGGATATTTTAAGAGACCATTAAAAGTTCTATACCGGCTTCGTTCATTGTTTTAAGCATAGTGTTTAGTGATCCGTTTACATCAATACCAGCACAGGCATTTAATGAAACACTGACTTTAAAACCGCATTGTATAGCGTGAAGAGCAGAAAATCCGACACAAAAATCAGTTGCTAAGCCACACATAATGAGCTTAGTAAAACCATGTTCTTTGAGATAAACTTGTAAACCTGTTGGTGTTTTTTGATCATTTTCAAGAAAAGCAGAATAGCTATCCATTTTTTGATTATAGCCTTTTCTAAGGATAAGTTGTGCCTTTTCTGCTCTAAGAGATGGATGGAATTCTGCTCCTTGTGTTCCTCGTATGCAATGATCAGGCCAAAGTATTTGAGGACCATAGTCAAGAATGACTGTATCATAGGGCTTTTTTTCAGGATAACAGGAAGCAAAGCTGCAATGGTTTTTGGGATGCCAGTCTTGGGTTAAGATAACGTGGTCAAAATGATTTATGAGATTATTGACGGCGGGTAAAATAGCATCACCTTGAGGTACGGCAAGTGCTCCACCTAGTAAGAAGTCATTTTGAACATCAATGACGATTAAGGCTTTTTTTTCCATAAATATATTCCTATACGAGATGAGCTTTTATCGTATTTTTAAAAAGCTATATGTCGTCTTGAAGTTTTGAAATGATGTGCTGGATATTGATATTATTTTTATAATTATCAAGCCAAAAGAGGGGGATGGATAAGTTTTTACAATTGGTTTTATAGTTTTTTACGAATTGTAACCACGTACCAATGGGAAGTGCGCTGTAGTCATTTGTTGCTACGTGTTGATGCAAAGCTTTCATGATCATTGGGCTTGGGACGTCAGATCCCATAAGGCGGCGGTCGTTTTGTAAACGTAATTTAAGCCATATCAAGGCAAGGGGTGAAGTCCATTGCTTTCCGTAGCAAAAAATCGATGAAAAAAGAGAAGGATTTTTTACTGCGTAATATAAAGCCCATAAAGCGAGAAAAGAAGGCGCATAGAGAATTGCTTTTCTTTGTGGTATCATATTACATTGATAAGTCGGTTTAATACGATAAAAATACAATGTTATATCTGGTATGGAAAAGAGAGGCAATGTTTGATAACAGGTTTCAGGTACAGCTAAAAAGATTTGCTTTTTGCTCTTTAGGGGGATGTTTTTTTGCATTCAGGACCATACTGGGGCTTGTGAGATTAGAAAAAATGTACCAATATAAAGCGAAAGCTTTTGATACGACGTAAGTGCTATTTACTGTACAGTTTCAAAAAGCAAAAGCAGTTTTTTCAAAATCCTAATCTTTAATATCGCATAATATAAAGAGAAATTTATGGCACGTCAATTTATCTATCATATGGCTGGGCTTAACAAGTCTTACGGCAATAAAAAAGTTCTAGAAAATATTCATTTGTCTTTTTATCCAGATGCGAAGATCGGTATTTTAGGGCCGAATGGTGCAGGGAAGTCAACTATTTTACGTATTATGGCTGGGCTAGATAAGGAATATACGGGAGAAGCATGGATTTCTGAAGGAGCACGCTGTGGTTATCTACCACAAGAACCTTTGCTTGATGCGAGCAAAGATGTGCGTGGTAATGTGATGGAAGGTGTTGCAGATAAACAGGAAGTTCTTGAGCGTTATAACGAATTGATGATGAATTATAGCGAGGAAACGGCTGATGAAAGCGCACAGCTTCAGGACATTATTGACAGTCAGAATCTTTGGGATTTAGAAAGTCAAGTGGAAATGGCTATGGCTGCTCTTGGCTGTCCGCCAGCCGATGGGGATGTAACAAAACTTTCGGGTGGTGAGAAGCGGCGTGTTGCACTTTGTAAATTGCTTTTGTCAAAACCTGATTTATTACTTTTGGATGAACCGACAAACCATTTAGATGCTGAAACGACGGCTTGGCTTGAGAGGCATCTACGTGAATATCCTGGGGCTGTGCTTTTGATAACCCATGATCGTTATTTTCTCGACAATGTAACGGGTTGGATTTTAGAATTAGATCGCGGTAGAGGTATTCCTTATGAGGGGAACTATTCTGCTTATTTGGGGGCTAAAGCCAAGCGTTTGGCTCAGGAAGGCCGTGAAGAGGCAGCGCGTCAACGTGCTTTATCACGTGAGCAAGAATGGATTGCTTCTAGTCCAAAAGGGCGACAAGCAAAGTCAAAAGCTCGGATTAAGGCTTATGATGAGTTGGTTCAATCAGCACGTGAGCGCCGTCCTGGAGAGGCGCAAATCATTATTCCTATTGGAGAAAGATTAGGACAAGTTGTTATTGAGGTTGATAATCTCTCTAAAGCTTATGGTGAACGTGTATTGATTGATTCTCTTTCTTTTAAACTTCCTGCTGGTGGCATTGTCGGCGTTATTGGGGCCAATGGTATGGGAAAGTCGACCTTGTTTAAAATGTTGACGGGACAGGAAAAGCCCGATTCAGGTCAGATACGTATCGGTGAAACAGTTCACATGAGTTATGTGGATCAGAGTCGCGATTCCTTGGTGGGGGATAAAACTGTTTGGGAGGAAATTTCTGGTGGAAATGACATTATTAAATTAGGCAAATATGAGATGAATAGCCGCGCTTATTGCGGGGCTTTTAATTTCAAGGGGGCAGATCAGCAGCAGAAGGTGGCAAATTTATCAGGAGGGCAGCGCAATCGCGTACATTTGGCGAAACTTCTAAAAGAGGGGGGGAATGTGCTTCTTCTTGATGAACCGACAAATGATCTTGATACTGAAACATTGGGTGCATTGGAAGATGCATTGGAAAATTTCGCTGGTTGTGCAGTTATCATATCGCATGATCGTATGTTTCTTGATCGATTGGCAACACATATTTTAGCCTTTGAAGGTGATGGTCATGTAGAATGGTTTGAAGGTAATTTTGCTGAATATGAGGCTGATAAAGTTCGTCGTCTTGGGGCGGAATCTCTTAATCCTAAGCATGCAAATTATAAACCTCTTACACGCTAGAATTTTTTATCTTATCGCAACTTTGTTAGAATAATAGTGTATTTTATTGCGTTTGTTATTTCATAAATAAAGTGTGTGTGTGTACTCTGTGGGAGTTTTTATTCATTGAAAAGAGTAAGAGACACTTTATGAAATTATGACCTAAATAGGGTTATTTTTTGTAAAACTGCAATGAAAAGGAGGGGATGAAGCGTATAGTATTACTTCTACAAATGCCTTGGTCATTGAGCATTATCATCTTTACTTAATAAAAATGCAAGCTGGCATTATCATGTTATTTTTTCTCAATAGTATGCAGTTCTTGTTTTGAGGTGGGCATAAAAGGCATTTTTATCCATCTGTCCCCTCCGTTTATGAGCTGTAAGAGAATGATTTGGATTGATTTATCATGAATAGATTTGAAATGAGGAAAATCTACGGTATTACGGTTTTTTATTCAAGTTAAAAATGAATTATTATTATAAATCAATGTATTCTCATTATAACGAGAAGCAGGGAGATAAGATCTGTTTGTTTTTTACATTAGCCTATTTTTTTCATAGTATGATAAAATAGAGAGAACAAAATAGATGAGAATATGCGTTGTATGCTTGACTTTTTTCCTATAAACAAATGTTTATAGGAATGTTTAGGGGATAATTATGAAAAAAAGTGCAAGTTTAGATGCAATGATTGTGCTGCTGAAAGCGGTCGCAGAAGTAAGCCATTTACGTGTTCTTAGGCTCTTACATCATGAAGATTTAACAATTCCTGATTTTATTTTTATTCTTGATCAGTCGCAAGCGTGTATATCACGATATTTACGTTTATTGTACGAAGCACGATTGATTGAGCGTTATCAGAAGGGGGATAGCCTTTATTTTAAGCTTTGTCATGATTTTTGGGGTAAAGACATTGTGATGGGTATTCTTTCGGCTTTGCCAAAGAATGATGTGTTGTTAGCGCATGATTTAGAACGTTTGAAGGATGTTAAAAAGCAGCGTCAAAAAACGAGGAAGAAGCATTTCTTACAAAATGCGTTGCAACGGGATGTATTACGGTCATCCTATATGGCAGATCATCGTGTAGAAAACTCTTTACTTGAAATCATTGGCGATAAACCATTTCAGACGATGCTGAATATTGGAAGAGGTGGAGACTCTATCTTAAAATTGTTTTCTAATCTTTATACGCATGCGGTTCAAGTTGTGCTTGATAGCAATGTTTTTCACTTGTCTGTTGGAGATACAACTTTTGATTTAGTTATTCTTCATTGGGTTTTACATTTTCTTGAAAATCCTGAAATATTCCTTCATGAGATATCAAGTGTTTTGCGTCCTCATGGCCGTTTATTGATTGTGGATTTTGGTTATCATGAAATTGAGTCTTCATATTCTGATCAAGTGCATATGCGTTTTGGATTTTCGGCTTTACAAATAGAACAATGGCTTAAAAATGCGGGACTTGTTCTAGAACAAACGGTTTGTCTTACTCCTATACAAAATGAAAACAGTGAGGAGGGGATTGCTACGCTTTGGCTTGCTCATGATCCGCGTTTATTGGTTGACGATATCAAAGATAAACAAGTAGATTTTGCATAAATCGCGTTTGTTAACGTGCTTTATACTCTGATTTTTCTCAAGGAATAGCGTAGAGATAAAACTTTATTCAATCATTGATGAGCTATTGTTTTTTACATTTGTATTATGTTTTTATATGGAAGTATTGGTGTTTTATAGCGGCGTGTAGGCTGTATAATGAAGCACCTTCTATAGAGTTAAGCCTACGAGGATCATTATTTAAGGTGTCTTGATATTATATTTTATTAGCCAATATATTGATTTTAAAAGATCATTGATTTTTTTAGACTCAATAAGAGGTTTAAATACAGGAATGTTGTTTCATTTCAAATTTCCTGTTTCAGAATCCGAAAGAGTCTGTTTGTCTGCTACAAAAGAAGGTATTTATCTTAATGATACCGTTTGTAAAAGAAAATACATTTTCTAAATGTGAGAGCGGCTGCAATATGATATAATGCCGCACAATATAATCATAGTGAAGGCTCATACCTTTATAAATATCAGAGATGGTGGTGCCCAATAGATCTTAAAATATCTCTTTAAAACAGGTTTTTAGATAAGGAGTACCTTGGAACTTTTAGTGAGGGGTGCAAAAAGATGCTCTAAAAAGACGAAAAAGTAAAAGGGTAAGACAATGCATTATATTCATAAAATAAGATCGGCGATGATCTATGGATAGTTTGTGGCTGAAAGTAGGAAAGAAAAGCGTGATATTACACTAAAGTTTCGTATCTCTTTATCATGAGAAGTTATGAAGATTATTAAATAAGTCCATTGTTTTTGCCAAAAGTATTTTCTTTCTTTTTATGTTTGCCGCTCATCTTATGACGCAGTCCGTGGTTATAGCGTAAAATTGATAGGGCACCATCGTCTTTAGTTTAAGTAAAAGTTGTAAGCCGGCATCATCGTTTTATGTTTTTTATCCATATGCTTCTTCTTGTTTGTGATGTGCGATAGTATGGCTATTCATTAATTCAATAGACGAAGATTGAAAATATGGGAATCTTACGTTCTTGAGGTTTCTCATGTAAATTGTAAAATGATGAGTTGTGATTGTAAATTAATGAATTGTTTACGTTAGAAGAACAGAATATAAAAATTTTTGAGCATAGAAACTACTGTGTGTATTATTTTACGGGATCATTTAAATGATAGAGATTAAGAGAAAATGTCTGCATTGATTTCGGTTTGTTATGTTAAAATGCGTTAGAGACTGTTGGTTATTGTAAAATGGTTTATCGTTATTTGGAATGACGATGGGGCGTGATTCGAAAAAAATACCTTCAGAGTTCTCATTTTCTCATAAGATTAAGCTGTTTAAGTTCCTCATTGATTGTTACATGAGGGATGTAACAATATTTTAATGATCATTTACAGAAATTTTTTTATAAAGATAGATAAGATTTTATTTTCTCTAATTTATTGTTTTATTTAAATAATTCATAGCTTTCTTGCAAGAAGATGTTTTCCATTTTTTACGGTTATTTGTGTAAGATTTTAAAAATCTACGTTTTTCTTTTTGTGGTGATTGCTGTTGGAAAAGTGATTCTACTTTTACGTAGTTTGATTTTTATAGGGTGGATACGTAGAAATTACGGTTTTTTAATATGATCATCAGAGTTATGAAAGAAACTATTTAAAAGTTATAATGATCGTAGATTCTAATTGATGCTTATTGAAATAAAATTGCTTCAAATTGGGTCATTTTAAACTTTTTTTGCCTAAATTTAAACATTTTTAAATAATTTATAATTCTTTTATGTTTTTTTGCGTAGAAGATGATAAGAATTTCTTGTTGTTTAAAGAATTTTATTCCATAGCAAGAATATTGCATCGGCTATCTTAGTGGTTGATGTAAGAGGACAATCGGGGAACCTCCTCCCCCCCCCCCCGCGTGGATCCCCTAGATTGTCTGGCCTGACTGAGGATTTCCTCAGTCAGGCTTTTTGTAATTATTTTAGGAAATGTAAGGTGTTATTAGGGGGGGAGTGTAAGATCTGTTATTGTTTCGCCTATAGTACCTAAATACATAGAGGGGCGAGTCTTATTGGGCGGATAGTGTTAGCGTATTCATTTTTAATAATTTGATTTTTCTTTATTGAGGCATTGTTGCATGTTATAAGAAGAATCATAAAAGGAAGCTATGTTTGTATTCTGTGATCTTTAGGTAAGAGATAATGGGATCTTTTTCACATCGTATTATTTTTATTTTATTTGTATTTTTTATTTCTGGCGCTGTCTTTTTTGCTTCTCAAAGTAGTGCTGTTTATCAGTTTTTTTCCGGTCGCTCTTCTTTTTCTTCTCAGCAGCTTGATGTAACAGAGGAGGAGTTGTTAGAGAGATTATCCGTATCTTTTCCAGATATTATCAAGCATCTTTCTAAGATGACCCCTCAACAGCAGGAGTTGTTTATTGCGCAGCTGCGTCGTGATGTAATTGCGCTTGCTTCTAAAAGTGGTCAGAGTCGTGAGCAGGCTCAAAAATCTGGTGAAACTGTTGCTATGGCTCTCTCAAAAGCGATTTCTCGTCCTTCCGTTGCTAATGCTTATTTTTAGCTATTTTTTAATTGCGCTTTTGGGTTTTATTTTAAGGAGAAAGAGCTTTTCGTGAAATTTTGAAAAGTGCGAGGAGATAATCAATTTTTAAGGTATTAACAAAATTTATCTCTCAAAAGGTAAGCAATTGGAGTATAAGGGTAATGTTGCAATCATTACAGGAGTGATAGAAAGTCTATCAAGGGTATTGGTCCAAGTTAATTGCATTATCAATCGCTACAATGACAAAAGCAGTATTGATTATAATAAAACACGTTAACTGCATTTTATATGCCGGTTATTTTTTTATTTGATATGAGAAAATAAAATTTTTTAAAGGATTTAAGCTTTTTTTGTTCTACGGATTTTAGGATATTTATCCACTTGTATGATTTCTGAAAATGAGGTGCAAGACTGATAAGATGATAGTCTGTAACAAAGAAAAAATATTTGAATGAAGATGAGAGGTCTATTTTTATTTAAAAAGGCTTTGGGGGTATTGAGTTTTCTAACATTTTTCAAAAAAATAGACACAAGTAATTTTTAAGCTTTGTTGTAGGGATAAAAACGGATATAACTTTTTTAGTATATTGTTTTATAATGATAATTTATCATTTTATATTGAATGAGAATCTTAAGAATTGTAAAATCCTCTCATTTTAAATTTATCCATGGTGAAAAAATTAAAATCAGTTTCTTGTATACCACAAGTAGAGGCTTGTGTGGATAAAAACTCTTTTAAAAAGGAATTAAAAAGCTTCTTTGAGACATCTTGAGAGCTAAAAGTCTGTTCCAATATTTTGAATTGGTAAAGAGTATGATGGTTTTAATATATTTATGAATTTTTTATGCGCAATGATGGGGAGATTTGTTTTGTGATTTTTTGAGGTTTTATCGGACATAAAGAGTGCAGTGGGTGTTTATTAATCAGAGAGAAGCGTTGATAACGGTTTATATTTTTTGTGAACCTTTTTTGATATCGAGCATCTTCGGTAAAAAGATGCTCTTGTCTCTCTTTCTTTGAGGGATTGATCTCAATAAAAAAATTAATAATCTTATGTAAAAAATATTACATCTAGTTCAGATGCTATTTTTTTAATATAAAAATTGATTGATACAACAGTGATAGCCGAAAGTTATAGATTATATCATTTTATTTGATACGCTATAAGATTAATTATAGTCTTTTTATTTTTTTATTTTATGATATAGAGAAATCTGAGACTTGTGCATAAAGATATATTCTGTTATTTCATAATTTTAGCTTGAAATTGTCTTACTATTTCCTTTTTAAAGACGTTCTTTTGCTTTCTTTTTTGTATAATACATTTGCAAATTACTTGCGGCTAGAATTTGAGAATGTTTGAGTGAAGAGAAAGAAAATGCAATTTTTGAAAATCTTGTTAAATACAGCATGTGCTGTATTTTTTGTATTTGATATAAGTTGGACTCATAGTGTCTTAAATGTTGCGGAATCAGGAGAAACCTCAGTGATTGTTGCTTCTAAGATTTCTGCTCGTCCTTATGAGTTTCTTATTCAGAAACTTGCGAATAAATATAATGTTCCCGTTAATTTAGCACATGCTGTTGTAAAAGTTGAAAGTAATTATAAGGCAGGTATAAAGGGGGCTGCTGGTGAAATAGGTTTGATGCAAATTAAACCCTCTACGGCACGAGGATTGGGTTTTAGTGGTTCTGTACAGGATTTGTACGATCCTGCGACCAATCTTGAATATGGTATGCGTTATTTGGCACGGGCCTATAAACTCAGTGGTGGAAGTACGTGTGGTACAATCCTTAAATATAACGCAGGTCATGCTGCAAAAAAAATGAATTCCATTTCAGCGAAATATTGCGCAAAAGTAAAGACTTATCTGGCTTCATTAAAATAAAAACATCTGTTGAGAGAGGTTTGTCATAAAATATTTTAAGATGCTATTTTCACGGAGCAGAAAATGTTTTATAAACTAGTATGTCAGTCGGCTGGGCAGCCGCGCTTGTCTGATACTGAAATATGGCAGGTGAGGAAAGTCCGGGCTCCATGGAAAGACGGTGCCGGGTAACACCCGGCGGGGGTGACCCTAGGGAAAGTGCCACAGAAAGTAAACCGCCTATTTTTATAGGTAAGGGTGAAAGGGTGGAGTAAGAGCCCACCGCGCATTCAGTAATGAATGTGGCAAGGTAAACCCCACCGGGAGCAAGACCAAATAGAAATGACGTGCAAAATTTAATTTGCAGCCGATTTCCGGGCGAGTCATTCGGGTAGGTTGCACGAGGCGGATGGTAACATCCGTCCCAGATGAATGGTTGCCATGTAAAGTGTAAGCTTTACTCTACAGAACCCGGCTTATAGGCCGACTGATATTTCATGATGATACGCGATATTTTATAAGATCAATTATATACGGTCTTTTATGGAGTCTATGTGTTTGAAATAGACACTTGAGCAAAGAGTGTTTTAAAAAATTATAACATTTCTTTAAGTATAATGCGTTAGGATCTGTTTTGGGATAACTTTAGTTTTTTCGTTCATTGTGATTAATGTGAAAGTTGAAGGCCAGGTTATTCTAAGATCAGTTGCCATGAGAGAGCTGTTGATTTAAGACGGCATAACTTCAAGATGGATTATTTTGATAAAGCAGGATCAAAGAGCTGAACGCCATATTCCAGTGTTGTTACAGCCAGTTTTGGCTGGGCTTATGCCATTGGTTGGAGCAAAAGTGATTGATGGCACCTTTGGTGCTGGTGGTTATACGCGCGCTTTGTTAAAGGCAGGGGCACAGGTGATTGCTCTTGATCGTGATCCTCATGCTATCAGTGCAGGACAATCGCTTGTTGAAGAATTTTTTCCACGCCTTCGTTTGGTCCATATGGCGTTTTCACAGCTTGATCGTGTCGTTGAAGAGAAGGTGGATGCAGTTATTTTGGATATTGGTGTCTCTTCAATGCAGCTTGATGAAGCAGAAAGAGGTTTTTCTTTTCAAAAAGATGGTCCATTGGATATGCGAATGGCTCAGACTGGTTTTACAGCCAGCGATGTTATCAATCATTTAAAAGCAAGGGATTTGGCACGTATTTTTAAGATATTAGGGGAAGAGCGTTATGCGGGGCGAATTGCACGGATGATTGAAAAGCGTCGTGTTGTGCAGCCTTTTTTGCGTACAGGTGATTTGGCGTATGCTATCGAAACGTTGATAGGACGTAAGCTGGGAGATCGTATTCATCCGGCAACACGTGTATTTCAGGCTCTTCGTATCTATGTTAATGATGAAATTGGTGAATTGGCATGTGGTTTATTTGCTGCTGAACGCGTTTTAAAAGCTGGAGGCCGTTTGGGGGTTGTCAGTTTTCATTCTCTTGAAGATCGTATGGTCAAAAGATTTTTTTCGGCTCGTTCTGGAGAATGTATGAGATCACGCTATCTGCCAGAAATAAAGGCTGCTCCAGCGACATTTTTTCCTTTGTTTCGAGGTGGGATCACGGCAACTAAAGAGGAGTTACAGAAAAATCCTCGTTCACGTTCTGCGAGGTTGCGTATTGGTGTACGGACTGAAGCAGAGGCTCTTGCAGCAGATATGAAATTATTTGGTTTAGCAGAGATTGCCAGTTTTGAAGGCAGCAAAAAATGACAGTTTTTCGTACATTTGATATGATTTTAGTGTTGATTATGATTTGTATGGCAGGACTTACTTATAAGGTAAAATATGATGTTCAAAAGCGAATGAACGAAGTTCTTCATCTTGAGCATGAAATTGCTGCAGCAAAAAATACGGTAAGTTTGCTTCATGCTGAGTGGGCTGTGATGATAAGGCCTTCACGCATGCAAAAACTTGCGAAACGTTATCAGAAAGAACTTGGGTTAGAGGTTATACAGCCGCGTCAAATCGTGGAGTTTAAAGACATTCCGGTACGGGTACATGATCAAATTGAAGAAGTGATTAAACAAAATATCTTGGAAGATAATCAAGATATTTTGACAAATAATCGGGCTTCTCAGATCAATAGTGTTGTCCAAAAAGGCGCGCAGTAATGAAATCGACTTTTTTATTCTCACAGAAGAAAAAGCGCTTAAAGAATTCGTTGAATAATCATAATGTTTCTGTTCGTCGTCCCTATTCTAGTCGTCCACGTTTGCTTTTTTCGTTGTTCTGCTTTTTAATTTTATATGGCATCATGGGGGCTTGCCTTATTTCTTATGGGTTGGAAGGTGGACAGATTGAAGAAGCAAAAGGGCCTGGAGTTCTTCAATTGATGGCACGGCCTGATATCGTTGATCGTAATGGTCGTTTATTGGCAACAGATATTAAAACTTATTCACTTTTTGCTGAGCCACGACGTATTATTGATGTGGATGAAACAATTGAATTGCTCTCAACAGTTTTGCCTGATCTTAATTGGCAGGAAACCTATAAGCGCTTAAAAAGAAAATCTAGTTTTTCTTGGATACAGCGGGGGTTAACACCAATGCAGAAGACGCAAATTATGGCTCTTGGTATACCAGGAATTGGTTTTCGGACTGAAATTCGTCGTTTTTATCCTGATGGACCTGTAACTTCCCATATTCTCGGTATGGTGAATGTTGATAATCAGGGCATTGCAGGTATGGAAAAATATATTGATGATGCGGGGTTGAGTGCTTTGCGTGCCGCTGGTCTTGCCATGGAAGAATCGTTAAAACAAGTTCAGCTTTCGATTGATGTGCGTGTTCAGGCAATTGTTCATGATGAACTTATTCAGGCTATGAAGCGTTATAAGGCAATTGCTGCAGGAGCTGTTATTTTAAATATACATACGGGGGAAGTTTTGGCTTTGGCATCACTACCAGATTTTGATCCTGGAAATCCTATCGAAGCTTTAAAAAGTGATCGTCTCAATCGGATGACGGCAGGAGCTTTTGAAATGGGATCAATTATTAAGAGTTTTACGACCGCCATGGCACTTGATTCCAATATTTTTCATTTAAACAGTATTATTGATGCTTCAAAGCCAATAAAAGCAAGTAGTGGGTATACTATTCATGATTTTCATGGAAAAAATCGACCCTTAACGTTATGGGAGGTTTTTATTTATTCTTCTAATATTGGTTCTGCTAAAGAGGCATTGGCGATAGGGATTGATAAACATCGTGGTTTTTTACAAAAACTTGGATTACTGGATCGTCTCACAACAGAGTTGCCTGAAGTTGCCCACCCTATTGTGCCACATCATTGGAAGGATATACATTCTATGACGATTTCTTTTGGGCATGGTATGGCAACAACACCCTTGCAAACAGCTGTCGGGGCTGCTGCTTTAATGAATGGTGGTTGGTTAATTGCTCCGACATTTTTAAAACGCACAAAAGAACAAACTCTGCACCATGCAAAACGGGTTTTGCAGGCTAAAACAAGTCAAAATATGCGTTACCTTTATCAATTAAATAGTGATATTGGTTCTGGACGTAATGCAAAAGTAGAAGGCTATCGTGTAGGTGGTAAGACAGGAACAGCTGAAAAAGTTGAAAATGGAAAATATTCTAAAACAAAAAATTTCAATAGTTTTCTTGCTGCTTTTCCTATTGAAGATCCTGCTTATGTTGTTTTAACAATTATCGATGAACCAAAGCCAGAGGAGGGACAGCGTTCAGCAACAGCGGGAATGAATGCTGGACCAATGCTTGCTAATATTGTTCGTCGCACAGCTAGTTTTCTTGGTGTAAAACCCGATTTTAAAAAAGAATATGAGCCTCTTTTAAGTAAAAAGAGCAATTCAAGTTTCGTTAAACAACGGTAAAATGAATATAAAGGTGCGTTATTATGTTGTTGGGAACAGTTTTTACAGAATGTGTTGAAGATGAAAGTCTTTCTTCAATAGAAATAACAGGAATAAGTGTGGATTCTCGGCAAGTTTTGCCAGGCTATGTTTTTGTCGCTGTTCAAGGAAAAAAAAGTGATGGAAGGCACTATATAGATGATGCGATAAAGCGTGGCGCACGAGCAATCGTTACAGATTATCATGCTGTTCTTGAGGATTTATCTGTTCCCATTTTACGTGTTTCTAATGTTCGTCATAGTTTAGCGTTGGCAGCTGCACGTTTTTACGGTTCTCAGCCTGAAACGGTTGTTGCTGTGACTGGTACAAGTGGTAAAACATCTGTTGTCTCTTTTCTTCGGCAAATTTGGACTTATGCTGGATTTTGTGCTGCGAGTATAGGAACGGTTGGTGTTGTTTCTCCTAAACGGAATGTTTATGGTTCTCTCACAACACCTGATCCGGTCGTCTTGCACCGTCTTCTTTATGAAATTTCTCATGAAGGTGTGACTCATGCAGCTCTTGAAGCTTCTTCGCATGGGCTTGACCAAGGACGACTTGATGGAGTCCGTTTAACGGCTGGTGCCTTTACCAATTTAGGGCGAGATCACATGGATTATCACACGGGGGTAGAGGATTATTTGCGGGCTAAAATGAGGTTGTTTGATACACTTTTGCCTGTATCTGCTCCTGCTTTGATTTTTGCTGATGATGTTTATTCACAAAAGGTTATTGATGTTGTTACACAAGCGCGCCGCCGTGTCTTGACAATTGGTCGTAAGGGGCAATTTATCACGATTAATCGTGTCGAACATCAACGCTCAAAACAGTGTATTGAGTGTCGTGTGGAAAACAATATTTATACATTTGATTTGCCTTTAGCTGGAGATTTTCAGGTCGCCAATGCGCTTATGGCAGCGGGGTTAGCAATTGCAACGGGCGTTTCACCTCGTAAGGTTTTTTCTGCGCTTGAAACTTTGCAGGGGGCACCTGGGCGGTTAGAGTTTGTGGGAAAGACAGAAAATAATGCGCTTGTTTACATTGATTATGCCCATAAACCAGAAGCTTTGGAGCAGGTTTTGCTTTCTGTTCGTCCCTTTACGCAAGGGCGCTTGATCGTTGTTTTTGGTTGTGGAGGAGATCGTGATCAAGGGAAAAGACCTTTGATGGGAAAAATTGCGGCGGATAAAGCGGACATTGTTATTGTAACGGATGATAATCCTCGCACAGAAATGCCAGAAAAAATACGCAAGGATATTTTACAGGCGGTGCCAACAGCAATAGAGATAGCAGATCGTGGAGAGGCTATTTCTTACGCGGTGGAGCTTTTGAAAGTTGGTGATACATTAATCATTGCTGGAAAAGGTCATGAGGATGGCCAAATTATAGGGCAGACAACTTATCCTTTTTCAGATCGTCTGAAAGCGATAGAAGCTTTAGAGGACCGAAAGAAATGACAGCTTTATGGGATAAGCAAGCACTTGTTGCTGCAGTTAATGGTGTTGTAATGGGAAGCCTGCCAGAAACTTTTTCTGGGGTTTCCATTGATAGCCGTACTCTTGCGGAAGGGGATGTTTTTTTCTGCATTAAAGGGCATCATCTTGATGGTCATGATTTTGCTGCGCAAGCTTATGAACGAGGTGCAGGCGTTCTTATCGTTACGGAACACCGTTTGAGGGATATGAAAAAGATATCGGCTCCACTCATTGTCGTTCCTGATGTTTTGAAAGCCTTAGAACAACTTGCACAAGCTGCACGCAAACGTTCAAGAGCTAAGATTATCGCGATAACAGGATCGGTGGGAAAAACAACGACAAAAGAAGCTTTGAAACAAGCACTTGCAACGGCTGGGAATGTTCATGCGAATCTCGCTTCTTTAAACAATTGCTGGGGGGTTCCACTCACTTTAGCGCGGATGCCTGTGGAGAGTGATTATGGTATCTTTGAAATTGGCATGAATCACAGAGATGAAATTCGCCCTCTGGTCAAACTGGTTTGTCCGCATGTTGCTCTCATTACGCATATTTGTGCAGGACATATGGGTTTTTTCAAGGATCTTGAAGAAATAGCAAAGGCAAAAGCTGAAATTTTTGAAGGATTGGATGAGGAAGGCATTGCCATTTTAAATGCGGATAGTGATTTTTTTTCTTATCTCGTTCAAAAAGCAAAGAAATGCGGTGTAAAAAAGATCTTAAGCTTTGGTGAGACTAAAGATGCTGATTATCAAGCGCATGATATACGTCTTCTAACCGATAGTTCTTCTATGATTGTGCGTATGGGGGGGCGGGATAGGGAGGTCCAAATTGGTGCTCCTGGGCGCCATATTGTGCAAAATAGTTTAGGGGTTATTGCTGCTTGTGATGCTATGGGGGTTGAGCTAGAGCCTGTTTTTCTTTCTTTTCGCCATTTTTCTTCTCAAAAGGGGCGAGGTGTTCGTTATCGACTGTCTTTATCAAATGGGGGTGAATTTTATCTCATTGATGAAAGCTATAATGCAAATCCTGCTTCTATGCGTGCTGCACTTGAGCTTCTTGCTACAGGGCCTGTAGGGAAAGGGGGGCGGCGAATTGCTATTTTAGGAGATATGCTAGAGTTAGGGGAGTATAGTGAAAAGCTTCATCGTGATTTAATAAAACCAATACGTCTTTCTGGTGCTAATCCGGTTTTTCTATTTGGTGAGGCGATGAAATCTTTAGTCAGTGATTTGTCTGCTGGTGTTAAGGTTCATTATGCTGAAAATATTGAGAAAATTTTATCGCTTCTTTTAGCAGAAATTTCTTCTGGGGATCTGCTTATGGTTAAATCATCCAATAGCCTTTGTTCATCAAATATTGTGACTGCATTGCTTGATCGCTATAAAGCGGTTTCTTCATAGTTTTAAGAGGTTTTTTTATTCCATGATGCTATTTTTTTCTTCGTTTAGTGATTGGCTTCCAGGTGTGAATGTATTTCGTTATATTACTTTTCGCACGATAGCGGCTATGCTTACTTCGGGGCTTATCGTCTTTTTGTTTGGACCTAGCATCATTGCTTCTCTTAAATTGCGGCAGGGTAAGGGGCAACCGATTCGTGCTGATGGTCCTCAAACACATTTTAAAAAGGCTGGAACACCTACAATGGGTGGATTGATGATTTTAATCGGCATTGTGGTATCGGCATTTTTATGGGGTAATTTATCGAATATTTACTTTTGGGTATCGCTATTGGTTATGCTTTCTTTTGGGGGAATTGGATTTTATGACGATTATCTTAAGGTCACAAAACAAACAGACAAAGGATTTTCTGGGAAAGCACGATTAAGCTTGGAGTTTTTTGTTGCGGCAATTGCGGCTTTTGCCATCTTGAAAATTGGCTCATCTGGATTAGCTTTGCCTTTTTTAAAAGATTATCTTATCAATTTGGGCTGGTTTTTTATTCCTTTTTCTGCTTTCGTCATTGTTGCGACGGGTAATGCGGTTAATTTAACGGATGGACTCGATGGGCTTGCTATTGTTCCTGTGATGGTTGCAGCTTTATCTTTTGCTCTGATTGCTTATCTTTCTGGTAATATGAATTTTGCTGATTATCTCCAAATCCATTATGTATCGGGAACAGGTGAATTGGCTGTTTTATTGGGAGCTGTTGTTGGGGCAGGGCTTGGTTTTTTATGGTTTAATGCACCACCTGCAGCTATTTTTATGGGAGATACTGGTTCATTGGCTCTTGGAGGACTCTTAGGGACTGTTGCGGTTGCTACGAAACACGAAATTGTTTTGGTTCTTATTGGTGGGCTTTTTGTTGTGGAAGCTTTTTCGGTCGTTATTCAGGTTGGTTATTTCAAATTAACAAGAAAACGCGTGTTTCTTATGGCACCGATACATCATCATTTTGAGAAAAAAGGCTGGACTGAAAGCCAAGTCGTGATACGCTTTTGGATTATTTCGATTGTTCTCGCTCTCATAGGTCTTTCAACACTTAAATTGCGGTGAGAATGTGATTTCTGTTGCGTGTTATAAAGGTCAAAAAGTTGCTCTGTTTGGATTGGGACAGTCTGGACTAGCAACGGCACAAGCATTGATGTGCGGTGGCGCAGAAGTGGTGGCGTGGGATGATAGTTCTTCAAGCGTGCAAATGGCTTTTCGGCACAATATTCCAACACGAGATCTCCGTTATGAAGATTGGTCAGAATTTGTTGCATTGATTGTAGCTCCTGGAGTTCCTTTAAGTTATCCTCAGCCCCATTGGATTGTTGAAAAAGCACGAAAAAAAAATATAGAAATTATCGGTGATATTGAATTATTTGTTCGTGCGCGCCAGCATTTTTTACAACATTATGGTTTGTGTGACCAAGATGTTCCTTTCATTGCGATTACGGGGACGAATGGCAAGTCAACCACAACGGCTTTACTTGCGCATTTGTTGGAAAAAATGGGCTATGATGTGCAGATGGGGGGAAATATCGGAAAAGCAATATTGACGCTTAAGCCATTTGTTAAAAAACGTATCTATGTGATTGAATGTTCATCATTTCAAATTGATCTTACTCCCTCTCTTCAGCCGACCATTGGACTTTTATTGAATTTAACACCTGATCATATTGATCGACATGGGAGTTTTGCCTGTTATGTGCAAACCAAAAGGCATCTGATTGCTCAGGCTTCTCAGGCTTTCATTTCAGTTGATGATGCAGCTTGTCGGGTTTTATATCAACAGTTACTTCATGATGGGAAGCAAATTGAGGCAATTTCCAAGGATCATTTTGTTGAAAATGGTTTTTATGCAGATGGGACCAAGCTCTTTTCTGTTCGTCAAGGACAGAGTCATATGCTTGCAGATCTTGCTCCTATGGCGGGGTTACGTGGGAGTCATAATGCGCAAAATGCCCTTATGGCATTAGCAACATTGCAGGCTTTAAAAATAACCGATCCTTCTGTGAACAAGCATTTGGCAAGTTATAAAGGGTTGGATCATCGTATGCAGCAGGTGCGTAAAATGGGGGCGGTTTTGTTTATCAATGACAGCAAGGCTACTAATGCAGATGCAACAGCTCCTGCGCTTTCCACCTTTAATGATATTTTTTGGATTGTTGGAGGACAGGCAAAAAAGGGAGGGATAGAGTCTCTTAGAGAATTTTTTCCTAAAATTCGTAAAGCCTATTTGATTGGGAGCGCGGCGGAAGAATTTGCTCGCACTATTGGATCTGCTTTTCCCTTTTCTATGAGCTTAACTTTGAAAAATGCGGTGTGTGAAGCAGCTGTTGACGCAATGGATTTTCAGGCAAAAGAGGTGACGGTTCTTTTGTCACCTGCTTGTGCAAGTTATGACCAATTTAAAAATTATGAAATGCGAGGCGAAGCATTTGTCTCTTTTGTGATGCAGTTACAATAAAAAAGCATCAGTTATAAAAAAATATTTTTGCGTTAAGACTCCAGAATCTTTTTTTGTGTAATTTAGTTTTTAAAGTGTTTGTTAAACAGGCTGGGGAACCATATCACTTTGAGATAATTTATAAAATGGATAAGGTGGATACCATGGTGACGCGTGCAGATAGAGATCCAATTGCTAATTGGTGGTGGACGATTGATCGCTCTATCTTTGCAGCTTGTTTAATTTTAATGGGAATTGGCATTATGCTGTCTTTTGCTGCCAGCCCTATTATTGCAAAAAAAATCGGAATTGCTGATAGTTTTTATTTTGTTCGGTGGCATATCATTTTTAGCATTTCAGCATTTTTTACGATGGTTACCATTTCCTTTTTTTCGCTTTCTAATATTCGTCGTTTATGTGCTCTTTTGCTCATTGTAACGCTTGCTCTTATGGTTGCAACCTTATTTTGGGGTCCAGAATTAAAGGGAGCACGGAGGTGGATTCTACTATTTGGTTTTTCTGTACAGGCGTCAGAGTTTATGAAGCCAGCTTTTGTGGTTATGTCCGCTTGGCTTTTTTCGGAACAGATACGCAAGAGGGGCATTCTGGGTTATACGTTAGCGATTCTACTTTATGCCATTTGTTGTGTGCTTCTGGTTTTGCAGCCTGATATTGGACAAACAGTTTTAATAAGTGCAACATGGGGGGGGCTGTTTTTTATTGCTGGTGTCCCTCTTACTATTATTTTTCTCTTTCTCATTTTAGGCGTTGTAGGAATTATTTTAGCTTATTTTTTTCTGCATCATGTGCGCGAGCGGATCAATGGTTTTTTGACAGGTGAAGGAGATACTTTTCAAGTGGATGTGGGACGTGAGGCTATTTTGAATGGTGGTTGGTTTGGGCAAGGTCCTGGGGAGGGCACAGTAAAACGTATCATTCCTGATAGCCATACAGATTTTGTATTTTCCGTTGCTGCTGAAGAATATGGTATTATTCTTTGTTTATTAATTATGATGCTGTTTGGCTTTATCGTTATGCGTTCATTGTATATAGCCATGAATACACGTGATTCCTTTATACGTCTTGGTATTACTGGCATAGCAATGATGATTGGCTTTCAATCAGCTATTAATATGGCCGTTAATCTTCACTTAATTCCTCCAAAAGGTATGACATTGCCTTTTATTTCTTATGGTGGTTCTTCGATGGTGGCGATTGCGTTTTCAATGGGCATTTTGCTTAGTTTAACACGTCGTTGGCCAGAAGCGCGCCTTTCAGCTTTTTCTTCCTCTTCTGTCTTGGATACCCCTTATGAATGATAAAAAAGTTATTATTTTGGTGGCTGGTGGTACAGGTGGACATCTTTTTCCTGCTGAAGCCCTTTCTGTTGAATTAAGGCAGCGTGGATATGATGTTCATTTAATAACAGATGAAAGAGCACGCTCTTTTGTTCGGTGTTTTGATGAAGAGCATATTCATATCGTTTCATCGGCAACATTTACACGACGCCATCCTTTTGCTCTGATAAAGACGTTTTGGTCTTTGCTAAGGGGTATGGGGCAATCGTTGGCGTTGTTTTATAAATTACGTCCTGTTCTTGTTGGAGGATTTGGGGGGTATCCGAGCTTTCCTCCTCTTTTTATTGCGGCTTTAACGAGGCGTGTGACATTTATTCATGAACAAAATGCTGTTATGGGGCGTGCCAATCGGATGTTGGCAATTTTTGTGCGTGCAATCGCTGGTGGTTTGTTGTCACCAAATGGCGCTTATGCTCATAAAATACTTTTGACGGGGAATCCTGTCCGTGAGGCTGTGTTGAAGGCGGCCAAAATTCCTTATCATTCTTCAGAGGGAGAAAAGCCATTTAATTTTTTGATTTTTGGAGGTAGCCAAGGGGCTTCTGCTTTTTCACATATTGTTCCAGAAGCTATTGCTTTATTTGATGATAAGAACCGTAAACGTTTACGAATTGTACAGCAAGTCCGCGGTGAAGCAGGAAGGTTGATCAAAATCTATCGTGATATGGGGGTACAAGCAGAAGTTGCTCCTTTCTTTGATGATATGGCTGAACGTATGGCACATGCTCATTTTATTTTGTCGCGCGCTGGGGCTTCGTCCGTTTGTGAGATAGCGGTGATTGGTAGACCTGCTCTGCTTGTTCCCTATCCCCATGCTTTAGATCATGATCAGGCTGCCAATGCAGCTTTGCTTGCTCGTGTGGGGGGAGCGCAAATTATATCAGAAAAAGATTTAAATGCACAAAAGCTTTCTTCTCTTTTAATGCACGCTTGTTGTGCGCCCCATTTATTGGAAAAACAAGCGCTTGCTGCAAAAAAAGTTGGACAACCTCATGCAACCCGTCGCCTTGCTGATATGGCTGAATCCTTAATTGCAGGGCGATTGTTGTCAGATATAAAAGAGGAGCTTTTTAATGAAAATGCCACTTGATATAGGCGTTATCCATTTTATCGGAATCGGGGGGATCGGTATGAGTGGAATTGCGGAGGTTTTTTATAATCTTGGCTATAAAGTTCAAGGGTCAGATCAAGTTGAAAGTGCAAATGTTGAACGTTTGCGGAAAAAAGGAATTAACGTTCATATAGGTCATTGTGCTGAAAACTTAGGGAATGCAGAGGTTGTTGTTTTTTCTACTGCCGTTAAAAAAACAAATCCTGAGTATATTGCTGCAAAGGAAAGACATTTGCCGCTTGTCAGACGTGCAGAAATGCTGGCGGAGCTGATGCGGTTTCGGCGTGCAATTGCGGTGGGTGGTACACATGGTAAAACAACAACCACATCAATGGTCGCAGCCCTTCTTGATGCTGGTCATTTTGATCCAGTGGTGATTAATGGCGGTATTATTAATGCTTATGGTACGAATTCTCGTACAGGAGATGGCGATTGGATGATTGTTGAAGCTGATGAAAGTGATGGTACATTTTTAAAGCTGCC
Source organism: Bartonella sp. AA97HXZ (assembly GCF_042196985.1). Taxonomy (NCBI): domain Bacteria; kingdom Pseudomonadati; phylum Pseudomonadota; class Alphaproteobacteria; order Hyphomicrobiales; family Bartonellaceae; genus Bartonella; species Bartonella sp. AA97HXZ. Next base: position 42,266 of record NZ_JBHIRC010000008.1, on the reverse strand, counting down.
TGCTGATATTGCTGTTATTACTAATATTGACGCTGAGCATTTGGATCATTATGGAAGTTTTGATGCTGTGCGTGAGGCTTTTCGGCAATTCATAGAAAATGTTCCTTTTTATGGTTTTGCTGTTTTGTGTCTTGATCATCCAGAGGTTCAGTCATTGGCGGGCCGTATTGATGATCGTTGGGTGATCACTTATGGTGCAAATCCACAAGCGGATGTTCGTTTTCTTAATCTTTCGATGGATGGTCAAAAAACGCATTTTGATGTTCTTGTTCGCTCACGCAAAACAGGAAGAAAGATTGAGTTGAAAAATTTGCTTTTGCCCATGGCAGGGCAGCATAATGTTGCCAATGCAACGGCGGCGATTGCTATTGCACATGAACTTGGTATTTCAAATGAAGCTATAAAAAGGGGCTTAGCAGAATTTGGCGGAGTAAAACGGCGTTTTACGCGAACAGGAAGTTGGCGTGGCATTGAAATATTTGATGATTATGGACATCATCCTGTTGAAATAAAGGCAGTTTTGCGTGCTGCACGTGAGAGTGCAAAAGGGCGTGTTATTGCGATTGCACAACCCCATCGGTATTCGCGTTTGTATCATTTATTTGATGATTTTGCTGCTTGTTTTAATGATGCAGATACAGTGTTGATTACGCCCGTTTATGCGGCTGGTGAAGAGCCTATTGTAGGATTTGGTTCTCAAGAATTGGTAGAGCATATTAAAATGGCGGGTCATCGTGATGTGCGCTTGATACATGGTTTGGAAGATGTTGTGTCTCTTGTCTCAAAATTTGCTCAGGCAGAGGATTATGTTGTTTTTCTTGGTGCTGGCAATATCACACAATGGGCTTGTGCGTTGCCTCATCAGTTAGCGGTATTGGATGGTCATGATAAATTTTCAGCACATTGATGGTGAGGCGCTATTGGCGCAATTGCAACCACTGTTGGGTGGCGTGAGAGGAAAGCTTACACCTAATGTTGAGATGCGTAAGGTAACGTGGTTTCGCACGGGCGGGTTGGCAGAGCTTTTTTATCAGCCTGTTGATGAAGAAGATTTGGCTCTCTTTCTTCAAAATTTGCCTGAATTTGTTCCTGTAACAATTGTCGGTATTGGTTCTAATCTTCTGGTGCGTGATGGGGGGGTTCCTGGTGTTGTGATTCGTCTTTCGCCAAAAAAATTTGGGCAAGTGAAACAAGTTTCTCCAAAAGGCTTTTTAGTTGGTGCTGGTACGGCGGATAAACATTTAGCTGCTGCCGCTTTAGAAGCTGAGATTGCAGGTTTTCATTTTTATCATGGTATTCCTGGAGGTCTTGGGGGAGCTCTCAAAATGAATGCGGGTGCGAATGGTGTTGAAACCGCAGCGCGTGTTGTCGAGGTCTATGCGCTGGATCGTAAAGGGCAACGTCATATCTTGAGTGTGAAAGATATGCATTATTCCTATCGCCATTGTGATATTCCTAAAGATTTTATTTTTACGGCTGCTTTATTAGAAGGAAAACTCGGCAATAAAGATGATATTCGTGCTGCTATGGATGAAGTTGCCCTCCACAGAGAAACAGTGCAACCTATTCGCGAAAAAACAGGGGGATCAACTTTCAAAAATCCTGAGAATATATCCGCGTGGCGCGTGATTGATGAAGCAGGGTGTCGTGGTTTACAGATTGGTGGCGCTCAAATGAGTGAAATGCACTGTAATTTTATGATTAATACAGGGCAAGCAACAGGATATGATCTTGAAGCATTGGGAGAAACAGTGCGTGCGCGTGTTTTTGCAAATTCAGCCCACCTTTTACAATGGGAAATAGAGCGTATTGGTCAATTTGAGCGTGGTCGAAGTGTTTCTCCTTTTGATCCATTTCATTGATTTATTGTTCACTAAAAAGTGAAAATAAAAAATTGAGTCATTTCAAAGAGATAATAAAAAATTTCTATTAAGAATCAATAAATTAACAAAGAATCTCTTGCATCAGGCTTTTGAGTCTGATTCATTATGCAAAATGCTAGGTTATTGATTCGCAAGGATAAACTTTGTTTTTCCTGTATGTAGTGCTGATGTATTCTATATAGGCTACATATAGTATGCGAAAGAGGGTGATTTATTATGAAAGATAAACATATAGCTGTGTTAATGGGAGGTTTTTCTTCTGAACGGTCTATAAGTTTATCTTCAGGGGCGGCGTGTGCTGATGTTTTAGAGGTGCAGGGGTATCGCGTGAGCCGCGTGGATGTTGATGCTCATATTGCTTCTGTTCTTGAACAGTTGCAGCCCGATATTGCCTTCAATGCATTGCATGGTCCATTTGGTGAAGATGGTCGGATTCAGGGGATTCTTGAATATTTAAAAATTCCTTATACTCATTCTGGCGTGATGGCATCTGCTTTGGCAATGGATAAGGGACGTGCAAAAATTATCGTTGCAAATGTTGGGGTTTGTGTTGCTCCTTCTCGTATCATGAGCCGCTTTGCTTTGGGCCGAACGCATCCCATGGAGCCTCCTTATGTAATTAAACCTGTGTGTGAAGGATCAAGTTTTGGTGTTGTCATTGTTCAAGGAAATGAAGCTGCACCGCCGCATAATATTGGGGGAGCTGAGTGGGGGTATGCCGATGAGGTGATGATTGAAAAATATATTCCTGGTCGTGAATTGACTTGTGCTGTTTTGGGGAATGAAGTGCTGGATGTGTGTGAAATTCTTCCCGATAAACACTTTCCATTCTACGATTATGACTCAAAATATAAAACGGGTGGTTCTCTTCACATTTGTCCTGCACAACTTTCACTAAATATTTACCAAAGTGTGCAAAGAATGTCTTTAGCAGCCCATCAGGCGATAGGGTGTCGAGGTGTTAGCCGTTCTGATTTTCGTTTTGATGAAAAAACGGGAGAATTGGTTTGGCTTGAAATTAATACGCAACCAGGTATGACCTCGACGTCTCTTCTTCCTGATATTGCAAAAGCGAGCGGCCGTACTTACGGCGATATTGTTCAATGGATGGTGGAGGACGCATCATGTATGCGTTGAATGTTAATAAAACAAATGTTCCGATGAAGGTGCTTTCAGTGCCGGCTTTGCCACGTCTTTATCGTCGTTTTCTTCGGTTTATGTTTGAGTTTGTTTTTGTCAATATTCATATTCCACGCCATTTCGGCTCTTTTGCTGTTGTGTGGTTTTTCTTTGTTACGGCTTTTTATGGACTTTCATCAAGTGGTCAGATGGCTGTGATCGTAAATACGATCATATTGGATAGTAGTTTTGTGGTCACTCATGTCGATATAAGCGGTAATAAGCGCTTGGCAAAGCAGGATATTTTTAAAATTTTAAAACTTGATGTTGCGCCTTCTATATTCACTTTTGATGTTGAAAGAGCGCGTTCTCTGTTGGAAAAACAGGCTTGGGTGCAATCGGCTAATGTTCAGAAAATTTATCCCAATAGAATGCGCATTTCCATCGTGGAGCGTGAACCCTATGCCATTTGGCAACATGATGGCATAATGGATATTGTTGATAATACAGGTCGTGTCATTGTGCCTTTTAAAGGAGAAATTGTTCGGGATTTACCTCTTGTGGTTGGGCAGGGTGCACAAAATGCTGCTAAAGTGTTTATTCAAGCGCTGTCAGTCTATCCGGAAGTATATGATCGTATTCGTGCTTTTGTGCGGGTAGGTGATAGACGTTGGGATCTTGTTTTGAATAATGGAATGCGCGTTATGTTGCCTGAAAATGGTGCTCTTGAAAGGCTTTCTTCTCTTTTTTCGTCCGGTATAATGCAAGATCTTTTATCTCGCGATATTCTCAGTGTTGATTTACGTCTTGCTGATCGAATTACTGTTTCTTTATCAGATGAAACGTTGGAGCGTTATCATGCTACTGTAGCAGAAGAAGAACGTATTTTAAAAGCGCGAAAGGCAGGAAGCCTATGATGCTACTCAGATCACATCATTTGAAGGGGCGTAAAACACGTTTTTTAACGGTACTTGATGTCGGTTCAAGTAAGATTGTTTGTCTTATTGCTTGTTTGCGTCCTTTGAAGCATGCGCACTATTTACATGGTCGTACACATTCTACGGAAATTCTAGGCTTTGGAGTGCAGCGTTCACGTGGTATTAAATCTGGTGTTGTCATGGATATGTTTGCAGCAGAACAATCAATAAGATTGGCTGTTGATGCGGCAGAAAAAATGGCGGGTTTGGTGGTGGATTCAGTGATTGTGAATTTTTCCTCAAGTCGATTACAAAGTGCTTTGATTAATGGAAAGGTTCATTTGAATGGTCGTGAAGTCACCAAGCGTGATATGCGTATGGCCTTTTCAGATGTTTCGCGTAAAGCCTTTGATGCTGAACGTCATGTTATGCACTCAGTTCCAGTTTCGTATGTATTGGATGGAGATAAAGGAATTTTTGATCCTATTGGCATGGCAGGGGAAACATTTGGTGTCGACGTGCATGTGGTAACAGCAGAAACAGCCTCTTTGCGTAATTTGGAAACTTGTATTAATCGTGCACATTTGAGTGTTGAAGCAATGGTTGCTACTCCCTTTGCAAGTGGTCTTGCTGTCTTGATGAATGATGAGGCGCGTTTAGGGGCTGCATGTATTGATTTTGGTGGTGGAACAACAACATTTTCAGTGTTTTTTGAGGGGAAATTTATTCATGCAGATGCTTTTGCTGTTGGGGGGCATCATGTCACTCTTGATGTTGCGCGCGGATTTTCTATGTCTTTAACAGAGGCGGAACGTTTAAAAGTTGTTTATGGTTCAGCACTTTTAACAAGTGCTGATGAGCGGCAAATGATTAATGTAGCAGAAATTGGGAGTGAACAGCGTGGAACTCAATATCCTCGCGCGGTTCTTGGGCGTATCATTCGTGCGCGTGTTGAAGAAATTTTAGAAATGGTCCGTGATTGTTTAAATCGTTCTGGTTTTGGTCACATCATTGGTAAACGTGTTATTTTGACTGGGGGAGCAAGCCAGTTAACAGGATTGCCAGAAATGGCACGTACTATATTAGGAAGAAATGTTCGTATCGGGCGGCCTTTAGGTATTTCGAGGCTTCCTTCTCTTGCAAAAGGGGCGGCGTTTACATCTGCTGTTGGGTTGTTAATTTATCCGCAATTGGTGGGTTTTGAAGAAAAAACAATGCAGGCGGCAGGAAATCATTTATCGATGGGCACGCGTGGATATTTTCAGCGTGTTGGTCAGTGGTTGCGTGAGAGTTTTTAGTTAAGTCTAGTTGGATAAATTTCATCGCTTTGGCTTGCGGTGTCTTATGAGAAGGAAAAGAAAATGACGATTAATCTGCATCGGCCAGATATCGCGGAATTGAAGCCACGCATTACCGTTTTTGGTGTTGGAGGTGGTGGCGGGAATGCCGTGAATAATATGATAAATGCTGGTCTTCAGGGAGTTGACTTTGTTGTTGCAAATACGGATGCACAGGCTTTGGCTATGTCAAAGGCTGAACGTGTTATCCAACTTGGGGCAGCTGTGACAGAAGGTTTGGGTGCTGGGGCTTTGCCTGAAGTTGGACAAGCGGCGGCGGAGGAATGTATTGATGAAATTATTGATCATCTTGCAGACTCTCATATGGTTTTCATTACTGCTGGTATGGGGGGAGGAACTGGAACAGGGGCTGCTCCCGTTGTTGCTCGCGCAGCGCGTGAAAAAGGTATTTTGACTGTTGGTGTTGTGACAAAGCCGTTTCAGTTTGAAGGCGCACGTCGTATGAAAACGGCAGAGGCAGGTATTGAAGAATTACAAAAGTCTGTCGATACATTGATTGTTATTCCCAATCAAAATCTTTTCCGTATTGCAAATGATAAGACAACGTTTGCTGATGCTTTTGCTATGGCTGACCAAGTGCTTTATTCTGGTGTTGCTTCCATTACGGATTTGATGATTAAAGAGGGTTTGATTAACCTTGATTTTGCTGATGTTCGTTCTGTTATGCACGAAATGGGTCGAGCCATGATGGGAACGGGTGAGGCATCTGGTGATGGGCGTGCTTTGGCTGCGGCTGAAGCTGCTATTGCAAATCCATTGTTGGATGATACCTCTATGCGTGGGGCGCGTGGTTTATTGATTTCTATTACGGGTGGTCGTGATATGACTCTCTTTGAGGTTGATGAAGCTGCTAATCGTATTCGTGAAGAAGTAGATGCTGATGCGAATGTGATCTTTGGCGCTATTGATGATGAGTCATTGGAAGGTGTTATTCGTGTTTCTGTGGTTGCCACCGGTATTGATCGTGAAGTTAGTGATGTGGTTCAGTCCTCTCATCCTCAGATTCAAAGGCCTGCTTCTTCAATACGCAAGAGCGATCCTGGAACGTCACACAGTTCTTTTCATGTTCAATCATCGCCTCTGCGTTCTGAGTCAATGGTAGAAGTGATCGAATCACTTGAAATAGAGAAGGGTAAATCAACCGGAGAACAGTTCCGTCCCAAAAGTCAAATTTTTGCACAACCTGCAGAAGCAATGACGACACGAAGTGCCACGAATGCTGTTGCGTATGGTTCAAATGCTGTTCAGGAACAGAGATCCAATGTGCCTCGTATGCAAGTAAGCCGTGGTTCTCAACAGGCGATGACGGCTCCTGTGAGTATGGAGGCAACAGCGCATGTTCTTGATGAGATGACAGGGCTTGTGAAGCAAAAAGAAAAGCCAGTGCAACCAAAACAAATGCAACAAATGCAAGCGCGCGCTCCAATGCGTATGCCTGAGTTAAAGGATTTTCCACCTGTTGCTCATGGACAAAGTCAAAGAACATTTGTGACTGATCAAGGTCCTCGTAATCTTTGGCAGCGTTTGAAACAGAGCTTGACACATCGTGAAGAAGCTGAGCCAGAAGCGAGGCTGGAGCCTGCTGTTAGATCGTCTCAGCAGAAAGATTCTCATGTTTACAATAAAAATTCTCAGACGCTTTCTCAAGATGCTTCTGTTTATGTTCCACGTCGTTCTGGTGAGCTGCATCCTCAGGTACCACAAGATCAGCGTACTTTTATAAGTGAAGAAGATCAGTTGGAAATACCAGCATTTTTACGTCGTCAGGCAAATTAATTGATGAAAAATGAGGTAAAGTAAGAAATTTTATTATTTCTTTAATGCTCAGTCAAAAATTATACAGTAAAATATATTACTGTTTTTTGGATAAAATACTTTGTTTTAAAAAGACCGCTTACAATAAGCGGTTTTTTTTTATTATTTACTATGAATATTTTTTATAGTTTTATAAATTTTGTTAAAAGATGTACAAGCAATTTAATAAAATGATATGATGAATTTAGTACCAAAATATCAGTCTACTCTTAAAAAAGCAGTAACATTTAAGGGGATTGGCGTTCATAGTGGCTGTTTATCAGTGGTAAAGGTTTGTCCAGCGGATGTTGGGTGTGGTATTGTTTTTAAGCGTTGTGGATTAGACGGAACAGAGAAAGTATTTCAAGCCCATGCATCGCAAACAGGAAAAACTGAATTATCAACAGTACTTGGAGATGGAGATGTAAGGGTTGAAACAATTGAACATTTGATGGCGGCAATTGCTGCTTATAATTTGGATAATCTTGTTATTGAAGTATCACATAATGAGATTCCTATTTTGGATGGTTCAGCGTGGCTATATTGCCAAGCTTTTGAAGATGTTGGTATTGTAAAGCAAAATGCGTTGCGTTCTTATTTCATTATAAAAAAGCCGGTGCGGGTTGAAGGAGCTCATGGTGTTGCAGAGCTTTTGCCATTCGATGGACGTCGTTTTGATATAACGATCTCTTTTCCTTCTTCTGCTATTGGTAAGCAACATTTCAGTTTTGATCTTACCACTCGAGGGTTTAGGGATGATTTGTCACGTGCGCGCACTTTTGGTTTTATCAAAGACGTGGAAGAATTAAGGCTTTCTGGAAAGGCGAGAGGCGCTTCTTTGGAAAATTCTCTTGTTATCGACCTTAATGATAAAATTTTAAATCCCGATGGTCCTTATTGGGAGAATGAATGTGTTCGGCACAAGATGCTTGATGCGATTGGTGATGCTGCTTTGCTTGGGGCACCTTTTATTGGATTATTTCGTTCTTATTGTAGTGGGCATAGAATTAATGCGCAATTGGTGAAGGCTGTTTTGGCAGACGAATCATATTATGAAAAAAGCTTTTTAGAGAAAAAGTAAAAAAATTGGCAAGATTTTTTTATCGTTTATTTGATTTTTAAGGGGATGATTGACCTAAACTGCTAAATTGGTTATGTGGATTTTAAAGTGATATGGTATAAAACCTTTGATAAATTGTTTTTGCTACAAGGTGATATTCTGTGGAGGCCGGAAAAACTATGAAAAAATCTCATGTGTGCATTGGAAATATGACATATAGAAAATCTAACATTGTACGCAAGATATTGGGGGTGGTGCTTTTGGGAAGCACCTGTATGTTAGCGGGATGCCTCTTTAAAGAGAAAAATACCCTTGATCCATCTGCTTATGTTTTGAAAATAGAGCCACCAGATGTTTTATATAATCAGGCGCTTGCTAGCCTTGAAAGTGGGCGGCTTGGGGATGCATCGAAGAAGTTTTTGAAGATTGAAAAACAGTACGCTTATACAGACTGGGGACGTAAATCTTTGGTCATGGGTGCTTTTACTAATTATCGACTCGGAAAGTATGATGATTCAATTAGTATGGCTCAACGCTATATTACTCTTTATCCAGGGTCGACTGATTCGGCTTATGCATACTATATTATTGGTCTTTCTTCTTTCCGTCGGATTCCTGATGTTACGCGTGATCAACGTGACACGAAACGTGCTATTGCTGCTATGCAGCTTCTTATAGAGCGTTATCCTAATTCTGAGTATGTCAAGGATGCTAAGGATAAAATCCGTTTTGGTCGCGAACAACTGGCTGGTAAAGAAATGCAGATTGGCCGTTATTATGAAGAGGGGCGGCGCTATCTTGCGGCAAGTAGACGGTTTCGTACCGTGGTTGAAGAGTATTCTGATACAAATCAAATTGAAGAAGCACTTTTCCGCTTGACTGAGGTTAATCTTGCTCTCGGCTTAACGTCGGAAGCACAGACGGCAGCAGCTATTTTAGGACGTAATTATCCCAAAAGTGAGTGGTATAAATTTTCTTATAATCTCTTGCAGAAGAATAAAATATCACCACGTGAGCATAAATCTTCTTGGATCTCAAATGCTTTAGGTGGTGACAAGAAGAGGGTACGTTGATTCTCTATGTTGGTGCAGCTTTCGATTCATAATATTGTTTTGATCGAAACGCTCGATATTCATTTTACAGCGGGGTTGACGGTTTTAACTGGAGAAACGGGTGCGGGGAAGTCTATTCTCCTTGATGCTTTATCACTTGCTCTAGGGGGGCGGGGTGATGCTTCGCTTGTGCGTCATGGGGCTGACCGCGGGCAGGTCACAGCTGTTTTTGATGTGTCTGTTTCACATCCTGCACGTCAACTTATTCGTGAGAATGGTCTTGATGATGAGGGTGATATTATTTTACGACGTGTGCAATCAAGTGATGGACGTAGCCGTGTTTTTATCAATGATCAGGCGTCTAGTGTTGCATTGATGCGGAGTGTTGGCCGTTTGCTGGTTGAAATCCATGGACAACATGATGATCGTGCGCTTGTTGATGTTGCTACACATCGCCAATTATTAGATGCCTTTGGTGGTCTTGAAAATGAAGTGGAAAATTTGCGTCAGTGTTATCACACATGGCGTGAATTTGAGGAGCGTTTGCAACGGCAGCGTCTTAAAGTAGAGAGTGCTGTACGGGAGGTTGATTATCTTCGTGCGTGTGTAGAAGAGCTTGAAAAGCTTGATTTTAAAGTTGGTGAAGAGGAAGCTCTTTCTCTTCGTCGTGCTGATATGCTTAAATTAGAAAAAATAGCGACAGATATTAAAGAAGCGGATGATCTTTTAACGGGTCAAAAATCACCAATCCCAGTGCTTTCTAATTTGGTGAGGCGTTTGGAGCGGAAAATTCCTGAGGCGCAAGAACTTATTGCACCAGTGGTGAAATCTATTGATGAGGCATTGCATGCACTTGCAACAGCACAAGAAGGTATTGAGACGGCAATACGAGCATTAGATTTTGAACCTGATGAATTGGAACGGATAGAAGAGCGTCTTTTTTCTCTTCGGGGTTTTGCTCGTAAATATCAAGTTTCTGCGGATGAATTGATTCAGTTACGCGATAAAATGGACGCAGAACTCGCTGATTTTGAAGAGGCTCAGACTATATTGACATGTTTTGAAGATGAGGCAGAGCAGGCAAAGAAAAATTATGATACATTGGCGCAAGCCTTAACAATAAAGCGTCGGGAGACAGCAAAGCATTTATCTGAAAGTGTTATGGCTGAGTTGCCGGCATTGAAATTAGAGAGGGCTGAATTTATTGTTGAAATGCAAAGTGATATGGAAAAGCGGAGTGCAGAGGGATGTGATCGTATTGAATATTGGGTGCGAACAAATCCTGGAACACGTGCTGGGCCGATGCTTAGTGTGGCTTCTGGCGGTGAATTATCTCGTTTTTTGCTGGCATTAAAAGTTGTTTTATCTGATCGAGGATCAGCACCGACGCTGATTTTTGATGAAATTGATACAGGCGTTGGGGGGGCTGTTGCAGCGGCTATTGGGCATCGGTTGCAACGCTTATCAGAACATGTCCAAGTTTTTGCTATTACGCATGCTCCACAGGTTGCATCGAAAGCGCATGGTCATTTTCTTATTTCAAAAATTGAGAGTCATGATAAAGGACGCTTTGTTACTGCGATTCATAAAATGAAAGAACATGAGCGTGCAGAAGAAATTGCCCGTATGTTGGCTGGAGAACAGATTACTGAAGAAGCGCGTGCAGCGGCTCAAAAGCTTCTAGCATAAAGGTAATTAGTCAGCGATAAAAATACTAGAAAGCTTATATTTATTGAGATTCACTTGATGAGGAGGCGTGGGAGGCCCTTGTGGCAGCGCTTGTAATGTGGAATAGATTTTATGAACAAAGATGCATATAAAAATCTCACAGCTGTTGAAGCAGAACGTGAATTAGAGTGGTTGGCAAAAGAGATTGCACGTCATGATGTGCTTTATAATCGTGATGATCAGCCTGAAATTTCTGATGCAGAATATGATGCTTTACGTCGTCGTAATGCAGAAATTGAAGCTCTTTTTCCAGAGCTTATACGTATTGATTCTCCTTCACATAAAATTGGAGCACCAATTTCTGAAAAATTTGAAAAATCTGTTCATGCACAGCCTATGCTTTCACTTGATAATGCGTTTAGCTCTGAAGATGTTACTGAATTTGTTGAGCGTATTCGTCGTTTTTTACGGCTTCCAGAAACACAAGTGTTGGAAATAACAGCGGAGCCAAAAATTGATGGTTTATCTTTGTCTTTACGCTACGAAAAGGGGCGGCTTGTGCGTGCGGCAACGCGTGGGGATGGAACTGTCGGTGAAAATGTGACGGCAAATGCCCGAACAATTGCTGATATCCCACAAGTTTTGCAAGGTGATTTTCCTGATATCATTGAGGTGCGTGGTGAAGTTTATATGGGGCGGGAAGATTTCCAAGCGCTGAATATCAGCCAACAAGAGAAGGGCAAGTTAACCTTTGCCAATCCTCGAAATGCGGCGGCTGGTTCACTCCGTCAGCTTGATTCACGGATAACCGCTAGCAGAAAACTTCAATTTTTTGCTTATGCTTGTGGTGAGGTGAGTGAAATATTGGCAGAAAGTCAAATGGAGATGATGAAAAAGCTAAAAGAATATGGCTTTTTTATCAATCCATTAACAAAAGTCTTTAAGACAGTAAAAGAAATTATTTCGTATTATCACGATATCGAAGAATGCCGTCATTCTTTAAGCTATGATATTGATGGTATTGTTTATAAGGTTAATGATTTGATGCTCCAAAAGCGTTTGGGGTTTGTTTCTCGTTCGCCGCGTTGGGCTATCGCCCATAAATTTCCAGCAGAAAAAGCGATAGCGCTTTTGGAAGATATTGACATTCAAGTTGGTCGCACGGGAGCTTTGACACCTGTTGCACGTCTTACGCCTATTACTGTTGGTGGAGTGGTGGTGACCAATGCTAGTTTGCATAATGAGGATTATATTAAGGGAATTGGTCATAAAGGAGAGCCCATTCGTGAAGGACGTGATATCCGTGTAGGTGATAGCGTGATTGTACAACGTGCTGGTGATGTGATCCCTCAAGTTATTGATGTTATCATTGAAAAACGCCCGAAAGATGCTGCTGTTTTTATTTTTCCTCATTTGTGTCCAGCTTGTGGGAGTCATGCTGTTCGTGAAGTGGGAGAAGCCGTGCGTCGCTGTACAGGGGGGCTTATTTGTCCTGCACAAGCAATTGAACGTATTCGTCATTTTGTTTCACGCAATGCTTTTGATATTGAAGGCTTGGGTAAAAAACAGGTAGAGTTTTTTTTCCATGTTCAAGATGAGGCGCTTTGTATTCATACACCAGCCGATATTTTTACTTTACAACGGCGCCAAGAAAAGTCTTTGATACGTTTGGAAAATATGGAAGGTTTTGGTACTGTTTCAGTGCGGAAATTGTATGATGCCATTAATGCGCGCCGAGAAATTCCTTTGAGCCGTTTTTTGTTTGCATTGGGGATTCGTCATGTTGGCGAAGTGAATGCACGCCGCCTTGCACGTGCTTATAAAAATTATACAGCTTTTGAGACTGCGGCTATGGAAGCATTTATGCCATGTGATAAGGAAAATGAAGAAGGAAATGAGGCTTGGATAGAGCTTACCAATATCGAAGGAATTGGACCACAGGTAGGGAGCGCAATTGTTGATTTTTATCAAGAAGAGCATAACCGTGAGATTTTATCTGTTTTGCTTGAAGAAGTAACTCCTCTTGATGAGGAGCCTATCATAGCAGATTCTTCACCAATAGCGGAGAAGATCATTGTTTTTACAGGAACTTTGGCGCATATGTCACGTGATGAAGCAAAAGCATTGGCAGAGCGATTGGGGGCTAAAACATCTGGTTCACTTTCTAAAAAAACAGATCTTCTTGTTGCAGGACCTGGAGCGGGCTCCAAATTGGCTAAAGCTGAGGAATTAGGTGTTGAGGTTATCGATGAAGAGGCTTGGCTACAGCTGATTGAGAAACATAATGTTTAGAGGATGTTTTCTAGAAGATCGTATGCTGTTTGTATGATTATCTCTCTTACATTTTTTGGGGGATGAAATCAAAAAGAGGGATAATAGTGGCTGTTTTTTGCAAAAACAGAGCGCCATATATTTTAATATTTATTACGTTATTTAAAATAATTAACGTTGAGCTTAAATATTAAACTTAAACTATTATGATGAAGAATATACAAGGTTATTATTAGTAAAATTTATAAACTATCATTGTGAAGCAAGGTAAAAATTGTAAATAAATATGTATAATTTAATCCAAAATGCCGTAATAAACCAATTATAATGACGTAATAGAAATATAATGCGGAAAATTACAAAATATAACGAAAGTTTCCATATAAAGGAAATAGGGATATAATAATGTCTAGATGGAGATCGCCAAGATAAGTATTACCACGTATAGGTGTATCTCATCTTGCTTCACCTAGGTTAGCGTTTACCATACCAGCAAAAAACTTGAAGTATCTTGTAGAAATATTTTTCATATTTCCTGACGCAGATAAATATTTTTCCCTTAAAAAGAGAAAATCCTGTGTTTTGTAGAAAGAGTAAAAGTTATAGGTTGCTTCATTTAAAGGGGCATTGTTGCTTCTTTTGCCCATTTTTTATCTTCTTCATTTAAGTAAGGTGCATTCATCTGATAAACGCGCGCATGGTAATCATTGAGCCATTGTCGTTCTTCTTGTGTCAAAAGCTCTGGAAGGATTAACCGTCGATCAATGGGGCAATGTGTGAGTGTTTCGAACGAGAGCATTTCTATATCTCCGCCATCAATTTTTTGTGCTGGTTTCACAATCATCAAATTTTCAAGACGGATACCAAAAGCGCCTTCGCGGTAATAGCCTGGCTCGTTTGAAAGAATCATACCGGAGATGAGTTCTTGGCACCCTTTGCGAGAAATATTTTGCGGTCCTTCATGGACAGAAAGATAAGATCCAACACCATGACCGGTGCCATGGGCATAATCAAAACCAGCTTTCCACAATGCAATGCGTGCAAGAGCATCAAGGTCTTGCCCTCGTGTGCCTTTTGGAAATCTGATAGTTGAAAGAGCAATCATGCCTTTGAGGACAAGCGTAAAACAGCGTTTTTCTTCTTCTCCAATATTCCCAATTGCTACGGTGCGTGTGACATCAGTCGTGCCATCACGATATTGTCCACCTGAATCAACGAGGTAAAGTTCACCGGCTTTGAGTTGTTTATTTGTTTGCGTTGTTACACGATAATGAATAATGGCACCATTTTCTCCTGCTGCTGAAATTGTATCAAAAGAAAGATCTTTAAGTTTTTCTCCCATTTCTTTTGCTGTATTTATGCGAAATTCTTCTAATTTTTGAGCAGCAGAAATTTCACTTATTGACCCTGGTATTTGTTTATCTAACCAAGAAAAAAAACGGGTTAGGGCAACACCATCGCGTAGATGCGCTTTGCGTGCGCCATTGAGTTCTGTGTCATTTTTAATGGCACGTGGTAGAGCAGCAGGATCGGTAAGTGTGATAAAAAAGCTATTTTTTTCTTCAATAACAGTTCGTAATTTTTCGCATGTTAGCTGTGGATCTAAGGCAAACACTGTCCCTTTTTGAACATACTCTTTGATCTTGGGAATAAGCTGTTCTGGTTCATATAATTTTGCATAACGTTCTAGATATTGTTTCTGTTCTACACCAAGTTTTTTGCTGTCAATGAATAAAGCTGGTGTTTCGTTAAGTGGAATGAGAGCAAAACAAAGGGAAAAAGGCGTGTTGGAAACATCATTGCCCCGTATATTGAATGTCCATGCAATGGAAGAGGGGTCTGTAAAAATAAAAGCATTTGCATGAGTTTGCTGTATATCTTTGTAAATCAAAGCGAGTTTTTCATCTGTATCGCACCCAGCATATTTGAGAGGGTGAATTGATAAGGCAGATTGTGGTAATTTTGGTTGATTATGCCAGAGCAAATCAATGGGATTATGTTGAACTTCTACAAGTTTTCCACCTGCTTTCATTTCTAATGCATTTCTCAATGCATTGGTGGCAGCAATCGTGTGGAGCCATGGATCAAAGCCAATAGAAAGTTTTTGACCATTTTTTTCAAGCCATTGTGAGGGAGGACAAGTTATGAGATCTTCATAATTAAAAATATCAGGATCAGTTTGTTGGCGAATTTGGAGCTTATATCGCCCATCTGTAAATATGATGGCTTTGTTTTTTAAAATCAGTGCAATCCCAGCTGATCCAGTAAAGCCGGTTAACCAGCTAAGGCGTTGAGCATGAGGAGGGACGTACTCTCCTTGATGCTCATCACACCGCGGAACAAGAAAACCATCGAGTCCAAGGTGATCGAGTTCTTTACGAAGGCAAGAAATGCGTTCTGCTGCATAAGCAGGATTTGTTGTCGCCTCAAAAGATTGATACATAACGACGTCCTTTTCTTTTATTTTATTTCAGATGTATCGTAACCCATCCTTGCCGGTGGTATGTTTCGATATGCTTCATTCCTTGTTTTATATAAGTCTCCAAAACATGGGCATGTTGTTCTTCAAGAATTCCAGAGAGTATAAGTGATCCCCCTTTTTGAAGTGCCTTTACCACTTCTTGCGCAAGTTCAATAAGCGGATTAGCAAGGATATTGGCAACGATGAGATCAAAAGGGGTTCGTGATGCAATTGCATCATGGGCAAAATCTGTTGCTGTAATAGCTGTAATATATTCCTTGACACCATTGAATTCGATATTGTGTTGTGCAACTTGAACAGCAATTGGGTCAATATCGGATGCAAGCACAGTAATTGGTTTGAGCATTGCTATACCAATGGCTAGTACACCGCTCCCAGTACCAAGATCAAGGGCATTTTTTGGATTTTCGTGTTTCATGACTTTGGCAATCATTTCTAAACAACCGGCTGTTGTTCCATGATGTCCGGTGCCAAAAGCTTGATTAGCTTCAATTTCAATAGGGAGAACATTTGCTGGAATGGCGTTTCGGTTGTGACTTCCATGAAGGAAAAAAGGACCAGCTTGCACAGGTTTTAGTCCTTCTAGGCTTTTTTGTACCCAATCAATGTTGGGTAAAACTTCCATATTAATTTTATCAAAATCTATAGAGAGAACGCTTGCAAAATGTTTTAATGCGTTCTCTTGATTGTCTTGATCGACATATAGAGAAAGCTCATATACAGCATTTTGTTCATCTATCTCTGTAAGAGCAAGAGGATAACCTTCTTCGTCAAAGGCTGTTTCTATAAGGGTATAGAACCGTTCTGCTTCATTTTTAGAAGCAGTATAATAGAGGCGAATTTGTTGCGACATGCTGTTCTTTCTTTTGATCGGTTTTTTTAGTTTAAGACGAGTTTTTTTAACCGTTCAATGGCGATTTCATCTTTTAATTCGCTATCGCTTTCTTTCGTGTCATAACGGATAACGCCAGCTAATTTTCCACCTTTTTTAAGTAAAAAAATTGCTGCTGTATGGTTATATGTATAGTTTCCATCTGTTTCAGGAACTTTTTCAGCAACGATGTTGAAAGAATTGACCATTTTATGAACCTTATCAGGATCTCCACTAATGCCAACAATTTTATTGTTAAAATTACTGAGATAATCATGGAGTACTTTTGGTGTGTCACGTTCAGGATCAACAGTCACAAACCATATACCTAATTTATCAGCTTCAGGCCCAAGGGCTGTAAGCCATCGATCAAGATTCATCAGTGTGGTAGGGCAGCTTTCAGGACACATAGTGAAGCCGAAAAAAATTATTGAAGGCTTGCTTCGAACATCAGCCTCAGTAATATTTTTTCCATTAGAATCAGTGAGAGTAAAGTTATCACCTAAAGGCTTATTTGTCAGCGTATCATAAATAAAAACACCTGCAAGAAATATGATTGTCAGCCCCAAGATGCGTATTACATTTTTCATAGTTTGACTCTCTTAGATAGATCGAGAAATTGTAACATCGGCAGGTTTGTTTTGCAATGTTTGTTTCATGGTTGATTTTATTGTCTTGATTGGTATGTCTTTCCATATCTATTGATAAAACATTGGTGAAAGATGTATGAATATTGAGAAAGATCTTCGATTTCATGAAAGTGAACCTCGTATCCATACGACAGCGCGGCTGCATGGTTGTAAATTAGGGCGCTATGTGGAAATTAATGAGCGGGTGATTTTACGGGATGTAACCGTTGGAGATTTTTCTTATTTAGAGCGTAATAGTGAGGCTATTTATAGCGATATTGGGCGTTTTTGTTCTATTGCATCTCATGTACGGATGAATGCGTTGGAGCATCCTATGGAGCGCGTTTCAACGCATAAAATAACCTATCGTCCAAACGAATATTTTCGTTATATGGCATTAGATAGTGGTTTTCGTGAAAGGCGTTGTGCAAAACGTGTTATTATTGGGCATGATGTGTGGATTGGACATGGTGCGGTTATTATGCCTAGAGTGACAATTGGTCATGGCGCTATCATTGGCGCGAACGCTGTTATAACGAAAGATGTTATGCCTTATACGATTGTCGTTGGGGTGCCTGCTAAGCGATTGCGGATGCGTTTTCCCAATCATGTGATAGAATACCTTTTAGATATGGCTTGGTGGGATTGGCCACTTGATAAAATTCACGACGCATTGCCTGATATGCAAAATCTGCCCATTGAAGCCTTTGTTCGTAAATGGAAATGATAGTCAGAATAAAACAAAATGATCTCTTGGAAAAACGGATCATGGTTTGCTTGTAATTAAGCTTTGTTTACAAAATTGTCTAGTACACGCTTTTCTCCGGCTTTTTCGAACATTATTGTCAATTTATGATCGTCTATTGCTGTAATATGACCATAACCAAATTTTATGTGAAAAATCCGATCATTGACAGAAAAATCTGATGGTACATGAGAGATTGATTGCGTGATAATTTTTCCTTCAATATTCTTGTTTTTTTGTGCACGCTTTTGTCTTGGTGTTGCATAGTCATTATAAAAAGAATCGTGATATTGAAAAGAAGATTTTCCATAACCACCATAGGATGTTTCCATTTCTACAACTTCTATATGTTCTGCTGGTAATTCATCTAGAAAACGGGAGGGAAGAGCAGGTTGCCAAAGTCCATGAATTCTTCGATTCGATACAAACCATATATGCAAATGTTTTTTTGCTCTTGTTAGACCTACGTAAGCAAGACGCCGTTCTTCTTCTAATCCTGAACGTCCACCTTCATCTAATGAGCGCTGGTGGGGAAAGAGTCCTTCTTCCCAACCTGGAAGAAAAACTGTTTCAAATTCAAGTCCTTTGGCTGAATGAAGTGTCATGATGTTGACTGCATCCATATTTTCATTATTTTCCGTTTCCATAACGAGTGCAACATGTTCCAAAAAACTTTGAAGATTTTCAAATTGTTCCATGGAACGAATCATTTCTTTAAGATTTTCTAGTCTTGTAGGAGCCTCTGGTGAGCGATCTTCTAACCACATGGTTGTATAACCAGAATCATCAAGGACGATCTCGGCAAGTTCTCTATGAGGAGTGTCTTGAAGCATATTTTGCCAGCGGCGGAAGTTTTCAATGAGGCTTCGTAACGCACTGCGTGCCTTAGGCTTTAATTCATCTGTTTCAATGATGTCAGCGGCAGCAGAAAAGAGAGGAACAGCACGTGCACGTGCACTCTCATAAAGAATGCGCAGGGTTGCATCTCCTATGCCGCGTTTGGGTGTATTAATAACACGCTCAAAAGCTAAATCATCAGTGGGTTGGACAACAACGCGTAAATAAGCCATGGCATCACGTATTTCCATTCGCTCATAAAAACGAGGACCACCAATGACGCGATAATTAAGGCCAAGCGTTACAAAGCGATCTTCAAATTCACGCATTTGAAATGATGCGCGTACCAATATAGCCATATGATTTAATGCATGACCGGTTTGTTGTGCACGTTCGATTTCTTCTCCGATTGCTCGTGCTTCTTCTGCCGAATCCCATGCTGAATGAATTTTTACCTTTTCTTCCTCACTCTTTACTTGAGCAGAAAAAAGGACTTTTCCCAGTCTTTCTTCATTATGAGCAATGAGATGGGAGGCGGTTTTAAGAATATGAGATGTTGAGCGATAATTGCGTTCTAGACGAATAATTTTAGCAGAAGGAAAATCTTTTTCAAAACGTAATATGTTTTCGACTTTTGCACCACGCCATCCATAAATGGATTGATCATCATCGCCAACACAACAAAGATTAACATGTTGACCTTGAGGATGTTGGGCCAAAAGCCGAAGCCAAAGATATTGTGCTGTATTTGTATCTTGATATTCATCGACAAGAATATAACGAAATTGAGAATGATATTCGCGAAGAATATCTGGATTATGTTGGAAGATAGAGATAGAATGAAGTAGAAGGTCACCAAAATCACAAGCATTAAGATCTTTTAATCGATTTTGATAACTGTGATAAAGTTCACGTCCCATGCCGTTACCAAAGGAATGAGCATCACTTTTTGAGATATGTGTTGGTGAAAGTCCTTGATTTTTCCAAGAATCAATCATCATGGCAAGGTTTCGTGCGGGCCAACGCTTATCGTCTAATCCTTCAGCTTGAATAAGTTGTTTTAAAAGTCGAAGAACATCATCGCTATCGAGAATTGTAAAGTTTCTTTTTAAATCAACAAGCTCTGCGTGACGGCGTAAAATTTTAGCTCCAGTGGAATGAAAGGTTCCAAGCCAAGGCATACCTTCAACAACTTCTCCAATAAGTTCACCAATACGTATTTTCATTTCACGGGCTGCTTTGTTGGTGAAAGTGACAGCAAGTATTTGCTGAGGAGAGGCAAGTCCAGAGCGTAAAATGTGAGAAATACGGGTTGTTAAAACGCGTGTTTTTCCTGTACCAGCACCTGCAAGAACTAAAAGAGGTCCCTCAGTACTCATAACAGCTTGTTGCTGTTCTGGATTGAGTTGTTCTAAATAGTCTGTGTTATATGATTTTTGTTCTTTTAGAGTATGGGAGAAAAAACCAGAGCTCTTCTTATCATGGTCTGGAGGGGAATCTTCTTCAAAGAAAGGTATGGTGTGATCAGAAAAATTACTCATTATATCTCTTTTGTAGTCTTTTTTTTATTGAAGTTCTAGATTAAAAAAACTTCTCTTAAAAAGTCACAACAGTTTCAGTTGAACAGACAGAAAGAGAACGTAAAAAAATAAGCACAACCATTAAAGGCTTTGGGTGAGAACGCTTTGAAGGGCATAAACGCGTAACGAAGCCGAAAGATTTACTTGTTGTGGTCTTTTGCTATCAATATCGGTAATAATAAAGGCTAAAGATTGTCCTTTTTTGCGGGCTATATCTTTTAGAATATCTAAAAATGGTGGTTCTAAAGAGACGCTTGTTGCGTGTCCATCAACGCGAACAGATATCTTTCGTGGAATGACTTTTGACCAATCGATAGAATTATTTTCGTGCATTTTTCCACCTTTATTCGTCGTTTCGCAAACGATTTTGATCAAGAAATTTTTGCATTTTTAAAGATTTTTGCCGCTCAAAATTTTTTTCAGTTTTTGTTCGTCCAAAACGATAACGATTTTGCTCAGCACAAAGAGATTTTTCTGTACGTTTTTTTTGTTTTCGAAATTGGCGAAGATTAATCAATTCAGTCATGAGAAAAATTATTTTTTCCGAAAGGAATCTAAAGAGACAACATCAGCACTTTGATTTTGTTTTGCATCGTTATTTGAAGGTTCTTTATTTGTACTGAGATTTTGTTCTTTTGTAAGCGTATTTTCTATTTTTTGTTTGTTTGATAAGGTAATAGGCGTAGTTGAGGTATTTTCTGAATTTTCACTTTCTCCAGAGGTCAGATTTGAGGGCAGATCAAATGCTGCTTCAAATGCTGCTACAGGATCATAAAAGACCTGAATGGAAGTAAAAGGAATCACGAGCTTTTCGGTTATTTCCCTGAAAGAGAGGGTTACTTCGAAAGCTGTTTCTGAAACACTGAGATTTCTAAATTGATGTTGTAAGACGATTGTCATTTGCTCGGGATAGCGATTTTTTAGCCGAGGGGAAATTTTAACGCCTAGGGCATTTGTCAAAAAAGTTATAAAAAAATGATGATTTCCCGGAAGACCTGCTTTGGCAACTTCCGATAAAACTTTACGGATAACTCCACGAAGCGCATCCTGAACGAGAATATCGTAACGGATTTGATCTTTAACCATCGAAGTTTATTCCTTTTATTTCACGTAGCAGAATGGGGCGTATTGATATTGTGTGACAGAATATATTTTAAATTAGCAGATTTTTTCTACGATGCACCTCAATAAATCGAATAAATACGAAACTCTATGGTAAATAATGTCTGATAATGTCTGAAAGATCAATCAACAACATTTAAAAAAGTGAAGGCTTCTGTTGCCAGGTGCCTCCGAACCCCGCTTAAACCTGCGACGGTTTAAGACTTAAATTGAAACATTCACACCACCTTAAGCGGCGAGACGTGCTTCCGCATAGTTGTCATTTGCAACTACTCATTTAGCCCGATAACGGTGGTACAATGCCGAGTAAAAGAGCGATCTTTACACCCTTGTCGATCCTATTTCGCCCCCACCAAAATATAATTTTGATTTTTTATATTTTGGTGGAGGCGCCGGGTACCGCCCCCGGGTCCAATAGGTTTATTTCACCGTCCATTTATTACCATAGCTGGTAAACCAGCCCTCTAAATATAGATGAAGAACAGTCTTAGGAAAAGGGGGGTTGTTAATATTTTTAATCCTCTAATTATTTATGGAGCTATATGATGCGGCTGTAAAATATAGACCGCTCATTTTTGGAGAGGAGATGATGCAAAATGACAAATAATCTAGCAGATATTAAACTATATGATTCAAATCCCGATGAAGCAGCAGTAGAACGACTTAGCCGTCGTTTAGCTTTAGTGATGAAAAAGCAGGATGCAGCGCTTGTTGCTACATCGGATCCAAAAGAGTTAGAACGTGTTGAAAAATGGGTTCAAGATGTTTTAGAAGCCGATGAGAAGAGTGCTAAAATGGCTGTTTCAAAAGTGGCTGAGATGATGTCTGGAGAGCGTAGAAAAAGTCGTGTGACTTTTTATTATCTAGTTGCTAAGCACCTTAATGCACTTCATAAAATTTAAACAATATTAAATTTGTGATAATGATAAAAAAAAGCCCAATTTCTTGGGCTTTTTCGTTGATAAAAAGGGTTAATGTTTTTCATCCTCTTGGAGGTAGCCTCCTTTACGCATACTCGGGACAAAGAGAAGAGCAATGAATGCCATGATCATCACGACGGTTATATAAAAATAAAAGAGTGATTCATGACCGTACTTTTTTAATCCAAGCGCAACGTATTCAGCAGAACCACCAAATAAGGCGTTGCCAATGGCATGAGAGATGCTAACGCCTAATGCGCGTATTGAAGAGGGAAACATTGCTGATTTGACGACACCAGAGATGGATGTATACATGCTCATAATGAAGAGCAAGCCAATAATGACGGAAAAGGCAACCCATATACTATGCGTATTACCGATTATCCAGAGTCCAGGAAATGTAAAGATGGCAGAGAGTATACTCCAAATAATAAGTAAAGTTTTTGTTCCAATTTTATCGGCTATGATACCAGCTATGGGTTGGAATAGGATGAAAATGAATAGTACAGCTGTCATAATCGTTGTTGCGGTATGTTTATCAAAGCCGGTGGTTGTGATCAGATATTTTTGCATATAAGTCGTAAAGGTGTAAAACGTGAGTGATCCTCCTGATGCAAAGCATGCAATTACGACAACGGCTTTTGTATGCTTGGTGAGAAGTTCCTTAAGACTGCCAGAGTGTTTGTGAGAGCGGCTTTCTTTCGTGGTTGTTTCGTGGAGAGAACGACGCAGATAAATCGCAATCACTGCCCCGAATCCACCAATTACAAAAGGAATACGCCATCCCCATGCTTTTAACTGATCTTCAGAGAGATAAGATGCTAGAATAAATATAATGAAGCTGGCAAGAAGTTGACCTGTAATAAGGGTGGCTGATTGGAAAGAAGCAAAAAGCCCACGATGTTTTTTGAGAGCAACTTCGCTCATATAAGTGGCTGCTGTACCATATTCACCACCCGCTGAAAGTCCTTGCATCATCCGAGCTAAAAGTAAAAGGATTGCTGATGTTATTCCTAAGGTTTCATAGGTGGGAAGTATGGCGATGAAAAAAGAGCCACCACACATCATAAAAATGGATATAAGCATCGAGCGTTTACGTCCATAACGATCGGCGACAAATCCTAAAAACCAAGCTCCAATAGGGCGCATAAGAAAACCAATAAAAAACACACCTGCGGTTTTTAACAGTGGTGTAATCGTATCACCATCGGAGGGAAAAAATTGTGATGCAAAATAAATTGATGCAAATGAGTACACGTAAAAATCATACCATTCTACGAGATTTCCTGATGCGCTTGCTATAATAGCAAAAACACGTTTTCTTG
This sequence comes from Bartonella sp. AA97HXZ, assembly GCF_042196985.1. Taxonomy (NCBI): domain Bacteria; kingdom Pseudomonadati; phylum Pseudomonadota; class Alphaproteobacteria; order Hyphomicrobiales; family Bartonellaceae; genus Bartonella; species Bartonella sp. AA97HXZ. Next base: position 18,633 of record NZ_JBHIRC010000008.1, on the reverse strand, counting down.
CATCCTGTGATGCTGAAGTTGTTTCATTTTTCATGAATTGTTCCCCTTTTGGATTTATAGTTCATATTTTCTAAACATAATTGTTTATGATTTCCAGAAAAATTCAATGGTATTATAACAATTTCTTAGGGAAACTCTTTAAGATGATTTATTAGAGTTATGTTGTCATTCGTTTTAAGATTTTTACTTGTGTTATAGAATAAAAAGTTATCACGTTGCATTTAAAGGGAGAGGACATTGAAAAGTAGATCAAGATACCTTTAAACTTTATGAGAAGAATGCAATTATTGGCATACCGGAAGATTATAGAAGAGATGGTCTTTATGAGCAGAAAGCCCCAAAACTGAAAATATTTCAAAAAGCTTAAGTAATGTAAAAGGGGATTTTGTGTCCTTAATTATCTTATTGTATCATAACACATCATCATTTAGGAGGGTGAGGTAAGCCTCAGATAAGGTTTTCCGTATGAGGTGTTTTTTAGATATCGTGATAAATATTTAGGGTAGGGCTGCCCATAGAATCTTATCAAGTAAATTACATAAAGAGGGCAGTAACTATAGACAATTTAAAAGAAACTGAGTTGTTTGTAAGACGAATGCGGGGCGGGTTTTCGTTCTTTACTAGGGTGGAGAGGAGATCAAAAAAAGCCCAATTTCTTGGGCTTTTTTTATCCAGAAAATAAGTTTAATGAAGTCTATCGTCTTTATCGAGATATCCTCCTTTATCTATATCGGGCATAAGAAGAATAGAGATGAGTGCAATGACCATCATACCAACGATGTAAAAAAAGAAAACAGATTCGTATCCCATATTTTTTAATCCAAGCGCTACATATTCAGCAGAACCGCCAAAGAGTGCGTTGCCAATGGCAAAAGCAAATCCAACACCAATTGCTCGGATTGAAGCAGGGAACAATTCTGCTTTTATGATACCAGCAATGGACGTATAAAAACTCATAACACAGAGTATTCCAATAATAATTAAGAGTGCTGTCCATGGATTATGGGCATTACCGATCATTTTAAGTACAGGAATGGTGCAGATAATGGATAATGCCCCCCAACTAATGAGTGAAGCTCTTGCTCCAATTTTATCGGCTAGGGAACCAAAAAGGGGTTGGAGTAGCACAAAAACAAAGAGGGCGGCAGTCATTATCGTTGTTGCGGTTTGTTTATCAAAACCAGTGGTTGTGATCAGATATTTTTGCATATAAGTGGTGTATGTATAAAATGTGAGAGATCCACCAGCTGTAAAGCCAACAACCAAAAAGAAAGCTTTTTTATGATTACGAAAAAGTTCTTTAAGACTACCAGCGTGTTGTTCAGAGCGGCTTTTGAGGGTTGTTGTTTCATGAAGCAAGCTACGCAGATAAATTGCAACGATTGCTCCAAAGCCACCAATGATAAAGGGAATACGCCATCCCCATGCTTTTAACTGATCCTCGTTAAGGTAAATGGCTAAAATAAATATTATAAAACTTGCCAGAAGTTGACCTGAGATCGTTGTTGCATATTGAAAAGAAGCAAAGAGACCACGACGATTTTTGGGCGCAACTTCACTCATATACGTTGCTGCTGTACCATATTCACCGCCAACGGAAAGCCCTTGAAACATACGGATTAAAAGGAGAAGAAATGCTGCTGTTATTCCCAAGGTTTTATAAGTGGGAAGTATGGCAATGAGAAAAGAGCCACCACACATCATAAAAACAGAAATAAGCATTGAGCGTTTACGTCCATAACGATCCGCAATGTATCCAAAGAGCCATGCTCCAATTGGACGCATAAGAAAGCCAATAAAAAAGATTCCTGCCGTTTTTAACAGTTGTGTAACAATATCTTCATCTTCAGGAAAAAATTGTGATGCAAAATAAACCGATGCAAAGGAGTAAGCATAAAAGTCGTACCATTCTACCAGATTTCCTGATGCGCTGGATATGATAGCAAAAATACGTTTCCTTGTATCATTTGGATCTAAAGTTGTTTGATTATTCATGAAGTATTCCCCTTTTAGATTTATAACTTTTCTTCTTTTTAAAGCTATTTACGATGTGCATTATAAAAACGCTATTGTATCATGATAATTTTTTAGGGAAACATAAAGATTTTTTCTAGAGCTATCAGTGGTGTTTTGGGCTCATGGTGTTGTTACATTGCGTAAATTATACGCTTTTTACTATCCTTAAGGAAATATTATTTTTTGTTTGATTGTGAATTATTTGCATATGCAGAGTGTTTATGAAGATATGATACTCTTTAGTTTATATGCTTGATGTTGTTTCGTAAAATGATGTTACTGACTATTGCATGCTAGGTTGGTGTATCAGTTAAAATACTTTTTAGGAATGATCTTAAGTGTTAAGGGGGAGTACAATATTAAGAGTTCCTCAATAGTATAATGATAGCGGCTTGCACTTTTATTAAGTGTAAAGAGAGTGATGCCTATGTTTATACTTTACGGGGCTTTTACGTGATGTCATTCACGGGTGCCGTTGTGAAATGGAGTTGGGTGCATTGAGAAATGTTTCTCAAAAAAGTGTGCGAATTTATAATAAAATGGTATTTTCTATTTTTCATGAAAGGATTTGTTTTGCATGAGGGGGTACTATTAAGAACGTATTAAACAAAATCATGAGTGTAATCTTTATTATTGATAAAATTTCTTGAAAGATAATCACTTTTCTTCGATTTTGAGTGGGCATGGGAATATTAAAATAAATCAAACGTTTTTTATCTTCAGTGAATTAAATTCAGCTAAAGAAGTATTTATTACATAATAATATGAAGCCATTTATTTTTATAAGCGGCGTGTGCAGGAGGGAACATTGCTTCTTTAGAGTGTTTGAAGGGATAAAAAATTGTGAGCTTTAAACTTCTATCGGAAAGGATATAAAAAAGCCCAGTACTCTGGGCTTTTTTATTAAAATCCTTGTTTGTTAACATTAAAGGTTAATGAATATCGTCTCCTTGTAAATACCCTTTTTTGCGAGCATCTGGCATTAAGAGAACAGCAATGAATGCAATAATCATCATGCCGGTTATATAAAAATAGAAGACAGATTCATATCCAAGATCTTTTAATCCAAGCGCGACATATTCAGCAGAACCGCCAAACAGTGCGTTGGCAATAGCATAAGAGAGCCCAACTCCTATTGCTCGTACTGAAGCGGGAAACATTTCTGATTTTACAATGCCAGAGATAGATGTATAAAAGCTCATAATGCAGAGCATTCCAGTAATGACTGATAAAGCAATCCATGTACTATCAGTACTACCAATCATATTAAGTCCAGGAATGGTAAAGATAATAGATAAGACACTCCAAATAAGGAGTGAAGTTCTTGTTCCAATTTTATCTGCAAGAGCACCAAAGAGGGGTTGGAGTAACATGAAAACAAAGAGTGCAGCTGTCATGATTGTTGTGGCTGTATGTTTATCAAAGCCAGTGGTTGTGATCAGATATTTCTGCATGTAAGTCGTATAGGTGTAGAATGTGAGCGATCCTCCAGCTGTAAAGCCAATAACCAGAAAGAAAGCTTTTCGGTGGTTGCTCAGAAGTCCCCTAATACTACCAGCTTGTGCACTAGAACGACTTTCTTTGGTCGTTGTCTCATGGAGTGTGCGGCGTAGATAAATCGCAACAATTGCGCCGCATCCACCAATGGCAAATGGAATACGCCAGCCCCACGCTTTTAGCTGATCTTCGGTGAGATAAAGCGCTAAAATGAATATAACGAGACTGGCTAGAAGTTGACCTCCAATCAGTGTGGTATATTGGAAAGAGCTAAAAAATCCCCGGCGATTTTTGAGGGCGACTTCGCTCATATAAGTTGCTGTTGTACCATATTCACCACCGACAGAAAGCCCCTGAAGCATTCTGAGTAAAAGTAAAAGAATTCCTGCTGCCATTCCAATGGTTTCATAGGTAGGAAGTAGGGCGATTAAGAACGAACCACCACACATCATAAAAACAGAGATAAGCATTGAGCGTTTGCGTCCGTAACGATCGGCAATGAAGCCAAAAAGCCATCCGCCGATTGGGCGCATAAGAAAACCAATAGCAAAAACACCCGCCGCTTTTAAAAGTTGCGTAACGTCATTGCCATCTGAGGGAAAGAATTGTGATGCAAAATAAATAGATGTAAAGGAATAAACATAAAAGTCATACCATTCTACTAGATTACCTGATGCACTGGACACGATAGCCCAGATACGTTTTCTTGTATCATGTGGTTTTAAAGCTTCTTGTTTTTCCATAGTCGATCCCTTTATTTGATGTTCATCCATCTTTGTTCATTTATGTCATTTTTTTAGAAGCTGTCTATAGTATTTTATCTTTTGCATCAAAAATTTAGTCAGATCATGATAATTTCTTGTGTAAGATGTTTTTGGAAAAAGATTTGAATTATGTTTGTACGGATTTTACAGTTTTTATTTTCTATAATAAGAAGAATCGGACATAATACCCTCATGAAATCATATCTTGCTCTTTTATCTCATGTTTTAAATCAGGGTATTGATCGGACAGATCGAACGGGTGTTGGAACGCGATCTATCTTTGGGTATCAGATGCGCTTTGATTTACAAGCAGGATTTCCGTTGTTGACAACAAAGAAACTACACTTACGTTCAATTATTTATGAACTTTTGTGGTTTCTTAAAGGCGATACAAATATCGCTTGGTTGAAAGAGCATGGTGTGTCAATTTGGGACGAGTGGGCTGATGAAAAGGGAAATCTTGGTCCTGTTTATGGTTATCAGTGGCGTTCTTGGCCTGCTCCTGATGGACGCCATATTGATCAAATTAACAATCTTTTAACGATGATTAAGGAAACGCCAGATTCTCGTCGTTTGATTGTATCAGCTTGGAATCCTGCATTAATAGAGGAAATGGCGTTGCCTCCGTGTCATTGTCTTTTTCAATTTTACATTGCGGAGGGGAAATTATCTTGTCAACTTTATCAGCGTTCGGCGGATATTTTCTTAGGTGTTCCATTCAATATTGCATCCTACGCATTGCTAACGATGATGATTGCGCAAGTAAGCGGTCTTAAAGTAGGCGATTTTATTCATACTCTGGGAGATGCTCATCTTTATTCTAATCATTTTGAACAGGCAAAATATCAATTGTCTCGTAGACCAAATGCTTTGCCATGTATGCGCATAAATCCAGCGGTAACAGATCTTTTTTCTTTTCAATTTGAGGATTTTGAGTTGCTTAATTATGAAGCACAACCCCATATTAAAGCGCCGGTAGCAATATGACGATTTCCATTTGTTTAATTGCTGCTGTTGCAGAAAATGGTGTTATCGGTCGTGAAGGTGTAATGCCGTGGCATTTATCAACGGATTTGCAACGCTTTAAAGCTTTGACATTGGGTAAGCCCATTGTTATGGGGCGAAAAACTTGGGATTCTATTGGGAGACCTTTACCAGGGCGTACAAATATCGTTATTACTCGTGATTGTACCTTTTGTGCTGAAGGGGCTGTTGTTGCTCACTCTTTATCGCAAGCTTGTTCTCTTGCAACAAATGTTGCTTCTCAAAATGATGTAGAGGAAATTTTTATTATTGGTGGTGGTGAAATTTTTCAACAAGGGTTGCATATGGCTGATAAAATATTCCTTACAGAAGTTTTAGCTTCTATAGAAGGTGATAGTTTTTTTCCTGTTTTTGATAAAGAAAAGTGGACTATTGTGCAAACACAAGATATTCCAAAAGGGGATAAAGATAGTCATCCGACACGTTTTGTTGTTTATGAGCGGAAATAATTTTTTGTAATATGAAGTGGAAGGGTTTATCAGTTGTATTGTAATGAGGTAAGAGACACCCTATAAGATCAAGCAAATGGTTGGTGTTCGAGTAGTGGTAATCAGTTAAAGAGGTGATAATGCCCTGGACAAATCAAAATGGTGGTGGCCCGTGGAGTGGCGATAAAAACAGTGGTGACAAAAAAACACCAGCTAAGAATCTCTTTGGTTCTGGTGGCGGTAATGGTGGCGAAAATGGTCCTAATCTTAATGAAATTTTGCGCAAAGGGCAGGATCAATTTAAACAATTCGGGAGAAGTAGTTTTTCTGTTTTATTCCTTCTGCTTATTGTGTTTTTTTGGCTATATCAGTCAATTTATATTGTTCAGCAAAATGAACAAGCGGTAGAGTTGCGCTTTGGCATCCCTAAAGAAGGCATTATTGGTGATGGGTTGCATTTTCATTTTTGGCCAATTGAGACCTATATGAAAGTCCCTTTAACGGAAAAAACAATCGCGATTGGTGGGAAGCCCGGTCAGGCGCAACAAAGTGATGGTTTAATGCTTTCGAGTGATCAAAATATCGTTAATGTTAATTTTTCCGTTTATTATCGGATTTCATACCCTAGTCAGTTTTTATTCAATGTGAATGATCAAGAGGGAACTGTCCGCCAAGTTGCTGAGAGTGCAATGCGTGAGGTCATTGGTTCGCGGCCGGTTGATGATGTTTTACGTGACAAGAAAGAAGAAGTTGCTAATGACGTTAGAAAGATTATCCAGTTGACTGTGGATAAATATCAACTTGGTGTCGAAATAAGCCGTGTTTCTATCAGTGAAGCTGCTCCTCCGACAAAGGTTGCTGCTGCGTTTAATTCTGTTCAGCAGGCGGAGCAGGAACGTGGAAGAATGATTGAAGAGGGGAATCGTGTGCGTTTTACGAAAATTGGTTTAGCAAATGGTGAAGCTTCACGCACACGGGAAATCGCAAAAGGTGAAAAGGCACAAATGGTTGAAGAGGCAACAGGGCGTGCTGAACGTTTTCAGGCGATAGCTCGAGAGGCTGCGATTTCACCAGAAGCTGCTCGCTACCGTCTCTATATGGAGACGATGGGGCGGATTCTTTCTTCACCAAATAAGCTGGTTCTTGATCAGGCAAATTCTCCAGCGGTGCCTTATTTACTTTTGAATGAATTGTTGCGTAGCAAGTCATCGGAAAAAGTAAAGGCAACAGCAGCGCGTCCTGCGTTACTCTTAGATTCTCGTATTTCTGGAGGAGATTAATTATGCAGCAATCTCGCTTTTTGTTTGTTTTTAGTGCTATAGTGTTTGTTTTGATGATTTTGTGGATGTCCGTATTTATCGTCTATCCTCGTCAACAAGTAGCAATTAAGCGTTTTGGACAAATTGTTCAGGTAGAATCTAATCCTGGAATCTATTTCAAGGCGCCCTTTATCGATAAGATGATCATTGTTGATAATCGGTTATTGCGTTACGATGTTCCTACACAATCTGTACAGGTTCGTGGTGGTGCGTATTATGAGGTGGATGCGTTCTTTATTTACCGTATTACAGATCCTAAGTTGTTTTTACAGCGCATTGCTTCTGGGCGTCCACAAATTGCGGCACGTGAAAACCTTGCACCACGGTTTATTGACGCTTTGCGTGCTGTTTATGGTAAGCGAGAATTTAAAGCAGCCTTATCGGATGAACGAGGCGCGATGATGGCTGAAGTACAGAAGCAATTTTCTGTAGATGCAGGCTCGTTGGGTATTACCATTGTTGATGTGCGTATTCGTAAAACCGATTTGACTGATGCTGTTTCAGAAGATGTCTATCGGCAAATGGCAGCTGAACGTGAAGCTGCTGCGGAAAATATCCGGGCTCGTGGTCAGCAGGAGCGAGATCGTATTGTGGCAGAAGCTAATCGTGAATATGAAGAAATTGTAGCAGCTGCAAAGCGTGATGCTGAAATTACCCGCGGTGAAGGTCAAGCTGAAAGTATTCGTCTTTTATTGAATGCGAGGGAGGCTAATCCGTCTTTTTACGATTTTTGGTTGGCGATGGAACAATACAAGAATTTAGAGAAAACACCGATGGTGATTTCTCCAAATGAGGATTTCTTTTTCTATTTTCGTAATCCGCCGCAGGCAAATAAAGCATTCTTACCGACAATGAATACTGGCTTCAGTAAAACTGATCCAAAATCGGGAGAGAATAGATAAAATAATGGATTGCAGATACGAGATTTTGCATGAAAAGAATGATCTGTGACCATTTTCTTTTATGGTAAAAGTGGTAGAGAGTATCGAGCCGTGCTGGTTTTACGTAGATAAATTTAGTGGGGCTCTTTGCATCTTTGATTAAAGGCATGTCATGGATAGAAGTGTCGTGAGTAAAAATACGTTTTTAAAGTTTTTTATCACAAGAGTTGTTTTTTGTGTGACTTTGTTTCTATCAGGATCAGTGAGTTTGTCTTGGGGAGCCGAGACAAGCAAGGCATTGCTTTCTATTCCTGATTTAGCTTCTGAGCTTTTGGAAACAGTTGTGAATATTTCTACGGCGCAGACTGTTGAAGGAACAGAACAGGATGCAAACACCTCGGTACCCGTTATCCCAAAAGGTTCATTGCTGGAGGAATATTTCAGTGATTTTTTTACACCCAAGGATGGTCAAAAAGATAGTCAATTTCAAAAGGTGCGTTCTTTAGGTTCTGGTTTTGTGATTGATGCGCAAAAAGGGATTATTGTTACAAACTATCATGTTATTGTAGATGCTGATGATATTGAAGTTAATTTTACGGATGGTACAAAACTAAAGGCAAAGCTTCTTGGAAAGGATAGCAAAACTGATTTGGCGTTGCTTCAAGTCGATGCAGGAAGTAAAAAATTAAAAGCTGTGCGTTTTGGTGACTCAGAAAAAGCACGTATTGGTGACTGGGTTATGGCTATTGGTAATCCTTATGGTTTTGGTGGAAGTGTGACGGTTGGTATTATTTCTGCACGTAACCGTGATCTTAATGCTGGTCCCTATGATAATTTTATTCAAACAGATGCAGCAATTAATCGGGGAAATTCTGGTGGGCCGTTATTTGATAGAAATGGTGAAGTCATTGGCATTAATACAGCAATTGTTTCACCTTCGGGAGGATCTATCGGTATTGGATTTGCTATTCCATCGGATATGGCTCTTTCTGTTATTAATCAATTGCGTGATTTTGGAGAAATAAGGCGTGGTTGGTTGGCTATTCGTATTCAGCCGGTAACAGAGGATATTGCAAAAAGTTTAAAATTGGACAATGCTGTGGGAGCATTGGTGGCTGGTAAAATAGAACAGACGGAAGAAAATAATGTAGATAATAGCCAGTTACAAACTGGAGATGTTATTCTTTCCTTTGGTAATTCCAAAATTAAGCATGCACGTGATTTGCCGCGTTTAGTTGCAGAAAGTTCAGAAGGAAAAGTGGTGGACGTTACTATTTTACGCAATGGGCAAGAAGCAACAGTAAAAGTTAAGCTTGGACGTTTGATTGAAACAGATCCAAATGAAGATACAGAAGAAGTTGATGATAAAAAAAATCAAGATCTGTCGAAAAACGTGACAATGCAATTTATGGGAATGACGTTATCTGAACTGACAGAGGATTTGCGTCATCGTTATTCAATTTCAGATAAACTTCGAGGACTAGTGGTGACATCTGTTGCACAAAATAGTGCCGCGGATAAAAAGCGTATTCGCGTTGGTGAAGTGATTGTTGATATCAATCAGAGTTCTATCACAACAATTGATGAGGCTAAAAAACGTATTCATAAATTACGTGAAGCTGGACGCAAAAATGCTCTATTTATTGTAGCGCGTCCAGATGGAGAGTTACGGTTCGTAACGCTCCTAATGGATTGATCCTTAAAAAATTATTTTTTGTTTTTTATCAGCCTTAGTGTGTGGGATATTTTGCAAGTCAGCCATGTGATGTCCAATATTTCTCAAGCTCATTTCACGATAGAGAGCATGGGGTGTGCAATATAAAATCCATTGGAAATCATTATATCTTTATGCTGAATATCAAAGTATAAATTGGTGTCATCATAGTATTTTTCAGTTCTCAATATTGTAACAGCCTAGACTTTGAAATGCTGCATAAGAGATATTGGTACACCTTTCTTAAGTCAATTTTTATCTCTGCTTGTGATGCGCAAGTAAATGGTATTGATATGATGCTTTATGAGGCTCTTATTATAAACCGGCGTAGCATGCTATTTTTATAGGAAAAAATAAAGCTATTTGATTGTATAGATTAAACTTAGTATTATTTTCATAAATGATGACAAAGAGTATATTTTTAATGGCCTTAACGGACAGAATTATTATAGCTGTGGTTTGTTATTGAATTACGATAGCAAAAAATGCTTGGAAATTCCTTTGGTGTTGTTATTAAGTCCATTTTTTCTTTTTTATAAGTTTCATAAGGGGCTTTGTCTTAAGGGGAATTTGTGTTCGTATTTTTTGTTTGAAGTATTTACTCTATGATAATGGAGAGAAAATACAGGAAGGCTTTGGGGGTGTCTGCATGTTGTAATAAATTATTGATTGGGAGAAATTGCTATTCATGGCACAGAGAACAGTTACATTAATAGCGGGGCCAACGGCAAGTGGGAAGTCAGAACTTGCCTTGCAAATGGCTCAAGAAAAAAATGCTCTCATTATTAATACTGATTCAATGCAGGTTTATGATGTTTTAAATATTTTAACGGCACGGCCGGGGGAGGCTGATACCGCGATTGTTCCCCATTATCTTTATGGTCATGTGAGTCCTATTTTGAATTATTCGGTAGGGCAATGGTTGTGTGATGTCGAGAAGCTATTGACTACTTTTTCTTTAAGATCAGTTATTTTTGTTGGTGGGACAGGACTTTATTTTCGTGCTCTTTTAGAGGGGATTTCGGAAATCCCTCATGTTCCAGATGTTGTGCGGCAGAAGTGGCGTTTGCTGCTTGATAAAGAGGGACCTGAAAGTCTTTATCGCCAGTTGTTGCAGATTGATACTGTTGTTGCTGAAAAAATTTCTTCGCACGATAGACAGCGTATTGTCCGTGCTTTGGAAGTTTATGATGCAACCGGTAAGACGCTCAGTTGGTGGCAGAAACAAAAAACAACACCTATCATTGCGCCGAATTTGACCGAAAAAATTCTTCTCATGCCACCACGTTCTCTGCTTTATGAACGTATTCATAAACGCTTGGATTCTATGATTGAAAGAGGAGCTTTAGAAGAAGTGGTGGCTATGAAAAAACTTAAACTTTCCCCTTCTTTACCAGCAATGAAGGCTATTGGTATACCTGAATTTATGGCTTATTTGGATGGATATAGAAGCTTTGAGAATGCTCTTGAAGCGGTAAAAATACAAACGAGGAGATATGCAAAAAGACAAATGACATGGTTTCGTAATCAATTTGATGAAGAATGGATGCTTACTTTTTGATAAAAGAGTTAGAGCTTTGCAAAGAAACTTATCGAAAGATAAAAGATAATTCGTGAAAAAGAAATTTTTTAGAAAATATAATTTTTTATTGACGAATGGTATCAATGGAATTAGAAATCTCTCTACAAGGAATTTTTTATATATTTTATACGTTGGAATAATGGGGGTAATCATACAGTATGTGTTGTGTAATGGGCTCCTTTGGGGGCTTTTTTTATGGGCTCCGTTAGGGGCTTTTTTATTGTCCTATAAAGTAGGTGAGTGGGAAAAATGAGAAATGATCCAAGAAAGCAAGAGAGTGCAGATGGAAAAATAATGTCGGGCGCTGAAATAGTGGTTCAAGCTCTTATAGATCAAGGCGTTGAACATATTTTTGGTTATCCTGGTGGGGCTGTTTTGCCTATTTTTGATGTTCTTTATCACCAAGATACACTCCAGCATATTTTGGTGCGCCATGAACAAGCCGCAGGGCATGCAGCTGAAGGCTATGCACGCAGCACAGGGAAGGTAGGGGTTATGCTTGTGACTTCTGGTCCAGGGGCAACGAATGCTGTTACACCTTTGCAAGATGCTCTTATGGATTCGATACCTCTTATTTGTTTTTCTGGGCAGGTGTCAACAACGGTGATTGGAACAAATGCTTTTCAAGAGGCTGATACAGTTGGAATTACAAAGCCTTGTACGAAGCGTAATTGGCTGGTTAAAAATGTCAATGATCTTGCGGCTATTATTCATGAAGCTTTTTTTCTTGCTCAATCAGGTCGTCCTGGGCCGGTTTTGATTGATATTCCTAAGGATGTTCAATTTGCTTCAGGATTTTATAGAGCACCTCAAGTTCAGGAGTCTTTACATTCTTTTCCATCGTTGAAAGGGAATACTAAGGCTATTGAATCTGCCGTTTCTCTTTTAGTTGAGGCAAAACGCCCTATTATTTATTCTGGTGGTGGTGTTATTTCATCGGGGATGAAAGCTATACAGCTTTTACGTAATTTGGTTCAATTGGGGGATTTTCCGATTACTTCAACATTAATGGGACTTGGTGCTTATCCTGCTTCCGGTAAAAATTGGCTTGGAATGCTTGGAATGCATGGAACCTATGAGGCTAATATGGCCATGCATGATTGTGATGTCATGTTAGCTGTTGGAGCACGATTTGATGATCGTATCACCGGGCGCCTTGATGCATTTGCACCTCATGCGCGTATTATTCATATTGATATTGACCCTTCTTCTATCAATAAAATTGTAAAAGCAGAAGTTCCAATTATTGGTGATGTGGCTTGTGTTTTAGGAGATATGACGCAACTCTTAAAGATACAGCAACCAGCGTTTAACAGTGAAGTCCGTGAGGCGTGGTGGACGCAAATTAACCGTTGGAAAGCTCGTAATTCATTGGCATATGCGGAGAAAAAAGATGTCATTATGCCGCAATATGCTCTTGAACGGCTGTATGCTTTTACCAAAGATGCGAATGCTTATATTACAACGGATGTCGGGCAGCATCAGATGTGGGCAGCGCAGTATTATCATTTTGATGAACCAAAACATTGGATGACTTCTGGTGGTCTTGGAACGATGGGATATGGTTTACCTGCTGCTATAGGTGTTCAAATAGCGCATCCTGATGCGCTTGTTGTGTGTATTTCTGGTGATGCCTCCATTCAGATGAATATTCAAGAGCTTGCAACAGCTATTCAGCATGACACACCGGTGAAAATTTTCATTTTAAATAATCAGTATATGGGAATGGTCCGCCAGTGGCAGCAATTGCTGCATGGTAATCGTCTTTCTCATTCTTATACGGAATCTATGCCTGACTTTGTGAAATTGGCACAAGCTTATGGAGCCGTGGGAATTCATTGTTCAAAACCCGATGAACTTGATGATAAAATTCAGCAGATGATTGACTGTGATAAGCCTGTTCTTTTTGATTGTCGTGTTTATCATTTAGAAAACTGTTTTCCTATGATCCCATCGGGATGTGCTCATAATGAGATGTTATTACCCGATGAGGCAAGCGAAGAAGCTATTGCAAATGCTATTTCTTCCGCGGGAAAGATTCTTGTATAAAATGAATATGTTAACAAAATGCTGAAGGATGGTGATGATGAAGTCTTTGGAGTCTTCATCTCTGTCACTTCTTTGTGGAGAGTTCTTATTATCCTTAGAGCTCATTTTATGATTTTCATTCTTTGTTTAAAGACATGGGGTGTATTATTATTTGTTCATCTAAAAAATGTTATAAGTCGTGTGCACAAGTATGTTTGAATTTATTTGTACGCGATGTTTGTTTTTTTAATTCATATGTTCACATTAATAGCTATTTCGTTGCATTTTTTAGATAATACATTGAATTATCTGTTATAAATTAATTATGTTGTCTCATATATGAATGATTTCATCGTGCAAGAAAAAAAGCCACACTGCTTGAAGGGTGCAACCATGCAAACCGTCATATTTGTGAAAACAATAGAAAAGTTTGTCACTATGTTTTGGTTTCGCATTATGAAATTACTCCAAATCACTCTTTCAAGGGCTTGATAGGAGAATCCCCTAGCGACTTGAAAAGAAGGGCAAATATAACAAAAAGCAAATGCAGTCATAGAAAATCAATTGGCCACCATAGCCTATAATCAGGTAGTAGCCTCACCTGATTATGCGGGAGGAATCTATACATATGAGATATGTAGTCAATATATATAAATCAGAATAATACTCACCATTATATCATTATCAGGACATTAGCATTGAAAATCAAATACTCTTTCTTTTATTTGTTCTACATATCTATGATTCCATAAATCTGCAGACACAAACACTCTTTGAATCCACCGCATTGGGTTTTCATAACGATCAAATGATCCATAAAATTTATCTCTAGAGTGTAGAGCCATTCTGTTATCAATGTATAATAATCTTATGGGTTGTACATCAATTCCAAAAGATACAGCCTTAATAGCTTCATAAAAATGATCTGAAGCTTTCTTGGCTTTTTTGACTGTGGCTCTAACATGCCTGGATAAAAAACAGCGCTGATATCTGGGAATTCACCGTCCCCTTGAACTAGGGGCACTTTACTTGTAGAGGTTACCCCATTTTTTCTCCATCTATAGGGAACATTAATTATATATAAATTATCCCTTAAGCTCCTCAAATCCTCCTCACTTAAAAGTTTTAAAGCTAGACGTGTATCAGATATTCTCGTTAACGGGCCATCAACACCATTGCGAACACCAGATAAAATTATCCCCTTTAGGAGATAAATTTAAACTCGTTATAAATTTTAGTGCAGCATTTTCTGTATGAAAATCTAACTCAACTTCAGATCCTAATCCTGTATAATCTTTTTTATTATCCTCTAAAGGAACTATGTTATTTACTATATGTTCGCCTTCAAACTTAATTGAATAAGGCTCTCCGATCAATAAAGAAAACATCATAATTAAATTTTCGCTAATATAGCCACTTTTACAAGACGCATCTAAATTATAAGGATTAGGTGACGTATTAATTTGTCTATCAATTGGAAGATTTTCAAAGATTAGATATGGTCTGGGAGTAATAGACACCTTTTGGTTCATAAGAATTGTTAATATTCTATGGGGTAGCAGCGAAAATGCTATTTTTTAGCTCAACCGAATATTCAATACCACCCGTATGGATCATAAATAACATGGTCTAAAGCCTCTCAAAGTTTGTCTCTTTCGATATTGCTCAACTCAAAAGTATTTTCATTTATCATTATAATTTCCTCCCCAATTATATTTCCCTACTTTCTTATTAAGAAAAGTGAAAAAACAATAATTAAAATCAGCCATGTTAGTAAATAAGTTTCTGTAAAATCTTGGATTAATCCAAATAATCGTGGAGCAGTAATGATTGCGATTTGATTTATAGACATTCCTAAATCCAGAGAAAAGCCAACGTTTTCTTTCGGCGAAGAGTCTACAATATAAGCAACCCAAGGGCCATACTATCCCATTCCTCCAAAAACTAACCAAGCAGATAAAATAGTTAAATAAATTATCGATCCACTCATGCTCAAAATTAATATTAAAAATCCAAAAACGATTGCAATCATGCAAAACAAGACAGGAAAAAATCGTCCTTTTCTACAATGATCACTCCACGCTGCTAAAATAATTCTTCCTAAGGCACCAGAAGCCTGTGAAACAAAAAATAAATAAGCACTTTTATCTAGAGACAGGTGATAAATTCTATAAAAATAAATCGTTATAAAAATGGTTAAAACATATTAAACGATCACAAGTGAAACGTTTGAAAAAATATTATTCTTCATATGCGGCGCAGCCACATCGCAAGACGTGACCTTACATTTGCATAGAACGAAATTTTTGCCTTGCTTTCTGGAACGATAGTGATAACTTTTGCTGGTGAGTGATAAAAATAATAAATATACATCCACCTAAAAAAGAAACTATGGTACCGACCAAAAACGCACCTTGTATGCCATAGACAAGGGCACTCGCAGGAATAACTATACCCAGCTAATGCCTCTACCTAATGGTAGCCCCGCCTGCCTTATTCCCATTGCAAATCCGCGTTGCGATTGTGGAAACCATGAAGAAACGGATTTAGCACTACCGAGTTGAGCAGAACTATAAATCCCCCTACAATTAGCAAACAAACCAAAAGGGAAATATAGTTATCTGCGATTGCTTCCAACAAAAGAGCGACAGAAACGCCGATCGCGCCAACTCCAATAATATAGTGCTCGTTAAACTTGTCTAGTAATTCACCAGCTACAAGTAATCCAATAATAGGTAGGAACTGCGCTGCTGAAGATAGTAAACCTATCTGAGAGTCACTAAGCGAGAAATCCTTCTTAAAAAATTCAGCTAAAGGACCAATCCCTTGAACAAAGAAGCAGGCTGATGCTTGAGCGATTGTGGCAACAAGTAATACAATCCATCTATAATAATTTTTTTCTATAAATTTATTATTGCCCACTATGCCCCCTCCAATTAAAGTGCATTCCAATGAAGTAGCCTTTTTTAATAATGATTGCAATAATAAATGAGGTATTTTATGCTGATTACATAAAAATCTGTCAATACGATTGGTATGAATATGAAAGCTAAGGAATATGCTTAATTTAAGGAAATAAGCTATTATGTGTCGTACAAATTTGATATGCTAGTGATATAAGATAAATTTTACAAACATTGGCTCAGCCAGCATTAAGTGCTCTTTATAAAAGACGCTATATTTTGGCAAGCTTTTTCAATATAATTCTCAAAGCTTTCTTCAGTCACATAGCCCAGATGCGGTGTGCAAAGAACTCTATCTGATTGCAATAATTTGCTTTCATATACTGGCTCGCTGTCATAAACATCCAGTGCAAAGTAAATTGAATTTTCCAAACTTAGTATTTTTTCTATCGCCCCTTTTTCAACCAAAGCTGAACGCGCTGTGTTGACAAAAATAGCATGAGGTTTCATGCTCAATAGATCATCTAATTTTATGATTTCTCTGGTTTTATCGCTTAAACGTAAATGGACGGATATAACGTCAGGACGTGTAAAAAATTCATCTTTTGAATGCGTAAAATGATAACCTAAATTTTTTGCTTCTTGCGTTGAACGCTCGCTCCCATAAACCAAAATGGACATGCCAAAAGCTTGAGCATATTGAGCAACCATTTTACCAATACGGCCAAACCCGAATATTCCAAGAGTAGCCCCTTTCATTTGGTTGCCAAATGTTGTTTGCCATCGTCCTTTTTTCATATCAGATACAGATTTACAGAGTTTTCTACGCGCAGACATAATTAAGAGCCACGCAAATTCAGCAGCAGAAGTTGGATCTCCACCACCGTCTAATATTTCAATTCCTAAGTCTCTACAAGTTTCTATATCAATATGTGAACCTATAGGGCCTGTTTGGCAGATTAATTTTAAATTTGGCAGTTTCAGGAGAAGATTTCTATCAACTATAGTCCGCTCTCTGATTAAGATAAGAATATCTATCTCTTTGAGCTTATCTTCTAAATCACATTCTTTAGCTAAATTATTTATAACCAGCACTTCATGTGATGTCATTAATTTTGTAATAGACTGTAATGTTAGGGTGGCTTTTTGATAGTCATCTGGAATTAATATTTTCAATTTAAACCTCCCGTTTCATTCATCAATATTTGAGCTCATTATTTCATTTCTAAAACAACCAAAAAGCAATCTCATCGCTGATATTTTGACATAACGCCAAGCCTATTAACAAATTATATCCCTTGATTTATTGTTATTTCTAGCAACGGTAACAAATAATAATTAAATCAAAAAGTTATATTTGTAGTAAGGGATTAGGTGCTTATTGATTCTATTATGTTTTTTTATCTCTATCCCTAACTTTTTTGGAGCTTTTGTATCGATTCAAGGGAGAGTTTTTTGCGATCTGCGCTCTTGGTATAAAGAGATGCCATACTGTCATTTGTCCAGCCAAAGAGTGCTTTCAATTGTGATACTGTTGCACCAGAGTTAGCTGCGCGTGTTGCTGCTAATTTTCTTAAGCCATGCGCTGATTTTTTGATACCTGCTTGGGTACAAGCATTATAAAATGTAATTCCGAAGCTTTTTTTGGGTATTTTTTTCCCGCGTTTACCACAAATGAATGTTTCTTCTCCAATAGGACCAACTTCAAGCGTTTTGGCTAATTCCGGTAAAATAGGTAGAAAGACATCTGTTTTAAATTGGCTCTTTTCTGTTTTGATGTGAATGATATTATCTTTGACGTCTTTCCAGCCAATGCGGACCGCATCACCACGACGCAGACCCGTATATAAAAGAACATCAATCCAAACACGTTCATGGGTACCATGTGACCAGCGTTGGTAATATTTTTCAACATCTTCTTCTGTCCAAACGGGAAAGCCCTCTTTATTTTTAAGAGGAGGTCTTGTGATACCTAAAGTAGGGTTGCTTTCCAAAAGTCCGTGTTCAATTGCCCATTTAAAAAGCCCATTTAGGGATTGTAGAAAGTCTCTAGCCATTGCTGGTGTTTCTTTGCGCCGTTCAACACCGGCTATGATATGTTTCTTTTCGATTGCTTGGTATGAAATGTGACCTATAGTATCGCACACTTTCATAAGAGTGTATTCTCTTTGTTTCTTTGTGGCTTTAGCGAGGTTATGCCAATTGGAGCTATTAAAATACTGTTTAAGGAGCCATGCGAATGAACCTTCGACTAGCTTACCAGTTTTTGATTTAGGAAGTATAAGCCCTTGTAACTCGGCAAGTGCGCTTTTGTAGTTGTCAACAAACTCTTGCGTTCCATAGGTTCCGCGGATTCTAATACGTGGTCCATGACCAATACGTACATACCATATAATTTTACCATGACGTGTGACTTCTTTGACAAGATGAGGAGGACGTGGTTTTGGCATGGTATTT
>NZ_JBHIRC010000007.1:0-107915 GCF_042196985.1 Bartonella sp. AA97HXZ | reverse complement strand
GCTTATGCCGTGCAAGCAAATGGGTTTGTTTGATTCAATATAAACAGACTTGAAATGAGAGAATCTTACAATATTCGAGACTCTCATTCAACATACAAAACAGTGAATTATCATTATAAATCAGTGTGTTGTAGGTTTACAGAAAAAGACAAGCCGCCGCGTTTACCTTGGTTTATCAGGAGCCCCTTTGCTAATTTTTTATATTATTCAACGCCTATAACAGAAGGTCTGAATGACAGAGAGCATCATGAACATCATCTCATGGCAGAGAGGGTTGGTGGTGTTGAAACGCGCCCCGTTAATGTGAGTGTAATTTATGGGATCAAGACATGAGGAGTTGAAATGTCATTAAAACCGTTTGCGATATCAGAGATTAGCGACCCGTCTCAAGTACGGGTCGTTTTGTATTCTGGGGGAGGTTTTGTACATGCGCCGCTTACTGGCGTTTTTGATTTATTGAAAGCCGCTTTGAAAACAGAGCTTGATGGTTCACTGAAAGATTTAGAGAAGCGCTTAGAGACCTTAAGAGAAGAGTTTGAAGATTTGAAAGAGTGTTCATTAGACGAAGTGCTCTGAATGAAGGAATAAAGCAGATGAAGATACCCGATCATGAACATGAATATTTGATACCTGTTGCAACGAAAGAGGAAATCAGAGAAGGGACTTCGCAAGACAGCGTTGTTGTTCCGAAGCTTTTAGGGACGGCCTCTTTGTATTCGTATGAAACCTTTGCGCCGTTAGAGCAGGTTGTTAATGCACGTCAAGAAGCAGAAAAAGCCATGTCGCGTGCGAATGGTGCGCAACAGGTTGCAGAAGAGGCGAAAAAAGTATCGGAAAGAGCGCTTAGCGAAGTTACCAAAACGGGTGAAGCGGTTACAGCAGTAACGACAACGGCTAATCGTGCAAAAGATACAGCGGATACAGCCAAGGGATTAGCCGAAGAAGCCAAGAGTGCCTCTGATGCCGCCAAGCAAATGGCAGAAGAGGCGAAGGCAGGATTTGATAGAGCTACAGGGGAAATAAGTAGTACGAAAGGTTCATTGGCTACGGCATTGCAAAGTTTTGTAGAGGTCAAGCAGGCAAGTGAGAACGCCGTCCATGTTTCGACAGAAGCAAAGAGATTAGCCGATGAATCGAAGTCCATTGCTGAACGTGCAGAACAAACAGCGAGAGATGCTTCCCAAACAGCAACAGAGACGACGCAAGTAGCCGCAACAGCGGTAGCGACGTATCATGAAGTTAAGACAGTAGCGACACAAGCAAGTATGAAGGCAGATGGAGCCAAACAGACAGCCGCTGATGCGAAGGATATTGCCGAAGAAGCAAAAGGTTTATCGGAACGGGCGACATCTTCTGTTAGAGAACTTACAAAAACAGCGTCTCAAGTACAAACGGCAGTAGAGAAGGCATTAACGGAGTCAAGAGAATCCAAACAGATAGCAGAGTCATCTAAGACACTCTCAGAAGAAGCCAAACAACTTGCAACAGAAGCCCAAAATGCCTCTACCAATGCGCTTACAGAAGCGAATGCAGCGAAGGATAAAGCATCTACAGCGCTTACCTTAGTCAATGATGTCAAGAATATTTCTGAAGAAGTGAAAGGTATTGCAGAAACGGCATTATCGACCGCTACCACAGCTAAACAGGCTGGTGATGAGATCGGGCAAAAAGCTTTAGAAGCGTTAACGAAGTCGAGTGAAGCTAAGAGCACAGCAGAGACGGCAGAAGAGAAAGCCGCAAGAGCGGAAAAGAAGGCGGATGATGCGACAATCACAGCTTCTGAAGCCAAGACTATGGCGCAAGAAGCCAAACAGACGTTAGAGACATCAACAGCGCAACAAGATGCCTCAGAAGCACTGTCTAAAGCCGCTGAAGCGAAGAAAGTAGCAGATCAGGCAGCAACGTTAGCCAATGAAAGTAAAACGACAGCTGTTGAGGCAAAAGGTTTAGTGGAGGAAGTAAAACAATCGGTAGCGACAGCGACAGAAACAGCAGAGAGCGTAGCTAAGGAAGCCAAAGTAGCATCAGAAAGCGCTGTTACAGTTGCGAATGCAGCGAAGAGCACAGCAGAAGAAGCCAAGAGTGCAGCAGATAGTGCAATAGCGAAAGCGGAGCAAGCCCAACAGAGCACAACAGAAGCCTCTAGAATAGCTTTGGAAGCGAAAGCGGTAGCAGAGTCTGCGGCGCGTTCAGGAGAGACGGCAGGGCAGGTGAGTGGGGAAGCGGTGAAGGGCATAGCACAAGAGGCGAAGCGTAAAGCGGAAGAAGCCGAGAAAATAGCACAAGAAGCCAAACAGACAGCAGGTTATGCCAAGCATGATGCGGAGCAAGCGCGTAGTGAGGTGGAAAATGCAAAAAGCACAGCGAATGCAGCGTGGAATAAAGCCCACAAAGCGAATGAAACAGCAGATAGTGCTAAGCTTACAGCAAGTTTAGCAGAAACGGCAGGCGAAGAAGCCAAGAAAATAGCGGAGAAAGCCAATAACTACGCGTATGAAGCAAAAGATGAAGCCGAAAAAGCCAAGGAAATAGCCAATAGTGCAAAATATGCAGCAGGAGAGGCGAAAAAGGCAGCTGAAACAGCGGGTAAAAAAGCCGCGTCTTTAGAAGCAGCCGCAGAAGAAGCACAAAAAATAGCTAAAGAAGCCAAACAGACAGCAGGTTATGCTAACCATGATGCGGAGCAAGCGCGTAGTGAGGTGGAAAAAGTAAAAAGCACAGCGAATGAAGCGTGGAGTAAAGCTTACGACGCGAATGAAGCAGCCAATAACGCTAAGACTATAGCAAGATTAGCAGAAATGGCAGGTGAAGAAGCCAAGAAAATAGCAGAGAAAGCCGATGACCGAGCGTATGAAGCCAAGAATGAAGTAGAAAAAGCCAAGGAAATAGCGAGTAATGCAAAATATATAGCAGGAGAGGCGCAGAGGGCAGCCGAAACAGCGGGTAAGAAAGCCGCGTCTTTAGAAGAAGAAGCGGAAGAGGCACAAAAAATAGCCAAGGAAGCCAAGGAGTCTGCTGGTTATGCAAGACATGATGCGACGCAAGCGCGTAGTGAGGTGGAAAATGCAAAAAGCACAGCGAATGCAGCGTGGAATAAAGCCCACAAAGCGAATGAAACAGCAGATAGTGCTAAGCTTACAGCAAGTTTAGCAGAAACGGCAGGCGAAGAAGCCAAGAAAAAAGCCGAGGCGGCAGATTCACAAGCCTATCAAGCCAAGAGCGAAGCCGAAAAAGCCAAGGAAGTAGCCGATAGAGCGAAAAGGACAGCAGAAGAAGCCAAAACAACCGCCGATACAATGAAGAAAGAGCTTAGTGGTATCAAGAGTTCTCTGGAAACAGCGACAACAGCTCATACAGTAGCTTCACAGGCAAAAGCGCTAGCGGAAGAGGTAAACAATTTACTGAAACAGTCCAATTTAACGGTTCTTTCAATTTCCACGCCGTTTCTTATTGCAACAGGGAAAAAACAACTCACATTGAAGAAAGGAACGCGTATAACCTTGGCATTAGGCAATGATACTTTGGTTGCAAGTTATACGGAAGATACAATAATAAACGTTTCTTCTATTTCGGCGGGGAAGGATTATTATGTTTATTTGGTTTCTGATGGAAGACAGTCTCATAAATTTGTTTTATCAGAAAACTCTACGTATCCAAGGAATTACACAGTGAGTAATTCGCGAAAGATAGGAGGGTTTCATACGCTTTGTGCGGATGTTGGTACGATTTCCGGTCATCCATTGTCTGGTTATAGAGCAGGGGATATTTTACCCAATTCAGTTTGGTGTCTCAATCACCGTCCGCATAGTTCACCAGAAGGTATGGTTTATGACCCCTCTACAGATCTTTGGGTTGATATTTATCTTCAATCAGGGACGGGTGAAAATACGAAATCAATGTATCGTACCAATATAACAACAAACCGTAATTATACCGAACATGTAACAGATATGGCGCGTGTTAAAAAATCTTTACTGAGTGATGAAGCGTTTGCTTCTGCTATGTATGGAAGCAATGAAAAGACACATATTGTTGGCAAGAAAGAACCAACCTCTAAGGTTTCAGGTGGATATAAGGATACGGCGAATCGTCGAATGATCTCGCATATCGGTTGTGAGGATGGTTGCGGTTATGTTTGGCAATTTTTATCGGGCACGTTTCCTATACCCATAAGCCGTACGCAAAATACGTTTGAAATGAGAGCATTGTTAGGGGGTGGTAGCTGGAGTAATACAACGGATAATGGGCGTTTTACTCGAGCCACCATGATCGTCAATGGTGGAAATGAACAAGTTGCGGCGCGTGGATGTAGCCATACGCGTCATTTTGTTTAGGAGGGGGAGATGATAGAATATCCAGAACATTTAAATAGCAAAGAAGATTATCTGAACATGCTTTCTTTTGACAAAGTTGAAACAGTAAGAAGGCTAGGGAATCTTTTAACAACACGTTTTTATTGGGTTTTTGTTAAAGAGCTTGGAGAGGGAGAAGAGGGGATTGAAGATGACACGCATAAGGTTTGTCTAACAACAACCATGCCGTTTGATTCAAATGGTGATTTTGTAGAAAAGCGTTGTCAGTATGAATTACAGGAAAGCGACTATGCGCCGCTCTTTCAACTTGGCTTTCGTGTTGAAGAAGTCGAGCAGCTGATCAAAGAGCATAGCCAATAGAGATCATAAGAAAACATTTTTATGCCGCCTCACTTTTGTGGGGCTTTTTTTATGGAGCGTCAGATGAGAAAGATATCGAAAGAAGGATTAGAGCTTATCAAACAATGGGAAGGTTTGCGTTTAGAGGCATATCGAGATACGGCATGTGTCTGGACGATTGGTTATGGTCACACCAGCAATGCGGGTCACCCCCTTGTCAAAAAAGGCATGTGTATTAGCCAAAAGCAAGCAGAAGAAATCCTTTGTGAAGACTTAAAGCAATTTGAGCAGACGGTAGAGGAATCGGTGACGGTTTCGTTAACGGATTGCCAATTCGCGGCATTGGTCTCATTTTGCTATAATGTAGGAACAGCTGCTTTTCGCAAGTCAACCTTATTGAAGAAGCTTAATCAAGGGGATTATGAAGCCGTACCCTTAGAATTACAGAAATGGAATAAGGTCGGTGGGAAGCCTCTTGCGGGTTTAGCCAACCGTCGAGCAGCAGAAGCGGGATTATGGGTAAAAGGGGCTTATGTTTCTTCGAATTATCAAAGGGTAGAAACGAAAACAGCAAGCGGTCTTTTAAAGATAGAAGCACTTGCCCCGATTATAGGGTCTTGTTCGGGGTTTGGAGGCTTGTTGGTTGGCAATGGTCCGGTGCAATGGGCTTTAGCAGGTATCATGGTTTTAGCGGCTGTAACGGGCATAGTGATTGTCGCCAAGCGGTTTGGGGAGCAACGCTTATGATTTTTTGGCTAAAGAAATATTCTCTTATGTTTACAGCGGCTTTAGCCGTTTTTTTTATGGCTTTAGCCAAGGCATTTCAGCTTGGCAAGCAAAGCGAACGGCAAAAGCAAACAGAGAATGCTTTAAAGACAGCAACAACCCGTCTTGAGGTAGAAAATGAAGTTAATCAAAAAAGTGATGCTGGTGTGCGCTCTGAACTTTCTCGTTGGGTGCGCGGCAAATAGGTCTGTTTCTTGTGGTGGCTGGTTGCCCATTTATTTGGATAATCAGGATGTTGAGGTCATCAGTTCCAACCTTGCAAGAGATATTTTGAAGCATAACAAGCAGGGAGCCCATTTATGTGGTTGGAAAGATGGCTAGAAAAAACACAAAACGATACAGAACTTATAGAAGCAGAAAAGTGATGTCACATTATACCAAACAGATTGTATTCATTATACTCTTATTAGCGCTTGATTTTTTGCATCTCATAGAGGCATTGGAAAATATTTTTACACAAAAATCAAATATCCAACTCTAAATACACTCTGGACGCGCAAAATTTTTTAGCAAATGGATTATTAATTTTGCTTGTTTTATGGATGCGACAGATAACATCCTCTCACACTTAAAAAAGCGGATAATCAAAAGCCGAATAATAGAATGCTTCACTGGTTTTCTATGATCGATGGCATAACAAATCCTGTTTAATAATATTCATAAAAGTGCTATTTCGTGATTTTGCGTTACTTAAAATAGTGTGTAGAGAGATAACGTGTACACAAGCATTTAATGTAGGCCAATAACGTCGATAATATTTTCCTTCTGGAGAAAAAATTTTAGTGAAATTATTTGTAACAAGTAATACCTTTTCGTAAGCATCATCTACTTCAGCAATGAGATAGAGATACATTTCTTTAACACCGGCGCTTTGAAGTGTTTCGGCATAATACATTAATTGAGAAACACCTGAATTTTTGTAATCTGCTGTAGGACCTTTAAACTCTATTAAGACAGCACGGTTCCCATTCTCAGAGTCAAAATACACAGCTATATCAGGTCGACTGCGTAATTTTTTATTACTTTCCTCAGAAGTCGATAAAAGCAAATTAACCTTAGTAATAAAGGACTTTATTTCCTTTTCACTTTGTAAATAGCTGTAGCTCATTAAGTTGTCATCAAGTATCCACAAATTATTCTCTTTTAATGGTAAAGATAAGGTTTTATCAGCAGTGCATTGTTGTGGAATAAATAAATTATGAATTTCTTTCTCTAAGGTATTAGGTTTTAATAATTTAGAGAGCTCATTCAAAATATCATCTCGGAATTGAATATATTGAGTTAACTCCAGACTAGCAAAATTTCGTGCTTCTTGTAAATTCTTTTTCGGTGTTCCTTTACCTTCACGAAGAATCTTTCTAAATGTCAACTTCCTTTTTGAATATTCTCTTTCTGCTTTTTCAATAAATGAATCTTCTTTTGAGAAACCACCAATTACATACTTTGTGTCTAGAAAATCTACTAAATAAGGATATTCTTCAGAAATTTTTTTGAGAAGAGCGCTCTTTTTTTCTTTAATTTCTGGAAATCTTATATTAATTGTTTCATCCAAAATACTCTCTAGTTTTTGATTAATATCATACCAAGATAGTTGCGTTTCTAAGTCAGGATTTGTTTCATTAATCTCAAACTCATTTCGTTCATCGTTAACATATTTGTCAAAAACAGGAGATTCCAATAAAAATATCATAATCATATCGTTTATTGGATTGATATTTATAAACTTTGAAAAAGGCATGACAGTACGATTATTAGCACAATAGAAAGCTTCTATTTTAGCTTTAGAGTTTACGTTCTGTTCGAAATAATAAGAAAGGGTGAAGGGAATCTTTAAAGGACCAACTTCAAAAATTTTATTTTCTAAGTAAGGTAAATCTTGCGTATTTATTGTTCTTTTCTCTAAGTTTTCTATAGCTTCTAAATTTTCTATGTCCTTTAAGTTATTTAAATCTTCTAAATTTTTTACATCATGTACATAAAAGTTAATTTGAATATTTTTTTCTTTCAGTAAAAAAAGTAAAGGAAGGAGATGATAATAAATTTCGTTACGGACTAAATTTATATCTAAATCAGTTTGTTCATGAGTTTCTTGTAAATGCAAATGTGTAGTCCACCATTTATAGTTTTCGCTATTTTCCTTTTTAAAAGAATCTTGTGTAAACTGCGGAGTGAAATTTAGTGAAATTTTAGTATGATGTTCATTTTTGCTAAAACTAACAATTTTAACTGCCTTGAATATTTTCAAGTAAGTAATACGTCCAATCCCTTTACATCCTTCTTGAATTTTATAATCACTTTTGTAGGTAGAGAAAGATTTGATATTTTCTTTTGTAAATCCATCTCCATTATCAAAAACACTTATAGAAAAAACTGGTTGATTCTTCCATAAATCCGTATTGCCATAAAGTTGAAATAAAATATCAATTTTTGTCGCATGAGCTTGTATAGAATTAACTATAGCTTCCTTAAGAACTGTAACGATATTAGTTTTTGGAGAAAGATCGCGAATTATAGCATTAAGATTGACAAGCATGAGTACACCAATATATTTTATTTATATATCTCGTTGTAATATTTAAATTTTATGATGATATTAAACGCACTGTGCCTGATGAAAATTAATAACTTCTTACCATAATAGATATTGTATATGCTTGATAATGGTTTTTGTACAGTGATCGTGGAAAATATTCTACTTGTAAAAAATAATGTACCACTTTTGTCTTTTGTCGAGATTGACAAAAGACTTGTTCTTGTGGGGATGAAGGAAAAGATAACTGAACTCTATGCTTTAAATCAGAAAGCAGCAGAACATTAAGGATTTATCAAAATTCAAAAAATTATTAGAGAAAGTCGGCAAAAAAGAATGCTCTTTGTAAAAGCAAGTTTGAAAATCCTATTCCCTAACTTTTATCCACGTACCCCGTACTTTAAAAAAGATATATAAAATCGATAGATTGTGTACAGTAAAAAGAAACATGGTACGCCCAAGGGGAATCGAACCCCTGTTTCCGCCGTGAAAGGGCGATGTCCTAACCGCTAGACGATGGGCGCAAACCAATGATGAGGCTTATAGAGAGGATCTTTTTACTTCGCAAGCCCTCTGTGTCATTTTTTTTGAAAAAAGTGTGTTTTATTGAATAATTTTTGAGCGATTTCTGTTTGGATTGTTTTTTTCAGTTTGAGGAGTAGGCAAAAATGATCAAAAACAGCATTTTTAATGTATTTATTTTTTGCATATTTTATCGTTTGTTATCTTTGCTCACCATATGAGAATATTATTTAACTTGCTTGAAAGAGCCTTTATACAGAAGACTTCTCATTTGAGCTTATCATAAAGCAAAAACTGTATAATTTATGAAGTAGAAAGACAATATTTATTACCAAATTAACAAATAATACCAATCATACAAAAGTTTTTTGAGGAGCAAGCCACAGATTCCTTTCAGTTTAACAAAATATAAAAAGATTCTTTATAATAAAAATATTAAAGCAATTTTTACAGAATATATTAAAAAATAATTTTCTTATATTTACTTTTACATGACTGTAAAATTTTTAAAATTAAAAACCATTCATTTGTTCTTTTACATATTGAGAAATTCTTGATTTGAAAATGAATTAGCGTGGATAAAGGGTAAATTGAGTTTTTTGTCACTTCAATTCGCTAGTTTTGCAAAGAGGTGGTAATAAGTTGAGATAAAATATTCGAATTTTGCAAATTTATTCTCCATATTTATAATATTTCAGAATTATGGTGTACACATATCAAGTCTTGTTTTTTACTTTAATGTAAGGTTCTATTTTGATATATGAGTGCGTTAAGATTTTTGCATTAAAGATTTATAGTTAAAGCTATGGAATGGTAGGAAGGAATGTGTTATCATTTACTGATTTACTTTATTTTATTCATTCCCTTAATTTATCATATGAAAGAATGTTTTTTGTTCCATACTTGTTGATTTAGAAGAGATGTTTTTATTCTTTCTTACCAATTCTTCAATATTCTTTAACTGGTTATTGATTATTTTTTAGAACTTTTCTTTAGGGAAACTTGCATTTATAAGTTTTACAGATTTTCATTCTGAATTAGATATTTTATAAAGATTCTGAAATCTTTGAAGACAATAAATATTATATTTTTAGGAATGTTGATTGAACAAGCGGGGATAATTCTATTAGAGAAAATGAAATGAATAGAGCAGGGTATTTCTTTTGTTTTTATGAACATAAGTACTTTTTGTGTTGATTGGCACATCATTTAAACGATTTTTCAATGAAGATAGGGATCAGTGGTTAATAATGGCAGAAGCTTTAAAAGTTGGTGTTGCGGGACTTGGTACAGTTGGTACTTCAGTTGTTCGAACTCTATGTGAAAAAGCGAATAGTTTAGCTTGTCAATGTGGGCGATTCATCAAAGTTGTTGCTGTTAGTGCGCGCGATAAAGGCCGCAATCGTGGACTTGATCTCAGTGATATAAAATGGTTTGATTCACCTGTGGAGTTGGCTGCTTCTGATGAGATTGATGTTTTTGTAGAGTTAATTGGTGGTGAATTGGATGTGGTGTATACCGCTGTTAAGAGAGCGCTTGAGGCGGGACATCATGTTGTAACAGCCAATAAAGCTCTTCTTGCTCGACATGGAGTAGAGCTGGCTATAATTGCAGAAAAAAAAGGTGTTTTTCTTCATTTTGAAGCAGCTGTTGCAGGGGGGATTCCTGTCATCAAAGCGATGAGAGAATCACTTGTTAGTAATCGCATATCGCGAATTTATGGTATTCTCAATGGAACCTGTAATTATATATTAACACGCATGTTTACGGAAGGTCTTTCATTTAAAGATTGTTTAGCAGATGCACAGAGACTTGGGTATGCTGAAGCAGATCCAGCTTTTGATATTGAGGGAAATGATACTGCTCATAAATTAGCTTTGTTGACAAGCTTGGCATTTGGAACAGCTGTTTCGTTAGATGATGTTTATGTTGAAGGAATTCATAATATTTCGCAAATTGATATTAGAGCAGCTGATGAATTGGGGTATCGGATTAAGCTTTTAGGGGTTGCATTAAAAACGGATTCTGGAATAGAGCAACGTGTTCATCCAACAATGGTACCAGCTTCCTCAATGATTGCACAGATAAATGGTGTAACCAATGCTCTTTCTATTCAAAGTGATTTATTAGGTGAATTACTGTTTTCTGGTCCTGGCGCCGGAGGAAAGGCAACAGCATCAGCCGTTATTGGTGATTTGGCTGATATAGCAAAAGCGCGTTCTGGTTTTCAGTATGCGCCTGTTTTAAGACGTCCAGCATTAGAACTTACTCCTCATAAAAAAGCACGTATTTCGCATCATGCAGGTGGTTATTTTATTCGTTTAAATGTTCATGATCGTACTGGTGTTTTTGCCGCGGTCGCAAGGCATATGGCTGATAATCACATCTCATTGGAGTCGATTGTTCAAAGATCTTTTGTAGAAGATCAAATTGAAAAAACAATTATTTTAATTACGCATGAAACAACAGAGGTGAATGTACGACAGGCACTTGCAGAAATTGAAAAAGATGGACATCTTGTTGCAAAATCTCAATTTATTCGTATTGAACCTATGGCAAAGAATTGATAACTTTCTTGATAATAAAAAAAGCACGCTTGAGTTCTTTTATCTCTTGTGGAAAATTTTCATCTTTGCCAAAAAACTTTATTCTTAGTATTTAATAAGGACTCATATTTTTCTGGTATTCATTCGGTAGGATTTTTTCATATGCCCACAACTCAGAAGATTTTAAATGGACTTGATCGTATTTTGACGCTTGAATTGGTACGTGTTACTGAACGTGCTGCTGTTGCTGCTGCACGCTGGCGCGGACGTGGCGATGAAAAGGCAGCGGATCAAGCTGCTGTAGATGCAATGCGGCAGGAACTTAATCGATTGCCTATTGATGGTACAGTGGTGATTGGTGAAGGTGAGCGGGATGAAGCGCCTATGCTTTATATTGGAGAAAAAGTAGGTTTTCAAAGTGGATTGGCGATCGATATTGCACTTGATCCACTAGAGGGTACAACACTTTGTGCTAAAAATATTGCCAATTCTTTGGCAGTAGTTGCAATTGCTGAAAAGGGTAATCTCCTTTATGCCCCTGATGTTTATATGAACAAAATTGCTATTGGTCCTGGTTATCCAAAGGGAGTAGTCGATATAGATGCTTGTCCTACCGATAATATACATGCTCTTGCGAAGGCTAAAGGAGTGACTGTTAATCAGATTGTTGTTTGTATTATGGATAGACCTCGTCATGAAAAATTGGTTAATGAAGTACGAGCGACAGGGGCGTCGATTCGCTTGATTGGGGATGGAGATGTGGCTGCTGTTATTGATACAACTGATCCAGAAGAAACAGGTATTGATATCTATATGGGGATTGGTGGAGCACCTGAAGGTGTCTTAGCTTCTGCTGCTTTGCGCTGCATTGGAGGACAGATGCAAGGTCGTTTGCTGCTAGATACAGAAGAGAAAATTGCTCGTGCAGCTAAAATGGGGATTAGTGATCCCAATAAGGTTTATACAATGGAAGAAATGGCAAAGGGTGATGTTTTGTTTTCAGCAACAGGGGTGACAGATGGCAATATGCTTTCTGGTGTTAAATTTACATCTCGTTACATTCAAACGGAAACTCTCGTAATGCGCTCCTATACGGGTACAGTCCGTAATATTAAAGCAAAGCATAGAAATCATTCGAAATTTGATTAGTGCTTTCTTTTTTGTCACTAAAAATAGAGGGAGTTTTTCTAGGAAAAACGCTTCCATGAATCTACTTTCATGGAAGCGTTTATAGATATGAGAATACCTTAAATATTATGAGATCTGGACAGAATGTACCCAGCCATTTTTATCTTCTATGTTCCCTTTTTGAATGCCAACCAATTGTGTACGAAGCTGCTTTGTAACTTCTCCAACTGTTTCATTTCCAATAATAAATTCTCCCCCTTTATATCTAAAACGACCAATTGATGTGACAACGGCAGCTGTACCACAAGCAAAGGCTTCTTTAAGGTGTCCACTCTTTGCATCTTCTTGAAGCGCTGTAAAAGAATAAGGACGCTCTTCTATTTTTAATCCCATTTGTTGAGCTAACCTTAAGATTGAATCACGGGTTATCCCTGGAAGGATAGTTCCATTAAGTGGGGGGGTTACAAGTGTATTATTGTCCATAATAAAGCAGACATTCATACCACCAAGTTCTTCAATCCATTTATGTTCAATCATATCAAGGAAGAGTACTTGGCTACAATTATTTTCAGTTGCAGTTTTTTGTGCCAGTAAGCTTGCTGCATAGTTTCCACCACATTTGGCAGCCCCTGTTCCTCTTGGACCGGCACGACTATAATCTGTTTCAATCCAGACGCTGACAGATTTTTCTTCTCCTTTGAAATAGGATTCAACTGGAGAGGCTATGACACAAAAAAGATATTCTTGAGAAGGGCGGACTCCCAAAAAGTTTTCATTGCCAAACATAAATGGACGGATATAGAGGCTAGCGTTGGGCTGATCAGAAACCCATTTTTGATCAATCTTTACTAATTGATGAACGGCATCCAGAAAAATATCTTTTGGCAATTCTGGCATAGCTAAACGTTGTGCTGATTCTATAAAGCGTTGTGCATTGGCATCAGGACGGAAGAGCAAGATGCGTCCATCTTTTGCACGATATGCTTTTAAACCCTCAAAAATTTCCTGTCCGTAATGTAAAACGGTACTTGCAGGGTTAATTTCTAAAGCTTTGTATTGAGAAATGACGGCATTGTGCCAGCCTTTGTCTTCAGTCCATTGAATAGTACACATGTGGTCTGTAAAAAATTGACCAAAACCAGGACTTTTTAAAATTTCTTCATATTTTTCTTCTGACAGAGGAGATGGGTGTTTTTCTATTTTAAAGGGAAGCGATGATATGGGAGATTTCATAAAAAACCTTTTGAGTATGTTTCATTTTTATTAATAAAAATAATGAAATATTTTGATTATAACTCTATTATTAACAAAACCTTTGTGTCAATGTTTTATTATAGAATACAAAGGGGTTTATTATAGAATTCAAAGGCTAGAGTAGGGTAGATATTTTAATTCTATCCTCGCTTCTTTTTCTCAACTTTATGAAGTAAGCTGGAACTTTTGTCTATAATTATCGTTTTCTCACAATAAGTATCTGAATAATTTCATATATGCATATTTTCTAGAAATTTAAAGGTAAGGGAATTGAGAAAAGGAATCCACTATGATTGATAAAAATTATCACACATATGAAGAACGTATGGCCGCAGAAAGAAGAGGTCGTGAACAACCTGTTTCAATCGCTAAGGGTATTTTTGCTATTCTTCTTGCGATGGTTATTATCTGGTTTATTTTTGGTTTTTTAGGATCTTTTTTTGCAAAATCTCCTGAACATAGTTCGCGTTATAATACCCCAGAAACAAGCCAAAGTGTAACAACGCCCAAAAAAGATTTAAATTCACTTCCTCCTGTACCTTATACCTATAAGGGTACGGAGTAATTTTTTCGTAAATATAATCTTTTAGATAGGGCGAAAATCGACGTAGATTAAGGAATAAAGTCAGCACAAAGACATAAAAAAGAGAGGAATGATTATAATTTCTGAAGTTTTTGATAAGTAATTAAATGGTATGGAAATAAATAATGCAACGGTTGTTAAAACCGTTGCATTATTGGTTTAGCGTGTGATGAAGCAGCTTCCACCAGAACTTTTAATGGATTCACAAAGGATTATGGCTTCATTACGGTCTTGCGCTTGAATCCGAACACGGTAATAAGTACCTTTTCCTGGTATAAAAGCGGATTGAATATTTAAAGAACGGGCACCGATAAGGAATCCAAATTTAGATTTCATATTTTTTAAAGAATTTCTAGCGAGCTCATACGTTGGTTGAGATGCAAGTTGTACGTAATAACTTTCTGAATTTTGTGCTGCGACTCTGTTTGGTGATATGGGGCGAGACGCGGCTGGTGTTTCAACTTGTGTATTTCTTTCTGCATGAGAAGGGATAGGGATAAATTTTTCTTCAATATTTGAGCTAGAATTATTTTCTGCGATTATTTTATCAATATTATTTTTGAGATCATGATCTCTTTCTTGGTCGTTTATGTCAGAATCATGCGACGAAACAAGGGACGAATCTTGAAGTTCATTAGAAGTTTGATCAATGCTTTCTTCAGATTGAGCAGCAGTTTTGCTGTTTGTTTGATGCGCAGGGGCTAGTGTAACTGTACCATCTTGATTGACAATAACAGTTTGTACTTCTCGCATTGGAATAGTATGATTTATGGCTTCTGTGACTGCATCTTCAACATCAGATTCATTTAAAGACGATGAGGAAACGCTTGAAGATTCTTCAGGGTTTAATTCTTTTAAATTTTCAGGTTGTTCAGAGTTATCAATAAGAAATTGTTGTGTATTTTCTTGTTTCTCATTTTGTTCAGTTGTTTGTTTATAGATATCTAAATTATGTGCAACATCATTTTTCGTTTCAGTTGTTTCTGGTTTGAATTTAAAAGGCGTATTATCAGCGTGGATAATGACCGTTTCTTCATTTTTTTGTGATGGCATAAAAAAATGAGAATAACCAGCAAACCCAAGTCCTATTAAAATAAGTATAAAAAAACCTTTAATGAAAGTTTTACCAAAAATAAAACTTTTTAAGGGAGGAGGAGCTGATGGAGGCGTGGGAACCTCATCTGAGTTTGTGTATGATGAATTCTCGCTAAAAGAGGGAAAATTATATTCCATATTGGCAGAAGAAAAATAGTCGGAATTTTGTTCTTTAGAGTTTATATAAACACCTTCTTTTGAATTTTGCATAGACTGATGAAAAACTTCACTAAAAACCTCGTTTTTCTGTTTTTTTTGAGAAAAATTATCCGTTGGGACATTCCCTACATTGAGTACATCAGCAAATTCTTCTTCTAAACCACCATTAGTTGGCACATCATATTCTGGCGCTTCATACGGGACTTCTGGAACCATAATAGGACCAGTTTTTTCTACGATTTCCTCTGAAAATTTATAAGTATCAACATTGGGAGGGGGAGTATCTCTGTGCGTATAGTTATGGGCAAAAAAGCCATCCGTTTGTTTTGTATTTAAAGAG
This sequence comes from Bartonella sp. AA97HXZ, assembly GCF_042196985.1. Taxonomy (NCBI): domain Bacteria; kingdom Pseudomonadati; phylum Pseudomonadota; class Alphaproteobacteria; order Hyphomicrobiales; family Bartonellaceae; genus Bartonella; species Bartonella sp. AA97HXZ. Next base: position 92,320 of record NZ_JBHIRC010000007.1, on the reverse strand, counting down.
GGGGATGAGGAAAGAAACTCATCTAAATTATTTTCATTATATGAAATTTCTCTATTTGGGTTAGAGGCACCTTCGGCGTTATTGATGTATTGGGCTCGAGCCTCATCATATATCGGAACTTTTTCGCCATAAGTTTCTTGTTGTGAGGGGGGGGCTGCAAAAAAATGGGGATAATTGGTTGTATGATCTTCTTGTGAAGCCCCCTTTAAATAAGATTGTCTATCAACTGGTGGAGAATCTAAAGGTGAGGAGAAGGTACTTGTTGTTTGATTTCTTGCAGTGTTTTGTCTTTCTGACACAAGATTAGAAGATGAGAAAAACTCATTTTCCTCTGTAGAAGAGGAGACATTAGGATAATCTTTTTTAATCCAATTTTCTTGATCAGCTGAAATTTTATAGGGATGGTTTATAGGAGTGTCATAGAGGTTTTGATTGTCCTCATAAGTTTTTTGTATATTCGTAGTCTCAGGTTGTTGTGAATTTATTTGTGAAAAACGATTGGTTTGTTCAACATCTTCTGGCGTCTCTCTCTTATTTTCGTGCCTTTCAGATTTATCAAAAAAGAAATTTTCTGATTCTGATTGTGACATAAGATTACTTTTTTCAAGAAAAGGATCAGCATTGGTTGCTGTTTTTTTCTGTTGATGTGATTGATTCTTTGGGATTGGTAATGGAGAAAGCTCATCTAAAATTTGTTCTTCATCATGACTGCTAGGTGAAGAATATTTCTCTTCAGATAAATTATTTTGTTTTGAATGGTTGAAAGAAGAAGATTGTGCAATATCTGAGGCTGTTGCGTTGCTGGTTGCATGCAAGTCCCATTGTTTTTTTTGATCATCAAACGGTAAGTCATGTGCTAAATTTTTTTCAAGTTCCTCTTCTAGAAAGGAGAAATCAAAATCATCATCATAGGATGATGTTTCGGGGTGAGATGTTGATCGTTCTGTTTTTAAAGAAGATTGCTCATTTTGGTTTCCGCTTTGTTTGTGCGGATTAAAAATGCGCGTAAGCCTTTCTAAAGGATCATGGTGTTCATGATCGTGTTTTGTTTCGTGTAGATTTTTGCGATCGTTATCGCTCATAGCTTTTCTCACATGATGGTTTGCACTTACGTGCAATCAATGGTTGATTTTGATTTGTTATATTAAAATTATAAATTTTCCCCCTCTCATGCAAGGATACATGAAAAAGTTTATCAATAGAGTACCTATTGTATGTATTTATAGAACTTTTTCAACGCATTTCTATGGGTGCTTCGACTCCTATGATGGTAAGCCCTGATGATAAAATATTGATAACAGCTTGTATCAATCCTAATCTTGCAAAGGATAACTCTTTATCATCAGGTTGAATAAAGCGTAAATTGAGATTTTCACTCCCTTTATTCCAATGGGTGTGAAAGCTGGAGGCAAGGTCATAAAGGTAAAACGCTAATCGATGCGGTTCTTTATGAATTACGGCCTGTTCAATGATACGTGGATATTCAGAAAGTTTGCGTATTAACAATATTTCATGGTTATCTGTTAATCGATGAAGATGGGCAATCAATGTATTATTTGAAAAGCTTTTAATATGAAGCGCTTCTTGTGCTTGACGAAAGACTGAGTGACAACGTGCACTTGCATATTGTACGTAAAAGATGGGGTTATCTTTTGATTGTTCTGTTACTTTTGCAAAATCAAAATCAAGAGGTGCTTCACACTTACGGTATAGCATCATAAAACGCACAGGATCACGACCAACTTCTTCGACAACATCCCGTAGAGTGACAAATGATCCCGCTCTTTTTGACATGCGGACAGGTTGACCGTTGCGAAAGAGTTTTACCAATTGACATAAGAAAACACTTAATTTGGCTTTATCACCAGAAATCGCTTTTGCCATTGCCTCTAGCCGCTTTACATAGCCAGCATGGTCTGCGCCTAGAATATAAATCATTTCATCAAAATGACGATTAAATTTATCCCGAAAATAAGCAACATCAGCAGCAAAATAAGTGTAAGAACCGTCAGATTTGACTAAAACACGGTCTTGGTCATCACCGACATTTGTTGAACGGAACAAAGTTTGTTCGCTTGGTTCCCAGTCTTCTGTATTTTGTCCTTTGGGAGGGGGGAGTTTTCCTTTGTAGATATAACCATTTAAAGTGAGGTCGTTGATGGTGTTACGAATGGCGCGTGCATTATCTGCATAAAGCATTCGCTCAGAGAAAAAGATATCATGATAAACATTAAGAGCAGCCAAATCTTCGCGAATCATGGACATCATTGCATGAATTGCACGTTCTTTCACAAGAGATAAGGCTTCATCTTTATCCATTATGAGGAGTTGGTCACCAAACTCTTGAGCAAGCGATTGACCCAATGGTATCAAGTATTCTCCAGGATAGAGTCCTTCTGGAATTTCATTAATTTTTTGCCCAAGAGCTTCACGATAGCGCAATAGTACCGAATGGGCGAGGACTTCGATTTGTTGACCCGCATCATTGATATAATACTCTTTTGTAATGTTATAGCCCGTAAATTGTAGCAAATTGGAGAGAACATCCCCAACAACGGCTCCGCGGCAATGTCCTACATGCATTGGTCCAGTGGGATTTGCTGAGACATATTCAACATTGACGCATTTTCCTTGTCCCATTGGAATACGACCATAAGAAGTACCTAATTCAAGCATGGATTTTATAACATCTTGCCAAAATAATTTTGTAAGCTTGATGTTGATAAAACCAGGACCGGCAACATCTATATTTTCGATAGAGGAATCATTTTTAAGAAGTTCTATGATTTTATCTGCAAGTGCACGTGGATTGATTCCAATAGATTTTGCAAGCACCATAGCAGCATTGGTTGATAAATGACCGTGGGAGGAATCACGCGGAGGATCAACAGTGATTTTTGATAAATCTAGATCTTCTCCATTTTTTCCTTTTATATCAGATAATTCAATTGATCTCTTAATTTTTTTTTCGAAGTTTTTAAAGATATTCATATTTAGCTTCCATGATGATGCCAAAAGCCATTAAACGAAATTATCTGTATGGTCAAATAAACGCTGATATTCACGTAGAGCGTAGTGATCCGTCATGCCTGAAAGAAAGTCAGCAATCAAACGTGCTAACTCTTGATTTTTTAAGTGCACTGTTTTGCTCTGCCAACTTTCAGGCATTGTATTTGGATTTTCATAATAACAATTGAATAATTTTTGTACAATGCATTTTGCTGCATTGCGACGACTAAGAACTTGTTCATGGTAGTAAAGATTTTTAAATAAAAAGTTTTTTAGTTCTTTTTCATAAACGGTCATTGTCGGTGAAAAGGTGACAATAGTTTGTTTTGCTTGGTGAATATCGTTTATGCTTGTTGGTTTGATGCGTGCTAAATTTTTTTGTGACTGTTTGATAACATCTTCAACCATGGTTGTTATTTGTCTTCGTACAAGCGTGTAACCGCGACGCGTTTGGTCGAGGTGGGGATGCTCATCTGTTATATCTTTTAATATTGCTGCTGTTAGTGAAACATGTTCAAATTGATCGAGTGTTAAAAATTGCGAACGTAGACCATCATCAATATCATGCGCATTGTATGCGATATCATCTGCAATAGCAGCACATTGCGCTTCTAGTCCTGCAAAACAATCGAGTGCAAGCTCTTGCTTTACATTGTATTGTAAAATATCGATAGGAACCTCCTTATTCTTCGCGTGAGGACCTAAAAGGGGACCATTATGCTTTACAAGTCCTTCGAGGGTTTCCCATGTAAGGTTAAGTCCATCAAAATTTGCATAGCGCTGTTCTAGTTTTGTTACAATGCGTAATGCTTGTGCATTATGATCAAAGCCGCCATAATGTACCATGGCTTCATTAAGAGCATCTTCTCCTGCATGGCCAAAGGGTGTGTGTCCAAAGTCGTGAACAAGGGCAATGGCTTCGGCAAGGTCTTCATCAAGACACAGGGCACGGGCTAATGTTCTTGCAATTTGAGAAACCTCTATGGAATGGGTTAGGCGAGTACGGTAATGATCGCTTTCATCAGCAATAAACACTTGCGTTTTATGTTTAAGACGTCGAAATGCATTAGAATGGATAATACGATCTCTATCTCGTTGAAAAGGTGAGCGTGTGGTGCTCATCGTTTCATGGTATAATCGACCACGGCTTGTTTGTGGATGAGCACTGTATACTGCTCGAGATTGGTAATTGAAGTTGATATTTCCTATATCCATTGCAAGCTGTCTATTATCATCTTAAAATTGAGAGTGGTTTATGAGAAATAAACTGCTCTTTGAGTGTAGGATACTCTTTCTTGATGGTTTAATGCAAGGATATATAAAATGAATGTGAAAATTTCAGATGTTGCTGCCAAAAAAATTGCACAGATACTTTTGCGTGAAACCGATAAAATAGCATTACGTATTTCTGTTGAAGGTGGTGGGTGTTCTGGTTTTTCTTATAAATATGACTTGGTTTCTGAAATGTGTGAAGATGACCTCGTTCTCAAAAAAGACGGGGCAGTTGTGTTTATTGATTTACTATCACTTCCTTTTATGGAAGGAGCTGAGATTGATTTTGTTGATGATCTTATGGGGCAGTCTTTTCAAATCCACAATCCCAATGCTGTTTCATCATGTGGTTGTGGTGTAAGTTTCTCAATTTAAAATGATGGCTGTGTGATATTGTTTCTTGAAAAAAAGATCATGTTGGTCAACAATGCAAAAATGGGTATTCTTATAAAAATAGTGCACCGATGTGTATGGTTGTGCGTGGTGCTTGCTTTATTGACTTGGAGTCACTGTGCTTTTTCTGAAGCAGGAGAAGGGCAAGATCAGCAGCAGAGACAATCAAGGAGTTTTATTGTAAAGACTCAAGAGCAGGAAAATGAAAACTTAGCATCTCAAACACAACTCATTTTGAATGCTCGATTAACAAATAGTCATCCGGATATTGAAAAAGGGCTTGTCTGGCGGGTTTATGCCCCTATTCTAGGGATTGATAATAAGTTACCATTAGTGGCAACCTATAAGGGGGGAGGTGCACGTTTTAATCTCGAACCAGGAAATTATCTTGTTCATGTCTCATTTGGTCATATGAGTGCTGTGCGCCATATTCGTTTAGAAAATGGGCAGAGTCTTGTAAAAAACTTTAATCTTGAGGCTGGTGGTGTCATTTTAAATGCAACACTGCTCAATGGCGTAATGAATGAAAAGGAACTCCGTTTTACCATTTATGAGGATGAAAAAGAAAATGATGATACGGGAGTGATTATATCAAATGTTAAACCCCACTCAGTTGTGCGTTTAAAAGCTGGCCGCTACCATGTTGCTTCCCATTATGGTTCTATTAATGCGACGGCTCGTTCCGATATTCAAGTGGATGCAGGTAAAATAACAGAAGTTACTCTTGAACATCAGTCCGCTCAGATTGTCTTAAAGTTGGTGCGACAAGAAGGAGGAGAAGCGCTTGCAGATACAAGTTGGTCTCTTGCCAATGATTCTGGTGATATCGTTTATGAAACAGTTGGTGCGTATGTTTCACTCGTGTTAGCAGAGGGAGAGTATATTGCAATTGCTAAAAATAAAGATAAAATCTATCAAAAAGTTTTTTCAGTCGTTTCTGGTCATGATGAAGATATAAGTGTGATAGCGAATGAAGAAAATATGCAACAAATTGATGAAGATGTGGATTGATCATTGTTCATGGGGGTAAACTATGATGAAAGACGGGGTATGAATTTTGATTGAAATTTCAACAGTTGGTGTGTTTTTTGCTGGGGCACTCTCTTTTTTGTCACCATGCGTTTTGCCGTTAGTTCCTCCTTATTTGTGCTATATGGCAGGGGTTGGTATTGATGATTTTCGTTCAGAAAAGCCTGATGAGAAAGTCTTTATCCGGTGGGCTTTATTATCTTCTGTTATTGCTTTTGTTCTTGGGTTTACGACTGTTTTTGTTGCTTTAGGTGCCAGTGCTAGTACAATTGGGAAATTCATCGGTTATTATCGTGATTGGTTTGCCCTTGCTGCTGGAATTGTCATTATTATTTTTGGTTTAAATTTTTTGGGGATTTTCAAGATCGCTTTTTTATTTCGTGAGGCGCGTTTTCAGACCAAAAAAACACCTGCTGGTCCTTTAGGCGCGTATATTATCGGTTTAGCTTTTGCCTTTGGTTGGACACCGTGTATTGGCCCTATTTTAGGTCCTATTATAACGCTTGCTGGAACAAAAGAAACTGTGGGAGAGGGAGCTGTTCTCTTAGCGGTTTATGCATTAGGTCTTGCTATTCCTTTTATGTTAGCAGCTTTATTTTCGAGCAGTTTTATGCGATTTTTAGGAGCTTTTCGTATTCATTTAGGAAAAGTTGAAAAAATCATTGGTGTTTTTCTTATTCTTACAGGGATTTTGTTTTTAACAGGTTCTATGCAGGATCTTTCATTTTGGCTTTTAGAACATTATCCTTCGTTGAGTTATATTGAAGATATTCGTTGGCACAGTATTATGAATTTTTTTGGATTTTCTCGTTAGTCTTATGTGTTTTTATGGTTAGAAGTTGTCTTTCTATTGTTCTTGCCGCAGGTGAGGGGACGCGCATGAAATCGTCTCTGCCTAAGGTACTTCATAAAATTGCTGGATTGCCTCTTATATGCCATGTTCTAAAACAAATAGAATTGGCAGGCTCTTCACAATTAGCGGTTGTTGTGGGATATGGTGCTAAGGAGGTTATGCACGTTGTTCAGTCATTTGTAAAAGATGTAATGATTTTTGAACAAAAAGAGCGTTTAGGAACTGCCCATGCTGTTTTGTCTGCTCGTTTAGCTTTGCAAAAGGAGGTGGATGATGTGCTCATTGTTTTTGGGGATACTCCTCTCATTCAGCAAGATTCATTGCACCAAATGCGTGCACAGCTTGCTGATGGAGCAGATGTTGTTTTTGCAGGTTTTCATACCAAACATCCAACAGGTTATGGACGTCTTCTCGAGAAAAATGGTCAATTGATTGCAATTGTAGAAGAAAAAGACGCTAGCGATGAAGAAAAAAAGATTTCTTTTTGTAACGGTGGAATACTCGCTATGCGTGGAAAACATGCACTTTCTCTTTTAGAGAAAGTTGGTAATAATAATGTGAAAAAAGAATATTACTTAACAGATATTGCTTCTCTTGCAACACGCGAAGGATTAGATGTGCGTGTTGTTGAAGTTCCTTTTGAAGATATTGTAGGAATTAACAACGGTTTTGAGCTTTCTGAGGCTGATTCTTTGTGGCAAAAACGTAAAGCGCGCGATTTAATGTTATCGGGTGTTACACTCTTAAAGCCAGAAACACTCTATTTTTCTTATGATACAGAAATTGCACCAGGGGTGGTGATAGAACCAAATGTTTATTTTGGGTTAAACGTAAAAGTACAATCTGGTGCGGTTATTCATGCATTTAGTTATCTCGAAGGTGCTGTGGTTGGTAGAGATGCACAGATTGGTCCCTATGCACGTTTGCGTCCTGGAACAGAGTTGGCTAAGTCCGTAAAGATTGGAAATTTTTGTGAAGTCAAACAAGCTAAGGTAGGAGAATCTTCTAAAATCAATCATTTAAGTTATATTGGTGATGCCGAAATTGGTGCACATACCAATATTGGAGCCGGTACGATTACTTGCAATTATGATGGATTTAACAAATATAAAACCATGATTGGTGATCATGCTTTTGTTGGGTCTAATACGGCACTTGTTTCCCCATTGGTAATAGGGGATGGCTCTTATGTTGCTTCAGGAAGTGTTATTACTGAAAATATTCCTATGAACAGTATGGCTTTTGGGCGTGCACGACAGGTTATAAAAGAGGGCTATGCGACAAAATTTCGAGAGCGTTTGTTAGAAAACAAACAGAAAAAATGATTATTTTCAGCTTATTCTTTTGTTTCGTGTTAATCTAACGATGGATGGAAGATTTATTCTTAAAGATTGCCGTATTCCATGTTTGAATTATTTTTATTATTTATAGTTTTAAATAAAGGCTGTTGGATTGTTTTGTAAAATTTGAATCTTAAGATGTGGGTTGGAGCTTTTTAATGTGTGGAATTATTGGAGTTCTTGGAAAGAGGTGTGTTACGTCCTCTTTGGTTGAGGGGTTAAAACGTCTTGAATATAGAGGGTATGATTCATCTGGGGTGGCAACGGTCCATAATGGGCATCTTTATCGTGTACGTGCTGAGGGGAAGCTTGTTCATTTAGAAGAAAAATTAAAAAAAACACCTCTGGAGGGAAGTTTAGGGATTGGTCATACCCGTTGGGCTACGCATGGAATTGCTGTTGAACGCAATGCGCATCCCCATGTGACTGAAAAGCTTGCGATTGTTCATAATGGTATTATTGAAAATTTTGTAGAACTGCAAAAGGAACTCATAGAGGATGGTTGTATCTTTGAAACAGAGACGGATACGGAAGTTATTGCACATTTAATAACGCGTGCATTAAAAGATGGTCTTTCTCCGCAAGAAGCCATACGTACCAGTTGGAAAAGGCTGCAGGGGGCTTTTGCTATTGCTCTTATTTTCGAAGGTGAAGATAACCTTATGATTGCGGCTTGTTCTGGTCCACCTCTGGCAATTGGTTATGGAAAAGATGAATTTTTTGTGGGGTCAGATGCCATAGCTTTGGCACCATTCGTTGATTATATTAGCTATATGGAAGATGGGGATTGGGCTGTTCTCACACGGGAAGGTGTTACAATTTATGATGCTAATAACCAACCGGTCAAACGTCCTGTGACGACATTACTTGAAGGGGCTTTATTGATTTCTAAGGGTAATCATCGTCATTTTATGCACAAGGAAATGTTTGAACAACCTGAAGTGATTTCTCATAATTTGGCACATTATCTTGATCTTGGAAATTATGTCGTTCGACCGCTTAAGAATTTGATTGATTGGAAAAATATTCATCGGCTTCTTTTTGCGAGTTGTGGAACGGCATATTATTCAACCTTAGTTGCGCGCTATTGGTTTGAGAAATTTGCCGCTTTAAGTGTTGATAATGATGTTGCTTCGGAGTTTCGTTATCGTGAACCTCCTATAACGTCTGATGTGTTATCGCTGTTTGTTTCTCAATCTGGTGAGACAGCTGATACATTGGCTTCTTTGCGTTATTGTCGTGAGCGGGGTGTAAAAACAGCAACAATTGTGAATGTAGAGCAATCAACAATGGCAAGGGAGGCTGATTTTATTCTCCCAACACTTGCTGGACCGGAAATAGGTGTTGCTTCAACAAAAGCTTTTACCTGTCAATTGGCAACGCTTGCTTCACTCGCTCTTAGTGCGGCTAAACAACGTGGCTATCTCTCGGCTCAAATAGAAAAGCAATTGGTTCAACAGTTGGCAGAAGTTCCACGTATTTTAAATGAGGTCTTAAAATTAGAGAGAAAAATTGAATGTATTTGTCGTGATTTGGTGAATGCAAAAAGTGTTCTTTATCTGGGACGTGGAACTTCTTATCCGATTGCTTTGGAGGGAGCTCTTAAACTGAAAGAGCTTTCTTATATTCATGCTGAAGGTTATGCGGCAGGTGAATTAAAGCATGGACCAATTGCTCTGGTGGATGAGACAATACCCGTTATTGTTGTTGCACCTTATGATCGGTGGTTTGAAAAAACTTTTTCTAATATGCAAGAAGTGGTAGCGCGTAATGGTCGTATTATTTTAATAACCGATAAAAAAGGAGCAGAGGTGGCTTGTCTTAAGACTTTATCAACGATCACTTTGCCAGATGTTCCAGAATTTATTTCTCCTATTATTTATGCACTCCCTGTTCAGTTAATCGCTTATCATACGGCTGTTTTATTAGGAACAGATGTTGATCAACCCCGTAATTTAGCAAAATCAGTCACGGTTGAATAAAAGTATATTTCTGAATCTTTTGGAGAATAATCAAGTGTAAGAAATTGATTTATAATGAAACTTATTTTTTCATTTTCTCTGTTGAACGAGAATGCTGTAGACAGTTTTTTTCTTTCTCAATCCTTTACGATAAAACGAAAAATATCTTCTTACCTATCAAAAAATGGATCAGCTATGTGAACATAATGGTAAAAAAGACGCAATATTGCTTCTACTGTTTTAATGCAGTTGATTTGTTATTCGTTCATGAAGCATAAAGATGGTAAGAGACTGCGTAGATCATTTATGGGTAATTCTAAGAAAAAACCATATTTGAACAGAGAGATATTTAAGTTTTTTATTAGAGGGTCTTTGTTATCCTGCTCGTAAGAGGCGTGCAGCATCGTTGTGTCCGAAAAGATAAAGGAGCAACCGTAAAGCTTGTCCTTGCTCAGAAGAAAGATGAGGATCGCGTTGTAAAAATAAACGAGCATCTTTTCTTGCCATTGACAAAAGATCGCTATGAACTGCAAGGTTTGCTATATGAAATTCAGGGACTCCAGATTGTTTTGTACCTAAAAGCTCTCCTTCGCCTCGTAGGCGCCAATCTTCTTCAGCGATTTCAAAACCATCTTCTGTATTGCGGATAATATTAAGGCGTGTTGCTGCTGTTTTAGTCAGTGGATCTTTATAGAGCAAAATGCAGGAAGACTTTTTATCACCTCGTCCTACACGTCCACGTAATTGGTGCAATTGTGAAAGGCCAAAATGTTCCGCGTGTTCGATGATAATGATCGAAGCATCTGGAATATCTACTCCCACTTCAATGACTGTGGTTGCAACTAAAATACGTGTATTTCCACATTTAAAAGATGCCATAGCGGCTTCTTTTTCTGCTGTAGACATTTTTCCATGGATCATACCAACGTGTGCTCCAAAGCGCTCATGGAGAAATGCAAAGCGGTTTTCAATTGAAGTGAGATCAAGAGCTGTCGATTCCTCTACTAAAGGACAAATCCAATAGAGCTTTTCTCCTTTTTCTAATGCAATTGCGATTCTCGCTATAAGCTCATGAAGACGTTTCAAAGAAAGCGTTGCTGTTGTAATGGGTTGTCGTCCCATTGGTTTTTCGGTAATTTTAGAGACATCCATATCACCAAAAGCTGTTAAGACAAGTGTGCGCGGAATGGGCGTGGCGGTCATAACCAGCATATCAGCTTTATTGCCTTTTTCTGTAAGAGCGATACGTTGATGGACACCAAAACGGTGTTGTTCATCGATAATGGTTAAAGCGAGATTATTATAAGTAACACTGTTTTGTATGAGAGCATGGGTTCCGATGACAATAGAAACTTGACCTGACAGAATATCATTCACGATATTTGTCCGCAATTTCCCTTTTTCTCGTCCTGTTAAAAGCGTTGTTTGTAATCCGACCTTTTCGGCAAGAGGAGCGATGGTGGCAAAATGTTGCCTAGCAAGCACTTCAGTTGGTGTCATTAAAGCTGATTGTCCTGAATTTTCAGCAATTTGTGCCATTGCCATCAATGCAACAACAGTTTTTCCTGCGCCTACATCACCTTGAAGTAGTCTTAGCATCGGTTCTGGTGAAGCAAGATCATTTGCGATATCTTCTACTGCTTTTTTTTGTCCGGTTGTGAGTTGAAAGGGGAGGATATTAAGCAATTTTTTAGTATAAATTCCTGTTGATGGTCGAGAAGTGCCAACAAGAGATTTAGTTTTCAAACGCACGAGTCCTAGTGCCAATTGACAAGCGAGCAATTCATCATAGGCAAGACGTTTGCGTGCTGTACTTTCTAAGGATAGATCATTGGGGTTAATGGGCGCATGGATACGGCGTAAAGCAACGGAAAAAGAAGGAAAATTTTGCTGCTTTTTTACATTTTCATCTATCCATTCTGGTAGAAGAGGAATAAAATCAAGAGCGTTTTGTATGGCGCGTCTTAGTGTCTTTACAGTTAGTCCGGCAGTAGAGGGATAGACAGGTTCGATCAGAGGTATCTGATTTGATTGTTCGCTTGGGGCAATATAGTCTGGATGCGCCATTGAAAGCTGTCCATTAAACCATTCAACTTTTCCTGATATAATGACTTTTTTTCCTTCGGGGAGTTGTTTTTTTAGCCAAAGAGGTTGAGCATGAAAAAAGACTAAATTTATTTTTCCTGTGTGATCATGGGCAATAACACGATAGGGAATTCGGTTGTGACCACGGGGTGGTGGTTGATGCTGATCGATGATAATTTCGAGCGTAACAGTATCTCCTTCTTTTGCACAAGCAATGTTGGGACGCATTCTGCGGTCTATAACGGAATGGGGCATTAATTGAAGAAGGTCAATAAGGGTTGCTTCGCGTTGTGTGGGATTAACATCTAAGAGTTTGGTCAATAAACCATAGACTTTAGGTGTAATACCAGAAAGAGTTCGGATAGAATTAAAAAGTGGGGTAAGAAGACTTGGAGGCATGAGCAAATTTAACCTGCCCTTTTTGTTTTTTCTAGACCTTTAGAAGAGCTTTTTGGGGATAAAGTCATAAAGAGGAGGTTGCTTTATTTACACATTGAACTTTAGGAAGAGAAATTAATATTTAAAGAAAAATACAATTAAATGGTCAAAAATTAAAGTGCTTAGATGAGGTATATTGTTTTTCTTTTTATTTTAGGTGTTTATTTGCTGTGAATAGAAGCATTTTCTTGATAGAACTCTCTTATAAATATTAATAAAATTGGGATATTGCTCCTATGTAGGATGATGAATTTATAGCTTTAAAGTTTGATGATAAACAGAAGTTTTTTCTTTTATAAGGGGTGCTGTTTAGCATTTATTTTGTAGTGGGAAATTGTGAGAGTGGTAAAAAATAAAATGCAAATGCAAGAGAACAAAAATTCTCTTCCTCGCTTTATTCATTTGAGAGTGCATTCAGCTTATTCCTTGCTCGAAGGGGCTTTAAAAATCCCCCAAATTATTCAACAGACGATTTCAGATCATGCACCAGCGGTTGCTATTACCGATACCAATAATTTATTTGGTGCTTTGGAATTTTCACAGCATTGTCTTTCTCATGGGGTCCAACCTATTATTGGTTGTCAGCTTACTGTTGATTTTTGTGATGAAAATGATCATTCACGTTTGGCTAAATGGCGTAATCCTTCAGATTTTTGCTCTATTGTTCTTTTGGCTGCTAGCGAAACCGGTTATGCTCATTTGGTTCGTCTTGTGAGCCGTGCTTATCTTGATAAGTGTGATACTGATCCTCCTCATATTAAAGCTGATTGGTTGTCAGAACACAGTGAAGGCATAATCGCTTTAACGGGTGGAAAGGGAGGACCTATTAATCTTTCTTTGGCAGAAGAGAAAAAAGAACATGCTGTTGAGCGCTTAATTTATTTGAAAAAATCTTTTGCTGATCGTCTTTATGTGGAGTTACAACGGCATGGCTCTTATGACCGGAGAGTAGAAGCTGATCTTATTGAATTGGCTTATGCGCATGAAATTCCTCTTGTAGCAACGAATGAAGCCTTTTTTCTGAAAAGAGAAGGATATGAAGCGCATGATGCGCTGATGGCTGTTTCAGAAGGACAAATTGTCTCTAATCCAGATCGCAAACGTGTGACACCAGATCATTATTTGAAGTCACAAGATGAAATGGTTACACTGTTTTCTGATCTTCCAGAAGCTTTGGAAAATAGTGTTGAAATTGCATTGCGTTGTCATATTGCCTCGCCTCTTCGAAAACCGATATTGCCTCGTTTTATAGAACAATCTGTTAATTCAGAAACTACTTTAGAAATAGAAGATAGTGAGTTATTAAATCAGGCTAAAGATGGTTTGAAGATTCGGCTTGAAACAATAGGGTTGGCTGAAGGGTATACGATTGCAGATTATGAACAGCGGCTTGATTATGAAATTTCAGTTATTACGCGTATGCAATTTTCTGGATATTTTCTTATCGTTTCAGATTTCATAAAATGGGCAAAGGTTCATGACATTCCCGTTGGACCAGGCCGGGGTTCTGGTGCTGGTTCACTTGTTGCTTATGCATTGACGATTACTGATGTGGATCCCTTGCGGTTTTCTCTTCTCTTTGAACGTTTTCTGAATCCAGATCGTGTTTCGATGCCAGATTTTGATATCGACTTTTGTCAAGAGCGGCGCGAAGAAGTTATTCAATATGTTCAAAAAAAATATGGACGTGATCAAGTTGCTCAAATTATTACTTTTGGTAAGTTACAGGCACGTGCAGTTTTGCGTGATGTGGGGCGTGTTTTAGAAGTTCCTTATCGTCAGGTGGATTATCTTACAAAATTAATTCCTGCCACCCCAGGAAGTCAGGTAGAATTAGCAGATGCTATTAAGGATGAACCTAAATTTGAAGAAGAAAAGAAAAAAGATCCCGTTGTTGGACGCGCATTAGATATAGCGCTTCAGTTGGAGGGACTTTATCGTCATGCTTCAACTCATGCTGCTGGGATTGTTATCGGAGATCGTCCACTTTGGGAGCTTGTCCCGATGTATCGTGATCCTCGTTCTGATATGCCTGTTACACAATTTAACATGAAATATGTTGAACAAGCGGGGCTGGTAAAATTTGATTTTCTTGGATTAAAAACGCTTACTGTTTTGAAAATGGCAGTCGATTTTGTTGCCAGAAAGGGGATTAAAATAGATTTATCAAATATTCCTCTGAATGATGAAGCAACCTACGCTATGATGGCACGTGGTGAAACGGTTGGCGTGTTTCAGGTGGAAAGTTCTGGTATGCGCAAGGCGTTGATTGGAATGAAGCCAGACCGTATTGAAGATATTATTGCGCTGGTTGCACTTTATCGTCCAGGTCCAATGGAGAATATTCCAACCTATAATGCACGCAAACATGGGGAAGAGGAAATTGCTTCTATTCATCCTAAAATAGATCATCTGATCAAAGAAACACAAGGTGTTATTGTTTATCAAGAACAGGTGATGCAGATTGCTCAGGTGCTTGCTGGCTATTCGCTTGGGGAAGCCGATTTATTACGTCGTGCTATGGGGAAAAAAATTCATGCTGAAATGCAAAAACAGCGTACGCGTTTTGTTAATGGAGCCGTTGCAGGTGGTGTGGATAAAGATCAAGCTGATATTATCTTTGATCTTTTAGCAAAATTTGCCGATTATGGTTTTAATAAATCGCACGCTGCTGCTTATGCAATTGTTTCTTACCAAACAGCTTATATGAAAGCAAACTATCCCGTTGAGTTTTTAGCTGCTTCAATGACATATGATATGACGAATACAGATAAGCTCAATGATTTTCGGCGTGAAGCATTAAGGTTGGGTATTGAAGTTATTGCACCTTCTATACAAACATCTCATCGTGTTTTTGAGGTTGGTGATAACTGTATTTATTATTCTCTTGCTGCCATTAAAGGTGTGGGAGAAACTGTTGTAGATCATATTGTTTCTTGTCGTGGGAGTAAGATTTTTAAGGATTTGGAAGATTTTTGTGCGCGTGTTGATCCTCGTATTGTTAATAAGCGTGCGATGGAAAGTTTAGTTTGTGCTGGTGCTTTTGATTGTTTTAACATTGCACGTGAGGTTTTATTAGCCAATCTTGGAACCCTTCATGCGCGTGCACTTCGTATTCTCGATGACAATTCTAGCGGGCAGGTTGATATATTTGGAATGGCAGGCGGATTAAAAGAACCATTGATT
The DNA here is from genome assembly GCF_042196985.1 of Bartonella sp. AA97HXZ. NCBI lineage: Bacteria > Pseudomonadati > Pseudomonadota > Alphaproteobacteria > Hyphomicrobiales > Bartonellaceae > Bartonella > Bartonella sp. AA97HXZ. The sequence continues at coordinate 76,754 of NZ_JBHIRC010000007.1, read as the reverse complement.
TTATCGCAAACAACCCCTTGGTTGCCGGCTGAGAAACTTTATCGAGAATTTCAAGCTATAGGTTTTTACTTTTCTGCGCATCCTTTGGAGGAGTATCAAGCTATTCTGAACAAAAAACGCATTCAGACTTGGGGTAATTTTGCCAATGCCGTTAAAGGGGGAGCAACGGCTGCACGGCTTGCTGGAACTGTTGTGGCAAAAAACGTGCGCAAAACAAAATCTGGTAAAAAAATGGGAATTATTCATTTTTCTGATACAAGTGGACAATATGAAGCAGTTCTCTTTTCTGAGGCACTCTCGGATTATGAAGAGATGCTAGAACCCGGAAAATCTTTTATTATTACGGTGAGCGCAGAAAATCGTTCTGAAGGAGTTAGTTTGCGAATTGAAACAATTCAGTCTTTGGAAAATGAATCATTACAACAGCATAAAATGATGCGTCTCTTTATAAAAACAGTTGATATGCTTCCACAAATTGAACAAAATTTAAATCTTGGGGGGAATGGAGAGGTTGGGCTTATTTTAATTCAAGAGGATGGATTGCGAGAAGTCGAAATTGCGCTTCCTAAGCGATATAAGGTAAATTCACATGTCGCAAATGCTATGAAATTAATTCAGGGTGTTGTTGATGTAGAATTGAGTTAAAGAAAGATTAAAAATGGGAGCTGATTTTGAGTGGTGTTTTTGCTTTTAGGAGAGCTAAAAATGGAGCTTTTAAAATCGGATTGTAGGTTTCGAAAAATATTGCTTTTATTAGAGTAAATTATGATATTTTTTAGTGTCATAAAATTAAAAAAATCTCGTTCTTTCGTAATATTCAAAGTGCCGGAAGAATTTTATAAGTTTTTATCATTATTTTTTATAGAATTCATCGCATCATACATGTAAAGCCAATTGAGATCTGACATAATGCTCTCTGGTGTACGAATTTTCATCATGAGATTGCGTGCAATTGCTATGGGACCGGTTGCGTGATAGGCTAATCTATTGAAATCTCCGCGTTTTTTTACTGCTGCAATACGCGGGGTGCGTGTTGTTTCGTAAAGCGAAAGTGCTTTCGTTAATGAAAAATCTTTCAATGAAAGTGCTTTTGCTAATGTGGCAGCATCTTCGATTGCCATAGCGGCACCTTGTGCTGCAAAAGGTAAGGCAGCATGTGCGCAATCGCCAACAAATACTTGTCTCTCTAAACCGATAAAACGATTTTGTTTCATTTGAAAAAGTGGCCAATAACTCCATTCATCAATATGATCGAAGATTTGTAAGATTTTTGAATTCCAATCTTTAAAAAGAGATTTGAGTTTTTCTTTATCTCCTTTATGGGCCCATCCTTCTTTTGAATTTTCTCCATGCGTAATGGCGACAAAATTAAAAATTTTTTCTGACGATTGAATGGGGTAGACAACAAGATGATTTTTTGGTCCCATCCAAGCCGTAATTGTCTTCATATTTTGCAATGAAGAACGAAAGTTTTGAGGAAGATTATCAGATGTTGTTGTTGCACGCCAAGCAATAAAGCCACTAAAATTTGCTTTTTCATGAAAAGGAGATTGTTGCCGTAATGTTGACCAAACGCCATCACATCCGATCAAGAGGGGCGTTGAATAAAGCTGTTCTGTTGCCGTATCTGTTTTTATTGTCGTGATTTTAATGTTGGTTGCCGATTGGGTAGAAGATACAATCGTTTCGCCTGCTTTGTATTTGATCAAAGGATTTTCAATCACTGCATTATATAAAATTTTTTGTAAAGCCGCGCGGTGAATCGTCATATAAGGGGCTTTCCAATATTTTTCTGTTAGATTAATAAGATGAGCCCGTAGATGTATTTTTAAAGATAATCCATCTTTTAACTCAAGAAAATATGGGATTGTCGCGACTTCAGTGAGTTTGTTAAGAAGTTTCCAGCGAGCAAGAATAGATGTTGCATTTGGTGTCAGTTGAATACCAGCGCCTATCGTTTCAAGTTGCTTACACTTTTCGATAATGGTGCTTGCAATTCCTTTATGAGCGAGTGCTAAAGCAGTGCTTAAACCAGCAATTCCTCCTCCAACGATGATGGGTGATTGTTCCACAAATGATTTCATATTAAACAAGCAGAATTAAAAGAGGGGTTATTAAGAAAGCCAAAAAACGCAATTATAATAGCTTTTCTGGATGATATAAGCATCCTGTTGGGCTTGTTTGATCGTATGATAGCGAGGGAACATAACGATAAAGGGTTGAGCAGTAAGGGCAAATTTTCTCATCTGCTGCTCCCATATCGATAAAGATATGAGGATGATCGAATGGGTGTGTAGCGCCTACACACATAAATTCTTTCACACCAATTTCGATTGTTTTATATCCAAGGTCATTTTGGAAATGAGGAATATTGTGATCAGCCATGGCATACAAACTCCAGAATAAATTTTCTCATCAGCTATGATTGGGCTCTTCTATTTTATAGGCGTGAGTTTGTAATAAAGCGTATAATAATGCAAGATGCTTTTTAAGACAAATTTCTCTTCTTTTATGCTATATTAGAATAGTTGTCTTACTTTTAGTGCTTTGCGCATAGCAATAATTCCAAGTACTTTTAAATATTAAATGGAAAAATGATGAGGGAAGTTAGGCATTGATATATTATTATGATGATAACATATTATCAAATGTTATGTGAGATATTTCGTCAAGGATTTTAGAAAATATAAAAGAAAATTATTTAGGATATATGGAACAGAGGGTGGTAGATAAAATTTCTATATCGAATATAACAATGAAAAATCCGGTACGATTTATTAATCGAGAGTTTTCATGGCTACAATTTAATAATCGTGTTTTGATGGAAGCGGCTAATTCGAAACATCCTTTATTAGAACGTCTACAATTTCTTTCTATTTCAGCTGCAAATCTTGATGAGTTTTTTATGGTTCGTGTTGCAGGACTAGCAGCTCAAATTCGTGCTCGCGTTACAGCGTGCAGTGCAGATGGGCACACTCCACAGGAACAACTTGATATTGTATTAGCTGAGATTTCAAAGCTGCAGGCTCACCAACTACGAGAATTGAATGTTTTACGTGATGAATTAAAAAAGAATGATATTGAAATTATTTGTTCTGATGATCTTTCAGAAATTGAAAAATCATGGCTTGAAAAATATTTTCTTGAGACAATTTTTCCTGTTTTAAAACCTTTACCTGTTGATTCTACTCATCCTTTTCCATTTATTCCTAATTTAGGGCTTTCTATTGGGCTTCAATTGTCTGGAGAAACTGATCAGAATTCACACACAGTGTTGTTATCTATTTCAATGCTTTTAAGGCGTTTTATTCTTCTTCCTCAAGAAGGCAATCATTTTCGTTTTATTGCATCTGAAGATGTTATTTGCCTTTTTATTAAATATGTATTTCCTAACTATGAGGTTAAAGAAATTGGTACATTTAGAATAATCCGAGATAGTGATATTGAAGTAGAAGAAGAAGCTGAGGATCTTGTTCATTTTTTTGAAACTGCTCTTAAAAGGCGGCGCCGTGGGCAGGTTATTCGAGTTGAGTTTGACGCAAAAATGCCAGAGAGTTTACGCCAATTTATAGCGAATAGTCTCGCTGTTCCTGATAATTGTATTAATGTCCTTGACGGATTTTTAGCGCTTAATACGGTATCAGAAATTGTTTCTATTCCCCGCGATGATCTTAAATTTATTCCTTATATTTCTCGTGTTCCAGAATGTATTCGTAAACATAAAGGGGATTGTTTTGCGGCTATTCGTGAAAATGATATTGTGATTCATCACCCCTATGAGACATTTGATGTTGTTGTCCAATTTTTACGTCAAGCTGCTTGCGATCCTGATGTTGTAGAAATAAAACAAACACTTTATCGTACATCAAATGATAGTCCAATTGTTGGCGCTTTGATTAAAGCAGCTGAACAGGGAAAGTCTGTGACTGCTTTGGTAGAACTTAAAGCACGTTTTGATGAGGAAGCAAATATTCGTTGGGCCCGGGATCTTGAATGTGCTGGAGTTCAAGTTATTTTTGGTTTTATTGCATTAAAAACGCATGCTAAGATGTCATTAGTTGTGAGACGTGAGGGAAAACGTCTTCGCTCTTATGTTCATCTTGGAACAGGAAATTATCATCCCATTAATGCTAAAACTTATACCGATCTTTCTTTTTTTTCCACGGATGATGATATCGCTCATGATGTTGCGTTATTATTCAATTATATTGCGCAATATGAGCGTCCAAATGAAACAATGAAGATTGCTTTTTCACCCTTAACACTGCGTGGTCGTATCTTAGAGCATATTGAGGGAGAAATTGTTCATGCACAACAGGGAAGGTTTGCTGCTATTTGGATGAAAGTTAATGCATTGGTTGATCCTGAAATTATTGATGCTTTATATCGTGCCAGTCAAGCAGGGGTGCAAATTGATTTGGTTGTGCGGGGGATATGTTGTTTACGTCCTGGTATTCTAGGAATTTCGGATAATATTCGTGTAAAATCAATTGTCGGGCGTTTTCTTGAACATAGTCGCATTTTTTGTTTTGGGAATGGTCAAGATTTGCCTAATGAAAATGCACTCGTTTACTTAGGCTCTGCTGATATGATGCCTCGTAATTTGGACTATCGTATTGAAATATTGGTTCCGGTTTTTAATAAAATAGTGCGTCAAAAAATTCTTTTACAGATTATGTTAGCTAATATCATTGATAATCAACAAAGCTTTGATATACTTAAGGATGGAACATCAAAACGTATTACACCGCAGATAGGTGAAAGTCTATTTAATGCGCAGGAGTATTTTATGGCCAATACAAGTTTTGCGGGGGAAAATGAGTCTTTTGAGTCTTCTGTTTCGCGCTTGGTTGCGTTGCATCGGCAACAAGCCGAAATACATAAAGACTAAAATCCAATGACATATAGAGATGCTCAAGGTCGGTTAAAAGGGCGTAAGCCTGTTGCTGTTATTGACATTGGCTCAAATTCTGTTCGGTTGGTTATTTATGAGGGGCTTGTTCGATCACCAACAGTTTTATTTAATGAAAAGATTCTTTGTGGTCTCGGTCATGGTGTGGCGAAAACAGGATTTTTAGAAGAAAAATCGATGAAAATGGCGTTGCAAACACTGAAACGGTTTCGTACGCTTTGTCGACAGATTGGGGCAGATGAGGTCTATACTTTAGCAACAGCAGCAGCACGAGATGCACAGAATGGCGTAGCATTTATTCAGCATGCTGAAGATATTTTGCAAAATAAAATATATCTTCTTTCAGGAAGTGAAGAAGCTATGTATTCAGCATATGGAGTTGTGTCTACTTTTTATCAACCAAAAGGTATTTCTGGGGATCTTGGTGGTGGAAGTCTTGAGCTGATTGATATTGATCATTCTGATGTTGGTGAAGGGATAACGCTCCCATTGGGTGGTTTAAGGCTACAGTATATGTCAAATAATGATAGTGCTGTAGCTACAAAAATTGTACATGAGCAATTTTATAAATCGTCTGTTGTTCGTGCTCGTAAAGGTATAGCACGTTATTTTTATGCAGTAGGGGGGACATGGCGTAATTTGGCAAAACTCCATATGGCAATGAAACACTATCGGCTCCCTGTTATGCATGGCTATGAAGTTGATGCTGTTGAAATGGAGAACTTTTTACGTCTTGTAGCACGTGGCAATATTGATAATATGAGAGGGATTGCAGCGGTTTCTCAGAACCGTCGAAAACTTTTATCTTATGGGGCAATAGTTCTTATTGAACTCATTCAGTGTATGGAGTTTGAAAAGATAATCTTTTCTGGTGCTGGCGTTCGTGAAGGTTTTCTTTATTCACGATTGCCGCAGGCGATTCGACTTTCAGATCCTCTCATTGCAGCATGCACAGAAATGGCTATTTTACGGGCACGTTCACCAAAACAAGCAGAAGAACTCATTGATTTTACGACGAATGCTTTTGAAGTTTTTGGAATTTCAGAAACCGAAAATGAATGCCGTTATCGTCAAGCCGCTTGTCTTCTTGCGGATATTGGTTGGCGTATACATCCAGATTATCGAGGCAATGAAGCAGCAAATCAAATAGCTTTAGGATCTTATCCAGGAATTTCTCATGAAGGGCGCCTTTATGCGGCACTTGCTGTTTTTTTTCGCAATACGAGTTTATTGGTTGATAAAGAATCTCTTCCCATTTTTCAATTAGCAACTCAAAATATAATTGAAAAAGCACGTATTCTTGGCGAAACTATGCGTATTGCTCATCTTTTTAGTGCTTCTGTTGCAGGAATTTTACCTCATTTATTGTGGCATAAAAAAGCAGATCATATTATCCTGCAGATCCCAAAGAATTACGCTGGGTTATTAGGAGAACGTCCTCTTGGACGATTACAGAAGTTATCAAAAATAATAAAACAACCTCTCGCTTTTGAAATTTTTTGATTTTTTTCCTAATTTATTCGTGTTTTATGTCTTAATAATAGGGCCATTGACGAGGGATAAACTAGGTAGCCTATCATCATGAGCTGGACAATAGGACTTGTTCCATAACGCCCATGCTAGACACCACGCAAAGCATTTGTAATGCCTGAGCATTCATAAAAGAAAACATAATTTTTTATTCTGTTACTTGCATCACAGGATGGATTTTTCACTTCACAAGCTTCATGTGAAAATGAAAAGTTTTGTCCATTTTTACGTGAAAAGGTTTTCTTTTTATGCTGCGTCGTTATAACGTTTCTGTTTAGCTTGCTCGATTATCTTAATAAGATTACGATTGTAACCAACGCGATAAAAAACAAGTTTTAAAGATTTTGGGAGAGATCCATTGGTTACATGACGCTGGAATGTTGAAATACTCATATGAAACAGTTTTGCACTTTCACGGTCTGTCAAAAGAATATCATTTCAGTCATTATAAAATCCTTTCACTATAAAAAATAGAAATAAATCACAACTATTTATTAACCATGATTTTCGAATCCTTTGAAAGGTGTTTAATTTATAAAAAACAGCGCTTTATCATATAATTTCTTATGTGAAACTTTATGAGTCTTATTGAGATGGAATGAGAGAATCTTACGATATTCGGAGGTCTAATTCAATATAAATAACGCTAGATTATCGTTAGAAATCAATATATTGCTTTTGTTAGGTATTTTAGTTGTTATGCTGGCTCGTTTTTGATTGTTAGATTGCAATCTTGGTAGTTTTTAATACGATATGGTGACGTGAGGCATTATATCTTTGTTTGTTCCTATTTCTAGGCTGCTATTTTTGTAATGAATGCGCTTTTATTATCAGAACTTTTTTTTTCAAAACTTTTAAATAAGGAACTGTCTGTTTTTTTAGATTATTTTTAATGGGATTTCTATTTAATTGACCTGATAAAGATTTAGCTATCATTTTAATAAGAGTTTACTATTTAATTTTTTAACTTTGTCAGAAGTAGGCTTTATTTATCCTGTTTGCGTTGGCCTATAGGGCATACCAATTGATGTAGATAATGAGTAGCGTAATGGATTTTTCAAAATGAAAATGTAAATTAAAGCTGTTTTGTGCTTATTTTTCCATCGTTAAAGTAAAACCCTATCTGGCCCTTTAGCAGTTGTTCGGCTTTTTTACCAAATATTTCATAGCGCCAGCCATTCATAGCGGGAATATTTTTCTTTATTCCTCCATTGGCAATTTTTTCTAAATCATTAGATGTTGCAATAATTTTAGGGGCAATGCTGTTTTCATTTGCAACAATTTTTAATAACACTTTGAGCAGATCGATAACAGCGGCTGTCGTATCATTGAGTGGATTATGTTTAGGAATGGGGGGTAAAGTAGAAAGATCCACCTCTAATCCTTCGTGGACAGCTTTGATTAATGATTGAGCAATTGAGAGTTTATCCCAGTTCTTATTAAGACTGCGCAACCGTTTTAATGCAGATTCATCTTTTGGTTGTTGGGTTGCTATTTCTATAAGACATTCATCTTTTATGATATGACGACGTGGCATATTGTATTTTCGTGCTTCACGTTCCCGCCAAGCTGCTATCTTTTGTAATACAGCAAGTTCACGTGGCTTTTTAATTTTTCCTTTCACTTTTTTCCATGCTTCATCTTCTGGCATATCATAGGTTTTAGGATTTAAAAGGATTGTTATTTCATCATCCATCCAGTGAGCTCGTTGATTTTTCTCTAACCTTTTTTTCAATAACAAGTAAACATCTCTTAAGTAAGTTACATCGGAAAGTGCATAGAGCAGTTGTTTTTCAGACAAAGGGCGGTAACTCCAGTCTGTAAAGCGGGAGGATTTATCAAGATGATGCCCTGTACAGCGTTGTACAATTTGATCATAGGAGATAGAATCACCAAATCCACAAATGGATCCTGCTATTTGCGTATCAAAGAGAGGGGAAGGAATAACACCTCCAAGGTGATAAATTGTTTCAATATCTTGGCGCGCAGCATGAAAAACTTTTACAACTTTTTTATCGACCATAAGGTCAAAAAATGGTTGTAAATCAATATCTGGTGCTATGGGATCAATCAAAACTGTAACATCTGGTGAGGCGAGCTGTATTAAACACAGTTGAGGCCAAAAAGTTGTTTCGCGGATAAACTCAGTATCGACTGTTACAAAATCAGAGGTACGTAGAGCGTTAAGTGCAATTTCAAGATCTGTTGTTTGTGTAATAAGATTCATCATTTTATTATAATTCGATAAATTAAATTTGTCCTTTGTTGACTTTATTTTTGAGTTTTTATTCTCATATCTTGACAAATGGTTATTAAAAAGCGTTTGTAGCGCATGTGAATATTATAATCAAAGGCAAAAAACATGCATCGTTATCGCAGTCATCATTGTGCGGCTCTCCGTAGATGTGATGTAGGAACACAAGTTCGTCTTTCGGGGTGGGTTCATCGTGTTCGTGATCATGGAGGGATTCTTTTTGTGGATTTACGTGATCATTTTGGAATCACACAAATTGTTGCTGACCCTGCTTCACCAGCTTTTAAAGTTATTGAAAAAGTGCGTTCTGAATGGGTTATTCGTGTGGATGGGGAGGTATGTGCTCGTTCTGATGAGGTTATTAATGCAACGCTTCCAACAGGTGAGATTGAAATTTTTGCACAAGAGGTAGAAATTCTTTCAAAATCTGATGAGCTTCCTTTACCGGTTTTTGGTGAGCCTGATTATCCAGAAGATATTCGATTAAAATATCGTTTTCTTGATTTGCGTCGGGAGACTATGCACAAAAATATCATGCGTCGGACTGAAATTATTGCGGCTATGAGACGAGCTATGCAAAATAATGGTTTTACGGAATTTACGACGCCACTTTTGACAGCTTCATCGCCGGAAGGAGCGCGTGATTTTTTGGTTCCAAGTCGTGTTCATCAGGGAAAATTTTATGCGCTACCGCAAGCGCCACAGCAATATAAACAATTGTTGATGATGTCAGGTTTTGATCGTTATTTTCAGATTGCTCCATGTTTTAGAGATGAAGATCCAAGGGCCGACCGTCTTCCTGGTGAATTTTATCAATTAGATGTTGAAATGAGTTTTGTTGAGCAAGAAGATGTTTTAGCAACTATGGAACCTATTATGCGTTCTATTTTTGAAGAATTTGCAGATGGAAAGACTGTGACACAAAGCTTTCCTCGCATTTCCTATGATGAAGCAATGCAAAAATATGGTTCTGATCAGCCTGATCTACGTAATCCGATCATTATGGAAGATGTTTCTCAGCATTTTTATAATTCTGGTTTCAAAGTCTTTGCTCAAATTTTAGCGAATGATGAGAATGCTCAAGTGTGGGCTATTCCAGCTAAAACGGGTGGAAGTCGTGCTTTTTGTGATCGTATGAATGTATGGGCACAAGGCGAGGGGCAACCAGGGCTCGGCTATATTTTCTGGCGTGAAGAAGAAGGAAAATTTGAAGGAGCAGGGCCTATCGCTAAAAATATTGGTGAACAGAGGACTGAAGCAATCCGTATACAGCTTGGGCTTGAAAGTGGGGATGCCTGTTTTTTTGTAGCTGGCGATCCAAAAAAGTTTTCATCTTTTGCCGGAGCAGCACGCACAAGGGTAGGGGAAGAATTAGATCTTCTCGATAGAGATAGTTTCTCTTTGGCGTGGATTGTTGATTTTCCATTTTTTGAATGGAATGAAGATGAAAAAAAGATTGATTTTGCACATAATCCTTTTTCCATGCCTCAAGGGGGAAAAAATGCCCTTGCCTGTCAAGATCCTCTTACTATTAAAGCTTTTCAATATGATCTTGTTTGCAATGGTTATGAAATTGCATCAGGTGGAATTCGTAATCACTTACCAGAAATGATGCTTAAAGTTTTTGAACTTGTAGGACTTTCTAAGGAAGTTGTGAAAGATCGTTTCGGTGGTCTTTATCGTGCATTCCATTATGGGGCTCCACCACATGGTGGTATGGCTGCAGGAATTGACCGCATTATTATGCTGTTGCAAGGTGTTAAAAATTTGCGTGAAGTTGCTTTATTCCCTATGAATCAACAGGCGCTTGATCTTTTGATGAGTGCTCCGTCTGATGTTTCTCCTACACAATTACGTGATTTAGGAATCCGCATGGCTCCTACTCACAAAAATAGCTCATAAAGTTGATAATGGATTGTTTTCATCTTTTCTACGTAGAATGAAGTTTTGATGCCTTTCAAGAGCCATCGGTGTGTGTGGCTGTTTGTGAAATTTAGATAGGAAAACGCTATTGTGTTGATTCTTTACGAGGCATTTTTATTCCTTGTTTCTATAGTGGCTCTTCCACTTGTGATAGGTGAGGAAATGATTATGATTGCTTGATCATGAATAAATTAGAAATGAAAGAACTCTATAATATTCGGGAGTCTCATTTTAGTTGAAAAAAATGAATTATCTTTATGTGTCAATATATTATTTATTTTTTATTGAAGTTTTTACAACGTTGTAGCAGAGAATTGTGTCTCTTCGTTTTTATGAGAATAATGTGGTTTTCCATTCTATGGACTTACTCTGAAAAGTTTAAATTTCATAAGCTTTGAACATTTTTTTGGTTTTTCGTAGAAAAACTGAATGGGGTTGTTATACAATTTATCTTTATAATAAAAGATGATGTTTGAAAGGTGCTTTTGTCATTTCAGAAAAAGATGAAATAACTCTTTGTGGGCAGTTAAATTATCGTCGAATTTGACAAAGCTTTCAATAAATTACTTAGGACAAGGGGGGGAGGACATGTATAAATTTTTCAAATTGATATAATTTTCTGTTCATGTTCTAATTGCAGCGTTTGTTTTTATGTAATTGACTTTTAATAAAAAAGTCGACTCATAGAAGATTTCATTAAATAAATCCTATAAAATAATTTCTTATTATTGTGGGAATTGTTGTTTTAATCTATGTCTGATAAAATGAATTTACCTTTTGATAAAGAACATATTGAACCAATAGAATTACGTTCTGCTTTACAGGAACGTTATTTGGCTTATGCACTTTCTACGATTACACACCGTGCATTGCCTGATGTACGTGATGGATTGAAGCCGGTCCACCGGCGGATTGTTCATGCGATGCGTCTTCTCAAACTAAATCCTGGACAGTCTTATGCGAAATGTGCGCGGATTGTTGGTGATGTCATGGGAAAATTTCATCCTCATGGGGATGCGTCTATTTATGATGCCTTGGTGCGCTTGGCTCAAAGTTTTGCTGTTCGTTATCCGTTGGTTGATGGGCAAGGCAATTTTGGTAATATTGATGGTGATAATGCTGCTGCCATGCGTTATACGGAAGCACGTATGACTGAAGTGGCTGCATTGTTACTTGAAGGAATTAATGAGAATGCTATTGATTTTCGTTTAACCTATAATGAGGAAGATGAAGAGCCGGTTGTTTTACCAGGAGCTTTCCCTAATCTTTTAGCAAATGGTTCTTCTGGTATTGCTGTTGGTATGGCAACATCTATTCCACCCCATAATGTTGCTGAGCTTTGTGATGCAGCGCTCCATTTGATTGCGCATCCCGATGTAAATGATGAGGAATTAAATCAATTCGTTCTTGGTCCTGATTTTCCGACGGGGGGAATTTTAGTTGAACCTAAAAAAAGTATTGAGGAATCCTATCGTGTTGGGCGTGGATTCTTTCGCTTGCGTTCACGTTGGCATCAGGAACCTGGTAGCCGTGGTTCTTACGTGATCGTTGTAACTGAAATTCCCTACCAAGTTCAAAAGTCACGCCTTATTGAAAAAACTGCGGAATTGTTGCTTGCACGTCGGTTGCCAATGCTTGAGGATATTCAAGATGAATCAGCAGAAGATATCAGAATCGTGCTTGTTCCTAAAAATCGGTCGGTTGATCCGGAGCTCCTTATGGAGTCTCTTTTTAAATTGACTGACTTTGAAGTAAGATTTCCCCTTAATCTGAATGTTTTGTCTTTGGGAAAAATACCCAATGTTCTTTCTTTGCGAGAAAGTTTGCAGCAATGGCTTGAACATCGTCAAGAAGTGCTTATTCGTCGCTCTTATTATCGGCTTGATCAAATTGATAGCCGATTGGAAATTCTTCATGGATATCTTATTGCCTATTTAAATCTCGATGAGGTCATTCAGATTATTCGTGAAGAGGATGAACCGAAAAAGAAGCTGATTAATCGGTTTGAATTAACAGAAAATCAAGCTGAAGCTATTCTTAATATGCGCTTGCGTTCTTTGCGTAAACTTGAGGAATTTGAAATTCGTAAAGAATTTGAAAGTTTGAAAGCTGAAAAAGAAAAACTACAGAATTTATTAGCTTCTCCTATAAAACAGTGGAAAATAATTTCAGAAGAAATCAAAAAAGTTCGAAACACTTTTGGTCCTGAAACACTCTTGGGGAAAAGACGTACGACGTTTGAAGAGGCACCAAGACATGATCTTGATGATATTCAACAAGCAATGATCGAAAAAGAACCGATTACTATTGTTATTTCTGAAAAGGGGTGGATGCGTGCTTTGAAGGGACACTTGAACGATTATAAAGCACTTTCTTTTAAAGAAGGAGACAGTTTAAAGTTAGCCTTTCCAGCATTTACGACCGACAAGATTGTGCTGATCAGTACGGGGGGGAAGTTTTTTGCTATTGGTGCAAATAATTTACCTGGAGGGCGGGGACATGGTGAACCTATTCGTCTCTTAGTTGATATGGATGATGAGCACGATGTTCTCACAGCGTTTGTGCATCACGCCGAGGAAAAATTGCTCTTGGTTTCATCTCACGGTAATGGTTTTATTGTTTCTTCTGCAGAAGTGATCGCCAATACACGAAAAGGAAAGCAAGTGATGAATGTGAAAGCTCCTGATAAGGTAAAGCTTTGTGTTCCGGTAAATGGTGATCATGTTGCTGTAGTCGGTGAAAACCGTAAAATGCTTATTTTTTCTATTGAACAAATACCAGAAATGAATCGCGGTAAAGGTGTTCGTTTACAGCGTTATAAAGAAGGTGGTGTTGTTGATGCCAAGACTTTTAATTTATCAGAAGGCTTAAGTTGGCAAGATACAGCTGAACGAATCTTTAACCGTCAAGCTGATGATCTCATTGAATGGATGGGAATGCGTGCGGGCGTCGGGCGTTTGGTTCCAAGAGGATTTCCAAAATCAGGAAAATTTATCAATTAAATGTATTTTATAAATGGGAAAGTTCCCTATGGTTTTATGATTGTGTAAGATATTAATTTATAAAGATAATTTATTATTTTTTATATTGAACGAAAGACCTAAAGCGTAAGTTTTTCTCTTATTTCGATCTTGTTTAGGTTAAACCAATCAAAACTGTTTGTTTGCCTGTCATGAGATGAGAGACCAGCCCGTCTTCATAAAAACTATTGAAGAAAAGAATCAAAATATTTTTTAATAAACCGTTTCACAGACAAGAGTTGTTGCAACAATAGGTATGTTTGTTTTTTTACATTATACCATTTATGGGTGCTGTCGTGAAATGATTTGATATTTCGAGAGCTGTACCTTTAAACAAACAATGTGAATGTTTAACACAAGAGTGTTCTATTTGGAGATGTTTTATTTTGTCTGATAGGTTTATTTTCTTATTGTTCAAGAGAGATGTTATTAATCTTTCGTAATAATATTTATTCGTTAGGATTACTATGATATTGCCTAAAAAGATGACCACGTTCAGCCCATAAGACGAGAAGTATGGCAGTGAGACTCAGAAAGAAAAATCCTGCTGAGTTTGGGATGGTTGTTTCATCGAATTGTTGGGCAATAAAAAAGCTAAGTCCTGCACCGATAGATGTTTGAAGAAAGCCGGATACAGAAGAAGCTGTTCCAGCTATTTCTCCTACAGGTTCAAGAGCGAGTGTATTGAAATTGGCCATAATACCACCGCAGGTAAACATTAATATACAATATAACGTCATATAAAAAGGAAAAGGGATAACACCACCTGCTAAGATGGACCCAATAAACCAAATGCATGAAGTGGCACAAAAGAGCAAAAGCATAGTATGAGCAATACGCCGCATTCCAAGGCGTCCAACGAGTTGAGAGTTAAAGAATGATGATAGAGCTTGAAATGCAGCACCAACTGCAAAAGCAATAGGGAACCAAAGTCCTAGATTATAGATCCCTTCATATGTTTGTTGTGATGTATTAACGGCGGTAAAGATACAGCCTAAAATAATGGAAGTTGCAAGTGTATAGCAAAGTGTTGTGCGATTGGTTATTACAATCCATAAGTTGTGTTTAACTGAAGAAAAGGAAAGAGAGCGTTGCGCATAAAGAGTTTCAGGCAAGCGTAGTTGAATCCAAATCATCAGTCCTAAACCAATCATTGCCATGAAAATAAAAATATATTGCCAATGTCCAAGAAGTAAAATGATCTGTCCTGTTGCGGGACCAACCATTGGTGCAACAAGAAAAACCATCATAACAATAGACATAACTTCTGCCATTTTTCGACCACTGTAAAGATCACGTACGACGGAAACTGTAAGAACTCGCATAGCAGCCCCTCCAATACCTTGCAAGATACGTAAAATAAGTAAGAGAGAAAAATCAGTTACAAAGGCACAGCCAATCGCCGTAAATGAATAAAAAGCGAGCCCGAGAAGAATAAGTTTACGTCGTCCATACCTATCGCTTATTGGACCGAAAAATATTTGAGCAATACCATAGCTAATAAGATAACTCGAAATGATATAATGTTGATCATTTTCATTGAGAACATTTAAGCCGTCTAAAATATCGGGCATAGCTGGCAGCATAATATCAACAGCTATAGCGTTAATAGCCATGAGCGAAGCAATAAGAATAACAAATTCTTTATAGCCAATTTTGTTTCTAATCGCATCTCTATGCGTTTGTTCATCGACTGAATATGACATATGGCATCCTTGAAATAAAAATTTCGTCTGAAAACAGCTCTTTTTAAGAGTCTGAATAAAATGAAAGATACCTATGATTGATTACATGAAATATTTTTTTCTTTCAAAAGTTCCTGTAACTCATTGTTTTGAAACATCTCTTTAACAATATCACAGCCTCCGATAAATTCACCTTTGATATAAAGCTGTGGAATTGTTGGCCAATTTGAGTAATCTTTAATCCCTTGACGCAATTCGTTAGAAGTTAAGATATTAATCCCTTTATAATTCAATCCTAAATAATCAAGAATTTGAACAACTTGTCCCGAAAACCCGCATTGCGGAGCGTCAGGTGTTCCTTTCATGAATAAAATGACGTCGTTTGTTTTAATTTCGTTGTCAATAAAATCATGAACAGTGGTCATTTTTATCCCTCGATATTTCAGATTTTTATCAGTGTGTAATTTATACTCATACTGCTTTTAATCGTATTAAATGTGTGAATGCAAGAAGAAATTTTAGATTATTTTGGGACATTTGTTTGCAACATTAAGGCGTGAAGGTCATTTCCCATATTGCCTTTAAGGGCATCATAGACCATTTTATGTTGTTGAACACGGGTTTTACCACGAAAACTTTCAGAAATAACTTCTGCAGCATAATGTTCCCCATCTCCAGCAAGATCACGAATTCTTACTGTAGCATCAGGAATGCCTTCACGAATAAGCGTTTCAATTGCATGGGCACTCATTGCCATCATTATTCTCCTATGTTGTTCATTTTTTATAAAGGCTGTTTAAGAGAAAAAACAATTTTTACTCTTCACCCATAAATTGTGGAAACCAGTTTTCATAGGCTTTTGTGAGTTTGTCTATAGAAAGTGTTAATATCCCATCTATATTAAGAGAAGTACCCTCGACTTGACCTAGCTCTGTTAAAGAAACTGTATTGATTTGTGCACGCTCTTTAAGACTATTAAGAGAGTGAGGTTTGACGGCTAAAAGATAACGTCCTTGGTCTTCTCCAAAAAGTTCTGCATGATGGGGTGATTTATTGCTTAACTTTACTTTGATTCCTTTACCTGCTTTAATCACCATTTCAGCAAGTGCTATCGCTAATCCTCCGTCAGAAAGGTCATGGGCGGCGTGAATAAAACCACGATGTATGACATCTCGAACAAATTGACCATGCTTTTTTTCAAGTTGTAAATCTACAGGTGGGGGGGCGCCTGCATCAATATTTAAAATGTTACGTGCATAGATTGATTGTCCTAAATGGGAGCCGCAATTTCCTACTAAAACAAGAATATCTCCATTTTGCATACCACTTATTGTTACCATTTTAGACCAATCATTAAGAAGGCCTACACCAGCAATTGTGGGGGTTGGAAGAATGGCTTCCCCATTTGTTTCGTTGTAAAGAGAAACATTGCCTGAAACGATAGGAAAATCAAGGATTCTACAAGCTTCTCCTATACCTTTAATAGCAAAAACCAGCTGTCCCATAATTTCAGGTTTTTCAGGGTTACCAAAATTGAGATTATCTGTAGCAGCCAGTGGTGTTGCACCTGTCGTACTAATGTTTCGCCAGCATTCTGCGACAGCTTGTTTCCCCCCTTCATAAGGGTCTGCTTCACAATAGCGAGGTGTTACATCAGAAGAAAAAGCAAGAGCACGTTTGCTGTTGTTTCCTACACGGATAACGCCTGCATCACCTCCTGGACAAACAAGGCTATTTCCTTGGATAAGGGTATCATATTGTTCATAAACCCATCGCCGAGAACTTTGATCAGCAGAATTCAATAAGCACAGAAGCGCATCACCAAGATTTTCAACTTTTTTGACGTCTTCTGCTTTCAAGGGTGTTTTTTTTGCCGGCTCACTCCAAGGACGATCATAAACAGGCGCTTCATCACCAAGCTCTTTGATGGGAAGATTGACAACTTCTTCCCCTTGATGAAATACACGAAAACGTAAATCATCGGTTGTTTTTCCAATGATAGAAAAATGTAGTCCCCACTTATGAAAAATTGCTTCTGCTTGCTTTTCTAGTTCTGGTTTAAGGACCATGAGCATACGCTCTTGACTTTCAGAAAGCATCATTTCATAGGCTGTCATGTTTTCTTCTCGAACAGGAACTGTATCAAGATTAAGCTGTATCCCCAGATTTCCTTTTGCTCCCATTTCAACGGCAGAAGAGGTGAGTCCTGCTGCCCCCATATCTTGAATAGCAACCACGGCTCCAAGTTCCATGAGCTCTAAACATGCTTCAAGGAGACATTTTTCTGTAAAAGGATCACCGACTTGAACGGTTGGACGTTTTTCACTGATTGAAGAATCAAATTCAGCAGAAGCCATTGTTGCTCCACCGACACCATCACGTCCTGTTTTTGCACCCAGATAAACAACAGGGAGTCCAATACCTTGTGCTTTAGAATAAAAAAGGGCGTCTGTCTTTGCAATACCGGCGACAAAAGCGTTAACAAGGATATTGCCATTATAACGCTCATCAAAATTTACTTCTCCACCAACCGTTGGAACACCAAAAGAATTGCTGTAACCACCTATTCCAGAAACAACACCAGAAACAAGATGGCGTGTTCGTGGGTGATCAGGAGCACCAAATCGCAATGCATTCATAGCAGCAACAGGACGGGCTCCCATTGTAAAGACATCACGTAAAATACCACCAACACCTGTCGCTGCACCTTGATAAGGTTCAATATAAGAAGGGTGGTTATGGCTTTCCATTTTGAAAACAACACATTGTCCTTCGCCAATATCGACAACACCAGCATTTTCACCAGGTCCTTGGATGACACATTTTCCTTCTGTCGGAAGAGTTTTTAGCCATTTTTTAGATGATTTATAGGAACAATGTTCGTTCCACATCGCAGAAAAAATTCCTAGTTCAGTAAATGTTGGTTCTCTACCAATTAACGTTAGGATACGTTGATATTCATCTTCTTTTAGCCCGTGTTGTGCAATGAGTTCTGATGTAATAGTGATGTTATTGCAAGGCTTCATGAGTATTTATCCGTCAAATTAATCGAAATTTAGTATTTTTATTTTTTTAACCTAGCAGCTTATATTATAAACAATCATGTTGTTTAATAATAAAAATATTTATAGACAGTAAGCTGAAGATTTTGTCCGTTTGTTTGGTGGGATTTAAGACTAAAAATGGTCTTAAATAATTATGTGTTTAGAAAATAATATCCATTGTTGTTTGTGAAGAGCTTTGTTTATAGCTTTATGAAGCAAGAAATGGTATAAATCCTTATTTTTTTAAATTATGGAGCGCGAGTATTTTTGCAGCATTATCCATTTACTAACTCTAAAGCACTTTGAAAAAGTAAACGACCGTCAGTACCTCCGTGGGCGGGTTCAATAAAGTTTTCAGGATGGGGCATCATACCAAGAATATTACCAGCTTTATTAACAATACCAGCAATATCTTTCATTGAGCCGTTCGGGTTTGTATTTTCTGCATAGCGAAAAACAATTTGTTCATTGTCTTCCATTTGTTTCAATGTTTCACTATCAACAAAATAATTTCCGTCATGATGGGCAACAGGACAACGAATAATTTGTCCTTTAGAATAATATCGAGAAAATTTTGTCTTGGCGTTGACGACTTCAAGCTTGATTTCACGACAAACAAATTTTAAAGAAGCGTTACGCATTAAAGTACCGGGTAATAATCCTGCTTCCAACAAAATTTGAAATCCATTACAGATACCTATAATTGTCGTACCTTCTTGTGCTTTTTCACGAATGGCTTTTAAGACGGGAGTTCGCGCTCCAATCGCACCACATCTTAAGTAGTCGCCATAGGAAAAACCACCAGGAATAATAATAACATCTACATCTGGAATTGTTGTTTCTGTTTGCCAAATTTTTAGTGGCTCAACTCCCGTTATATGATGTAATGCTGCAACCATATCTCGATCACGATTTAATCCAGGAAGTTGAATGATGGCAGTTTTCATGAGCGTTTCACTTACAGAAGTTCGATTGTATAATTTTCGATGACAGTATTTGCGAGTAACTCTTCACACATTTGTTCAAGTTTTTTCTTTGCAGTTTCAGAAGGTAAATCATCAAGAACAATATCAAAAACCTTTCCTTGACGAATAGATTGAATGCCTTCGAAAGCCAAACTTTTTAAAGCACCGACAATTGCTTCTCCTTGTGGATCAAGAACGCTTTCTCTTAAAGTAACCGTAATGCGTGCTTTCATTTTTTGCTTCCTGCTTGTTAAAAGAACCTCTCCTTTGAAGAGGGGGGGTTGTATAAGGTGATGTTTTTTACCTTGTTTTTACTTTACGAGAACGGGACCACTTGGTCGTGTTGGTTCGTTTTCATTCATAATACCAAGACGTTTGGCAACTTCTTGATAGGCATTAATAAGCCCTCCCATATCACGACGAAAACGGTCTTTATCCATTTTTTCTTGTGTGTGCATATCCCATAGTCGTGCAGAATCAGGAGAGATTTCATCAGCAAGAACAATGCGCATTGTTTCATCTTCCCACAGGCGACCAAATTCCATTTTAAAATCAATTAATTGGATGTTAACACCGGCAAAAAGCCCAGAAAGAAAATCATTAATACGAATTGAAAGTTGCATGATATCTTCTATCTCTTGTGGCACAGCCCATCCAAAAGCTGTGATATGTTCTTCCGTTACCATAGGATCATCGAGAGAATCATTTTTATAGTAGAATTCAATGATGGATTGCGGAAGCGGGGTTCCTTCTTCCAGTCCTAAACGCTTAGCAAGAGAGCCGGCAGCAACATTGCGAACA
Source organism: Bartonella sp. AA97HXZ (assembly GCF_042196985.1). NCBI lineage: Bacteria > Pseudomonadati > Pseudomonadota > Alphaproteobacteria > Hyphomicrobiales > Bartonellaceae > Bartonella > Bartonella sp. AA97HXZ. Next base: position 56,620 of record NZ_JBHIRC010000007.1, on the reverse strand, counting down.
ACAACTTCCAACGGAATGATTTCCACCGCTTTAATAAGCTGTTCGCGCATGTTTATACGTTTGATAAAATGTGTTGGGATGCCCAAACGTCCAAGATGGCTAAAAATATGTTCCGAAATTCGGTTGTTTAAAACGCCCTTTCCGTCGATAATTTCATGTTTTTTTGCATTAAAGGCAGTTGCATCATCTTTAAAAAATTGAATATAAGTCCCTGGTTCAGGTCCTTCATATAAAATTTTAGCCTTGCCTTCATAAATACGGTGGCGACGATTCATCATGATTCTCTATTTATCTTGAGAGGTTTTTAATAACATTGATAAATGATACTATCCTAATTGATAGAATTTCTCAATGATATTGCTATGATACTTTTATAATTTTTATCATTACACGTTTACCCAAAGGTGAAGATACATAAGCGATGAGAAAGAAGATCACCTCTTTTGGATCAAATTTTTGCAAGAAAGTGAGAGAGGACCATAAGCCCTTCAGGCCAAGGTCCGTGTCCGGATTCTGCGTTAATATGGCCAGAATACCCAGCATCAACAAAGAGTGATCCCCAATCATTGGCAATTTTTTCTGCTACTGAAAATTGACAAAACTCATCGTTGCGACTGGCTATGACAATAGAAGGAAAAGGAAGCTTTTGGCGATGATAGGGGCCAAATGTCATTAAATGTTTGGGACGTATTTTTTCATTGGCGACATCTGGAGGTGCAACAAAGAAAGCGCCACAAATTTTTTCTGTATTTTGTACAGTTGCATGAATAACACTGGGAACTCCTAATGAATGAGCAATAAGCATAACAGGCCTTTGAGCTTTTGCGATGGCGGTTTTAACTTTGTTAACCCACTCTTCACAAACAGGCTTTGACCAATGGAGTTGTTCAATGCGGCTGGCTGTCGACAATTTTTTTTCCCAGCGTGTTTGCCAATGATCTGGACCAGATCCTTTGTAACCAGGAACAATAAGAATATCGAGTTGATTTGCTTTCATGAATTGTTTTCTTTGTTACAACAGATTTTTGATCATAGGTTGAATGGATTTTGGTTTTCTATGTCGCTTTATTGTTCTTCAAAAACACGTTTAAAAATCGTATTGATATGTTTGGTGTGGTAAGAAAGATCAAATTTTTCGCGAAGTTCTTCTTCACTTAAAGCTTTGGTAACATCTTTGTCGTTGAGGAGTTCTTCTAAAAAATCTTTTCCTTGTTCCCAAACTTTCATCGCATTTCGTTGTACAATCCGATAAGAATCTTCACGACTAATCCCTGCTTGTGTGAGTGCTAAAAGAACCCGTTGTGAGTGAACAAGACCGCGGAATTTATTGAGATTTTTTTGCATATTTTCTGGATAGACAATGAGATTTTCAATGACAGATGTGAGGCGAGAAAGAGCAAAATCAAGTGTAATAGTCGCATCTGGAGCAATATAACGCTCAACAGATGAATGGGAAATATCACGTTCATGCCAAAGAGCTACATTTTCCATGGCTGGGAGTGCAAATGCACGTACCATACGGGCTAATCCAGTTAAATTTTCTGTTAAAACTGGATTACGTTTATGAGGCATTGCCGATGAACCTTTTTGCCCAGGTGAAAAATGTTCCTCTGCTTCAAGAACTTCTGTTCGTTGTAAATGGCGTATTTCTATTGCTAGCCTTTCAATAGAGGAAGCAATAACACCAAGTGTTGCAAAAAACATAGCATGACGATCTCTTGGTATTACTTGGGTGGAAACCGGTTCAGTACGCATTTTCAAGGCTTTTGCTACATGTTCTTCAATGCGTGGATCGATATTAGCAAAAGTTCCTACAGCTCCTGAAATCGCGCAAGTAGAAATTTCTTCTCGTGCAGCAAGAAGACGTTTGCGACAACGAGAAAATTCAGCGTATGCAAGAGCAAACTTGATTCCAAATGTTGTCGGTTCAGCATGAATGCCATGACTCCGCCCAATGGTGATTGTCTCTTTATGCTCAAAAGCACGTCTTTTTAATGCTTCAAGAAGTTGATCTATATCCTCTAGCAAAATATCACTCGCACGCATCAATTGAATGTTCAGCGTTGTATCGAGAACATCAGATGATGTCATACCTTGGTGGATAAAACGTGCTTCTGGTCCAATGAATTCAGCTAGGTGGGTTAGAAATGCGATAACATCATGTTTGGTAATTGCTTCAATTTCATCAATACGATTGACATCAAATTTAGCTGCTGCCCCTTTTTCCCAAATGACTTTGGCGGCTTCTTTCGGAATAATCCCTAAGTGAGCAAGAGCATCACAGGCATGGGCTTCAATTTCAAACCAAATACGATATTTTGTTTCAGGAGACCAAATTGTTACCATTGCAGGGCGGGAATAACGTGCGATCATCATTTTTTTCCTTGTTGTGAGAGGATTGCGGCTTGGCGCAATGCACTAATACGTGTTTTGTAAAGCTCTTTATTGCCATCTTTATAAATTGCAGAGCCTGCGACAAATACATTTGCACCAGCTTTTGCAGCTATCCCAATTGTATCAACGGTGATACCACCATCAACTTCAAGATCAATAGGGCGGTTTGCAATCATGCTTTTAACGCGCTTAATTTTATCTTTTATTTCTGGAATAAAACTTTGTCCACCAAAACCGGGATTGACCGTCATGATGAGAATGAGATCTAATTGATCAAGCAAATATTCAAGTACATGTTCAGGGGTGCTTGGATTGAGTGCGATTCCTGCTTTTTTCCCCATTTTTTTGATTGTTTGTAATGAACGATGAAGATGTGGACCTGCTTCAGCATGAATAGTTATAATATCTGAACCTGCTTTTGCAAAAGCTTCTAAATAAGGGTCTACTGGTGCGATCATCAGGTGGACATCAAATATTGCTTTTGTTAATGGGCGCAGAGCTTTGATGATTTCAGGACCAAAGGTGATGTTAGGAACAAAGTGCCCATCCATAACATCAAGATGAAGCCAATCTGCACCAGCATCAACAACATCTAACATTTCTTGTCCAAGTTTAGAAAAATCAGAAGCCAAGAGAGAAGGCGAAATGAGATGAGAATGGGGCATTAAAATCTCCTTAGATTGGCAGTTTTTATCATATCACTGTGTATACACAAATATTTTTTGTGTTATGACGGAAAAGAAAAAATATGTATTATAGGTCTTTTTATGGAAAGATTGCTTGAAATTTTAAAGCTTTATAAGTGAAAGATATGTCGAATCATAAAACATATTTGATGCCTGAACTTCAACATAAACATACTATTGCGGTTTCTTCCCAAGAATATCGAGATGCCATGAGTCTTTTTGCAGGAGCTGTGCATATTGTGACAACAAATGGTATTAAGGGAAGACGTGGGGTGACTGTTTCGGCGTGTTGTTCTTTATCTGATGATCCTCCAACCCTTCTTGTTTGTCTCATGCGTCATAATTTAAAGAATCAGGTGTTTATGGAGAATGGAAATTTTTGTGTTAATAGCTTGGCAGGAAAACATCGCTCATTAGCGGATGTTTTTTCGAGGCGTTGCAATTCTACACAAAATGAGCGTTTTGATGTTGCTCAATGGGGAGCTTTGCAAACGGGGGCGCCTAGTCTTTCAGACGCTCTAGCGTCGTTTGATTGTCGTTTGATTTGTTGGCACGAACACGCAACCCATTGTGTTTTGATTGGTGAGGTTGTTGCAATCAACTGTAATAAAGAAAAAGATGCTTTGATGTATTTGAAACGTGAATATCACACTTTGCCTTTATAAAGATTTTATTTTTTGCATTGATGAAATGATTTATTGTTGCTTCATTTAGATTTTTAACAATGTAGGGAGTAGGGGAGGGATGGCTCTGATATCTGATTTCCTTCTTTTTAAAGTTTTTCAATAAGCGAGAAAAATGATTCTGGATGAGATTTGATCAAGAATTCAATCTACATAAAAAAGCGATCAAACCTAAACAGTGCATTTAGATATATTCGTCGATTGTTATGAAAAAACATTTTACTCTTGTGTTGATGGGTATTGCACAATATATAGACCGCACATAGCATATGTGGAGGTTTTTTATTGCATGAGCGAAGAGATTGATGGTCAATATCGCCCTAGTGAAGATGAGCCTTTTATGAATGAGCGGCAAAAGGCGTATTTTCGTGCTAAATTGGTTTCTTGGAAGAATGATATATTAAAAGAAGCTCGTGAGACTTTGGAAAATTTGCAGGAAGAGAATGTTGGTCAGCCCGATTTGACTGATCGGGCTTCTTGTGAAACTGATCGTACAATCGAATTACGTGCTCGTGATCGTCAGAGGAAACTTATTTCAAAAATAGATGCTGCTTTAGAGCGCATTGATAATGGGACATACGGTTTTTGTGAAGAAACCGGCGAACCCATTAGTATCAAGCGTCTTGAGGCTCGGCCGATAGCCGTTTTGTCATTGGAAGCGCAAGAACGTCACGAACGACGTGAAAGAGTTTATCGCGATGATTAAGGTTATTGAGATGATAAACAAACGAAATTCGTGGTGATAAAATTGTATATTTTTATTTTTGATGGGTAGGAATGAATAAAGATGGTTCTTGCCGCCCCTCAATTTCGGCGGTGATGGCTGAATCTTTTACCGCTTGATTCGTAAAAGGAGAGGGACTTTTATCCGATACATCGTTTCTTTCTGGAGGGGCGGAATTTAGATGTGTGTGTATTTTTCTTTTTTGTATTTTTGATGTATCAGTAATATCGGATTCTACAACTACATCTGTTAATCCGCCAATAAGGAGCAAATGTTCTTTATTATCGCAACGGACTAAAACAAGGCGGCGTGCTCGATCTATAGAAATTACTTCACATAATGCTAATCGTGATAGACTTTTTTTTCTATTAATGCTGTATCTTCCTGTACTTAAGCGACGTAAAAACACGATAATTACGGTAATAGCTGCGATTGTTATTATAAAAAGCAAAAAGCTTATCGTTATGTTTGCAGCAGATACGCCTATCTGCTCTGATAACCAGATATACATAGATTTTCTCCCATTTTGGATGGAAATATTATTTTTTATTGAGATAAAGTTATAAACATACCCTCAAAAGATTCACTTATAATGTAAGAAATAAACTTTTGAATATTAAGCGAGCTTATCTTAGATAATATCATAGTATATACTTTATAACAACATAACAACGAATATAAAGGAAGTTTGTGACATAAGAAATAGCTATAAGCTAAGGCAAAGAGAGATGGATAAAGATTTTCAAAATAATGAAAGATCAGCGTCTTCGTTTCACCGGAGAGTTGTGATTTTTGGTGTTGTTTTTGTATTAGGTTTTCTTTTCATTGTGGGTATTTTAGGTTTTTTTTATCCACAAAACTATTTGCAACAGGCGATATCAATATCTTTTTTGATTCTAGCAATGATCGGTGTTGCAACACTCGTTTTGTGTGGAATGGGAATTTTAAGATATCATGTGTGGTCGCATGAAGATTTTGATTTTAGCATCTTTAATAGGAGCGATGATGCAATTGTAATCTCTGATCTTTCTGGTTTTGTTTATTATTCTAATCAAAACTATCGAAAAATTCTGACCTATAAGCCTGAAGTGTCTTGTTATAGGGTTATTGCGGATCTTCCAGGAGCTGGTGCACTCTCGTACCGCTTAAAGGTTGCAGCCTGTAATAATCTTGCAGCGCAAGAGGAATTGAGAGTAGAACAACCAATTTTTACCGATTCTACACCAAAAAAATCTGTTTGGTATAATATTTCCGTTCAACCTATCACAAAACAGAAAAAAAAGCTTTTATTTTGGCGTATTACTGATATTTCGCACTTACAACAAACGCGAGAAGTTTTTTTCTCGAACCTTCAAGAGGCTATCAATCACTTGGATCAAGCTTCTATTGGTTTTGTATCCGTTAATAGACAAGGAACTATTCTTTATGCCAATGCGACTTTTGCAGAATGGTTTTCAATTGATTTAGCGAATTTCTCAATTGGTCAACATAATTTTGATTCGTTATTTGATAGCGTTGGTGCTAAGAGCTCATGGAGTGATATCTGTTTACAAACCAACAGATATCAAAGTTCAGGTTACTCTTTACCTTATAGGTTTTCGTTATGTTTAAATTCACACACGACTTGTGAGAAAATATTCCATTGTCTTATATCTGTTTCTTCTCTCTTAGAAGAGGAAGCCATTTATCGTGTTGTGATCATTCCACAACAAATACAAAAAGAAGAGGATGATCAATTAAAATTACCCAGTATATTAGGAGAATATTTTGATGCGAGTCCTTTTGCAATAGCCGTGGTGGATCATGCAGGGCAATTGGTTCATATGAATAAAGCTTTTTCATCACTCACGGGATGTATGGACAAAGCTGTCAATTTTTATGATGTTATTTCTCGTCGTGATTGTGTGCAGTTAGAGCGTTCTTTTCAGAGAATTGCGACAAATAAAAATTATTTTGTTTCTCTAGAAACTGTTTTAGAAAAAAATGAAGAATGCCATTTACGGCTCCATATTATGTCTGTACCGCCCTATCACGGTGATGCATTGCAAGATTTGCTTATTATCTCTGTGATTGAAACAACCGAACAAAAAACTCTTGAAGATAAAATGATGCAAAGTCAGAAGATGCAAGCTGTAGGACAATTGGCTGGCGGCATTGCTCATGATTTTAATAATGTTTTAACAGCAATTTTAATGTCGTGTGATCTTCTTTTAAATACGCATCGTAGTTCTGATCCTGCTCATGCTGATCTGATCAATATTAAAAACAATGCTAATCGTGCAGCTGCTCTTGTCCAGCAATTATTAGCTTTTTCTAGAAAGCAAACACTTCGACCTGAAGAAGTCGATTTTACTGAATTTTTATCAGATATCCGCAATCTTATTTTACCACTTTTGGGGAATAATATTCAGTTAAAAATTATCCATGGAAGAGATTTGTGGAGCGTTGAAGTTGATCAAGCATCTTTTCAGCGTGTTATTATGAATTTGGTTATTAATGCGCGTGATGCCATGTTAGATGGAGGTATTGTTACGATTGCAACAAATAATATTACAAAGCAACAAAGTGCTGAATTTAATCATCTTGGATTAGCAATTGGCGAGTATGTGCAATTGACTATTTCAGATACAGGGGCTGGTATATCTGCTGCTATACAAGAAAAAATGTTTGAGCCATTTTTTACAACAAAAGAAGTTGGAAAAGGAACAGGACTTGGTTTATCAATGGTTTATGGAATTATCAAGCAGAGCGGTGCGTATATTTATTGTGAAAGTAAAGAAGGTGAAGGAGCAACATTTCATATTTTTCTTCCCCGTTATATCCCCAATATAAAAGGAGAAATTTCTCAAAAGATTGAAAAAGATGAAGAGAAAGATAAAAATATAGACTTAACAGGATCTGCGACTGTTTTATTGGTTGAAGATGAAGATGCGGTCAGAATGGGAGGGGTAAGAGCTCTTCAAATGAGAGGATATACGGTTTTAGAGGCAGCAAGTGGGGCGGAAGCACTCTCTATTCTTGAGGAACAAAAAGGAGATGTTGATATTATTGTTTCCGATGTGGTGATGCCAGAAATGGATGGGCCCACTTTATTGAAGGAAGTCCGTAAAAAATATCCTGGTATCAAATTTCTTTTCGTTTCTGGATATGCAAAAGATGCTTTTGCTAAAAATCTTCCACAAGATGCTGTTTTTGGTTTTTTATCTAAACCTTTTACACTCAAACAGTTAGCTGTAACAGTTAAAGAAACACTTTCATCATGAGAAAAAATTTATGCAATAGAAAAATTGCGTATTTTAAGATTTTTTAGGCTAAAGACGAGAGCATTTTGATAAATAGAGCTTATGATAATGTCATAGAACTAAATAAAGAAGAAGAATTTTGAAAATGAAATAAAATTCAAAAAATCACATGTTTTGTGCAAAAATTTATGAAGAGATGGGCTCTATTATGTCAACATTTCATAGAGATTTTCAATTGTAGATACTGAGCAGAAACTATGTGTAAAGCATTGAAATATGCTGATTAATAGATTGTTGATACACTCAAAAAGATAAAAGCTGTTGTTGCGTATCGACTATTTTGCTCTTTCCTTCAATAAATGCTTTTAAAGCTTCAGGATAGAGTTTATGCTCTACTTTAAGAACTCTTTCTGCTAAGCACTCAGCAGTATCATGGGGATAGACTGGAACGGCTGCTTGGGCAAGGATTTTTCCTGCATCCATGTCTTCTGTAACAAGATGAACAGTGCAACCCGTGATTTTTACACCTGCTTGTAAAGCTTTTTCATGTGTGTTTAAGCCTTTAAATGAAGGCAAAAGAGAAGGATGAATGTTTAAAATTCGTCCTTCATAAAGTTTTACAAAACGTGGTGAGATAAGACGCATATACCCTGCAAAGCAGAGAAAATCTGGTTTATATTGATCTAAAATCGTAAAAATATCTTCTTCATGCTCTTCTTTTGTTTTGTAAATTTTACGATCAACAATATGAATAGGTAAGTTATGGTTTTGCGCCTTTACAATACCGTTTGCACGCGGATTATCGCAAATAACCGCGACAATTTCAGCAGGATATTCTTTTTGTTGACTAGCTTGAGCAAGGGCGACCATATTGGACCCATTACCAGAAATGAAAACGACGATTTGTTTTTTCATAAATGCAGTACCCCTTGATAAAGTATTCCTTTATTTTGATCTTGGCATTTTGTTAAAATACCAAGGGGAGTTACAGTTTCTCCTTTTCTTTCAAGAGCTTGTGTAATTGTTTCAGCTGCATGCTGTGCTACGATAATGATCATGCCAATACCACAATTGAATGTTCTTAACATTTCTCTTTCTTCTATTTTACCTTGTTTGGCAATCCATGAAAATACTGCTGGAACATTGATGGTAGAAAGATTAATTTCAGCGCAGAGAGAAGATGGAAGGACACGTGGAATATTTTCAGGAAAGCCTCCACCCGTAATATGAGCAAGAGCTTTAATCCCTTCATATTTTCGCATGATAGGAAGAAGCGATTTTACATAAATGCGTGTTGGTGTAAGAAGTGCTATACCAAGGCTGTTTTCAGGGGAAAAAGGGGCAGGGTCATTCCATTTGAGATAATTTTGCTGGATGATTCGTCGAACAAGCGAAAAGCCATTGGAATGAATTCCAGAGGAGCTTAGACCTAATATAACATCACCTTCTATCAAATCTTTTGAAGGGAGTAGCTTGCTACGTTCGCATGCTCCTACAGCAAAACCGGCTAGATCATAATCTCCCTCTGCATACATTCCTGGCATTTCTGCAGTTTCTCCTCCAATAAGAGCAGCACCGGCTTGTTTACATCCTTCTGCAATACCAGAAACAATCGCAGCCCCTTGTTCAGGGTCGAGCTTTCCAGTTGCAAAATAATCCAGAAAAAAGAGCGGTTCAGCTCCTTGTACAAGTAAATCATTGACACACATAGCAACGAGATCAATACCTACAGTATTATGGTGACCTACTTCGATAGCAATTTTTAATTTTGTTCCCACTCCATCATTGGCTGCTACGAGGATAGGATCTGTAAAGCCAGCGGCTTTTAAATCAAAAAGGCCACCAAACCCACCAATTTCTGCATCTGCTCCGGCTCGTTTTGTAGCGCGTATAAAGGGTTTGATTTTTTCTACCATGGCATTACCCATATCGATGTTTACACCGGCTTTTGCGTAGGTAAGGCCGACTTTGGATTTATTCTTTATAAGATCTTGATTGCTCATTGGAGCCTTCCTTTAATGGAAAATCAGGTTTTGATATTATGCAATGCCATGATAGAGTTCTCTCTGCAAGAGATATTGATAAGAAAATAAGCAACTTTTCTTGTAGCTTATTTTGAAGTTGTTTATAATTTTTTGTGAAGATTTTTTTAGGATATTTTATGAGCAAGATATCAGATAATCACGGACAGTCTTCTTGGCAACTTATGAGAAAGAAAGTGAGTGAGAATACATCTCGTGATCGTTATAAGACTTATGTGCCAGCGTATACTCAATTACCGTTGCCGAATAATATGAAAAGACAAATCTTTTTTTGGCTTGGTACGCTGATTTTTTTCATTCTTTTTATGTTTGTTTTTGGATCGATTTTGCTTCCTTTTGTGGCAGGGATTGTGTTGGCTTATTTTCTCAATCCCATTGTTCAATTACTTGAAAAATTTGGTATTCGTCGTGTGTTTGGGACTGTCCTTATTACCTTATTTATTGTTATTACCTTTGTTGCTGCTTTAGTTATTTTGATTCCTGTTATTAGTTGGCAAATACAGCAATTTATGAGTGATGGTTTACCTGTTTATATTAATCGTATTCAAACCTTTTTTGTTGAGCATGATTTTGATTGGTTAAGGCGCTATTTTGGAAGTGATCCAAATGAATTACGGAATAATATTAAAGGATTTTTGGGCGAAGGTTCGGATTTTATTACGTCTCTTTTGAATTCACTTTTAAAGTCAGGAAAATCTATCGTTAATATCGTTAGCCTATTTGTTGTGGCACCTGTGGTGGCATTTTATATGTTATTAGATTGGCCACGTATGGTAACAGCAATCGATTCGTTAATACCGCGTGATCATCTTGAAACCGTCCGTAGTATTTTTCATGAAATGGATAGAGCTATTGCAGGCTTTGTTCGTGGACAAGGAACAGTTTGTCTCATATTGGGAGGCTATTATGCTATTGGTTTAACGATTGCAGGACTCAATTTTAGTCTTTTGATTGGTATGTTTATTGGTCTTATTAGCTTTGTTCCTTATATCGGCACAATGAGTGGTTTGGTCCTTTCTGTTGGTATTGCATGGGTCCAGTTTTATCCCAATAATTGGGGGGGAATCATTGTTGTGATGGCACTTTTTTTAATTGGTCAATTTATTGAAGGTTATATTCTTCAACCCAAGCTTGTGGGTTCATCAGTGGGATTACATCCCGTATGGTTGATGTTTTCACTTTTTGCTTTTTCTTCACTCTTTGGTTTTACTGGTATGCTTGTTGCTGTTCCTGCGGCAGCGGCTGTTGGCGTTTTAGTTCGTTTTGCTCTTCATACTTATCTGAGTTCTCAGATGTATTCGCGAAGCGGAAATTCGGAGTCGCTAAAATGAATGGGCGTGAAACGCAATTATCTTTAAATTTTCCTTATGATCCGATTTTTCAATTTGAGGATTTAGTGGTAACGGAAAGCAATCGTATGGCTTTTCAGCTTATTGATCACTGGCCCAATTGGAGCTTACCTATTGCAGTTTTGGTTGGTAAAGAAGGATCTGGAAAAACGCACTTTTCTAATATATGGCTCCAAAAAGCAGATGCTTTCAGGATTCAGTACAATGAACTTGGTCAGGCTGTTACTATGGCTTCTTTAGGAAGATCATTTTTAATAGAGGATATTGATACAGGTGAAATCAATGAGACAGAACTTTTTCATTTAATTAACAGTATTAAGCAAAGAAATCTTGATGCACGACAAGCTACTTTATTGATGACGGCACGAACACTTCCTTCCGCTTGGAATTTAACGTTAAATGATCTAAAAAGTCGTCTTAATTCGGTGATGTTCGTTGAAATTAATCAGCCTGATGAGGCATTGTTAACAGCTGTTGCTTTTAAGCTTTTTTCCGATAGGCAACTTATTGTACATCCAGATACGGTTTATTATCTTGTAAGCCGTTGTGAACGTTCTTTATTTTCATTGAAGCGTGTTATTGATTCTGTTGATCAGTTGGCATTACAAAGAAAAAGAAAAATAACACGTGCTGTTATTGCTGAAGTTTTAAATAGAAGAAATCCGTAAATACTCCTTATCATGGCTTACTTATTCTGTCCTTTTATTATCGTTTCAATATGTGAAAAGACAAGTCATTTAAATTTTTTCTTTTTTGGATATCTATATAAGAGAGAAAAATAGTGTTTTTTACTTTTGTCATGTGTTTATTTTAAATAACTTTGAGATTTTATTGTATGATGTTGAATTCTTTTCATCTTCGCATTTGAAAATTTTTCTAAAAAGAGCGCTTTATTTTATTTATAATGAAACCTTTGTGCTTTGAAAAAATGTTTGTTGTTTATGAATATGAATTGTCGCAGATTCTAGAGTTTTTAATAAAAGAGTCTTTGGGAAGATAGAAAAAGAGGGGAAAAAAGCTTAATACAGCTGAATTCTTTGGCTTATGTTCTCTTTGGGAAAATTTATCTATGATATTTAAGTCGTTTTTTTCTAAAACTGTATCTGTGAAATGCGTTTTGATACAGTGAGAGCTTGCTTAAAACAGGATAAAAATTATGAAGTCCTTATAGAGAAATTCATTCTTTTTTAATATAGATTGGATTTTTTACGGAGGTTATTTTCTACTATTTGTCAATAAATTTGTTATTGAGTAGGGGAAAAATTAAAAAATGTGCTTTTTTGTAAAGAAATGCAACAAAATTTAAAAAAAGTGTGTTTTTCTCTTGCACTTCTGTTATGAAAATTTTAGGAAATGTGCATCAAGTAAATGTAAATGGCGGAGCGTAGCGCAGCCTGGTAGCGCACCTGATTTGGGATCAGGGGGTCGTAGGTTCGAATCCTATCGCTCCGACCATATTTGATTGAGTGTGTGAGAATGACCCAATTGGGTACGTGTGGTGAGAAACTATCATCCAAGCGTTGTGTAATCTGAAGGAAAAAGGCATGATCGCACGTATTTATAGTCCTGCTAAGACAGCTATGCAGTCAGGTAAGGGGAATACAGGTTTTTGGATTCTAGAGTATGAGCCAATGAAAGCAAAAATGCTTGAACCTCTTATGGGCTATACGGCAACGTCTGATATGAATAATCAGGTAAAGATTCGATTTAATAGGAAGGAAGAAGCGATTGCTTTTGCACGTAAGAATGCTATCTCTTACCGTGTAGAAAAGAAACATACATCGATTCGACGTGCTATTTCTTATTCTGATAATTTTCGCAGTGATCGGCAGCATTCTTGGACACATTGAATTGAAGATGCTATTTTGAATTGAGAAAATAATCAGTTGGGTCCCGTAGCTCAGCTGGATAGAGCAACGGCCTTCTAAGCCGTGGGTCACAGGTTCGAATCCTGTCGGGATCACCATGTTTAAATGATATTTATAGGCTATAAAAAGTTAGAGAGTTTTCCTTTTATTCTATTAGCTTATTTTTCTGTATAATCCCGAACCTTTTTGATGTTTTTTGGTTTATTTTGTTGCTACACGTTTTCTGTTGACTGTTTTAGTATAAAATAATGCTGTTTTATCTTTTTTCAGTAATAATTGTTTTTGATTATTGAAACTTATAGCATTGCATTTTCGTGCCGCGTGTTGCTACTACATTACATGCTTTAGGAAACAGATTGTAAAAATTATTTTTTAAGAGCTTCTTTTCATCTTTCTGAAAATGAATATTTTATTTCTTAGATTAGATTTAAGCATTGCTGCTAATGCTGGTGAAATTGCCAAAAAACATCTATTGTGATTTTTTTTATTTTTTATGAATAATATTATTACGTTTTTTGGCATGATCTTTGGTAAGATCGATTTTTATTAGATACAAGGCATGATGGATTCGATTTAGAACAGTTTATGAAACATTGAAGAATAAAAACGATATCTGTTTATGATGAGAATTTACAGATGACACAAGAGGTGAAAATATCTTCTTGTATTGGAAGCTGTGATTCATAACAAATTACTTCTTTATAGTTTTTTCGTATAAAAAGATGTTATATGTGCCGTCCAGATAAGATATTGTTTTTTTCAGTGAGAGACACTTGCGGACAATTTGATTTAACATGATTGTCACTGTTTTTCAGGTAGGATTGTAGGTTTCATCAATGTTTAGGTTTTCTTAGTCTTATAGGTTTAAGAATATACACTGTATATTTATATGAATGAAGATAGGTTGTATCTTAGAGTTAAATTTTTAGATTTCATATTTACATTTTCAAATGTTTTTTCTTATTTCTTTATAGCTTGTACATCATGTGAGAAGTATTTTAATATTGGATAACAATCACATTAAAATGTTATGCAGATGAGCTCTGAAGATCTAAACTCACACGGTTCAAGGTGATCATTATTTCAATAGGAATACAGTGTGAAGAGAATGCCATTTTACAGGCTTTGTTTTAAGAGATATCTCTTAAAGCTCACTTCACGCTGGCGCTCGTGAATGGTACAATGATAAATCCATTGAGCTCCATCATCTTTACACTTATGAAGAAATAAGCTGACATTATCATACACTTTGCCTATTTGTCAGCCTCCGATGTTGCAATAGATCTCAGTACTTGAGGCATTTATCGGCATTTTTGTGCTTTTTTATACAATTTTTACTTAATACTAATTCCTCTTATGACGTGTAAGAGAGACGGTTTTGTTTGATTCAATATAAATAGGTTTGAAATAAGAAAACATTACGATATTCGGATTTCTCATTCAACATAGCAAACAATAAAACATGATTATAAATCAATGTATTTTTAGAATGAAAAAATTTGCTTTTATCGTGTTTTTTACTCTTTTTAATATTTTATTATAATCTGTAATTGGTAAACTCAAAATACAGCTCTAAGGTTAAGTGTTTTATATCTATCGAAGTGACTGTGGTTATATCTAACTGTTTGGACAACAAGTTGTATACCAATAGACATGAAAGAATTAAGAAAAACAGTGGATAGATCAGGAAACAAACAATATTTTTCAGAACGGAAGCCTATGCTTGTGGAAAGAATTTTAAAATCAAACTTCTAATCTGTTGCAAAATGAGGCTGTTATTACGTTTGTGATACTTTTAGATGGCTTCCCCCAAGAGGCGCTATCAGAACGTAAAAAATATTAGAAACACTCCGTAAAGTATGCCCTTTGTAGAGGCATGTTGCAAAATCTTATTTCCGAATCTTTATTTACGCATCCAGTACCTTGGAAGAATACGATAACTCAATAATTTATTTATACTATAAAGTTGAATGGTGGGCGTGACAGGGATTGAACCTGTGACCCCTACGATGTCAACGTAGTGCTCTCCCGCTGAGCTACACGCCCATTCATTGATGTTGCATACACCATATAGAATGCCAAACGTCAATGCCTAATTTAATTTTCTCTTTCAACAGATGCAAATAACTTTAAAAAATACTTTTTAAGCAGCGATAAGGATCTTTTCAACTTCATTGACGAGTTCACGTAAGTGAAATGGCTTAGAGAGAACCTTTGCATCAGGAGGGGCATCACTATTTGAATTGAGTGCTACCGCTGCAAAACCTGTAATGAACATTACTCGTAAATCAGGGTCAATCTCAGTAGCACGTCGTGCGAGTTCGATTCCGTCCATCTCTGGCATCACAATATCAGTCAGGAGAAGGGAAAATGGTTCTTCTTGTAAACGTTCATATGCGCTAATACCATTATCGAAGTCGGCGACTTCGTAGCCTGCACGTTCTAGGGCTTTTACGAGAAAGCGACGCATATCGTTATCATCTTCTGCGAGCAGGATTCGTTTCATGATTATATTCCAATGGCTCCATTTGTCAGAGTTTTGCCGCATCAATTATACAATATAGAGTATTTATAAAAAAGATGGTAAAATGCTCATAATTGAAATGAATGGCAAAATGGTTAATTCTTACATTCTGATTCAAAATACAGCATATTCGTTGTGAGTTGGTTAAATTCGAAATATATGTGATTTTGAAAAAAGAAGGGGGTCTCTAAAACTACTAAGATGATTCTTTACTATCTTTTCTTTAAAGTTACTGATTATTATCAGAATTCCATTAAAAAACTTATGAAAACCGTTATTGTAGGGTTTTCATATATCGAGAAATTAGAAGAATATTATGTTAATTTATTGTTTTTAAAAAGTTCTCCTAAGAAATAGAAATTTTATAGTTATTTGTTTTTATAGAGATTTGTAATAAATATTATAAATGTGCTTTATTTCCAGTTTTTTCCTTAAATAGATGAAAAATATTTTTTTCTAGAATAATATTAAATTATCACTTAATAACAGATCAAAAATAGTATTTTGATGCTTTATTTGTAAATATGTATCATGTTATATTAAGATAGATTTATTATTTTTATTTATATAAATAGTTTTTTTATTAAGTTATTTTTTATGATGTAAAATAATATTGTTTAATGTAATGATATACTTTGTATATTAGTTTTTTAGTAGAATGCGTGGTGAATATTTAGGTTATGGCTTGCCTGTAAAGGCTAGAAAACAAATCATATGAGTGGTTGGAAAGAAAAATCTATTATATTTAAAAGTGTTTGTAGATCCAATGCTCGTAGAAACTTTCTTTTTTGATGGGGCGGAGCGGAAATTAAGGTTTAATGTTATTTTACAGATACATTATCGGGAATAAAGGCATCAAATGCAGCCCAAAATTGTTTTTTATAATCTTCGTTAATCATAATTGTATCCAGTTCAGCGCCTGTAATAGTAATACTTTCTGTTAGACGTGTGTGTTGGCATAATTGCCGCACTTCAATGTTGTTTGCAATATTGTTTTGATTGGCAAGAATAAAGAGTGTTGGGATTCGTAAATCTCCATGAAGTACATTTCTCTTCATAGAATCAATCGCATTAAATACTGAAGCCATCCATTGGGATGTTGGGGGCTTAATGGAAGGGAGCGGCACTTTATGTATGTGTCCCAATTGTATATTTTTTTGTTTTGTCTTGTTTAATTTTTTACTATCTTTCGCTGGTATAAAGCCAAGACCTATATCAGAAAGAAATTGTGTTAACTTATGTTGAAAACCATTCGTTTTATTGCCGAATGGAGCAAAAAGGGGAGAAACACAGAGCAATCTATTAAACTGATGATTAATGAGATCTAATCCGCTAAGTGCTATCAATCCACCTATGCCATAGGCGAGCATAGAGTAAGGCGGCGGACAATTAGGATAAACAATACTTTTAAGAAATTTATATAAGTCATTAATATCATTATTTATATCAAAACAATGATGTCGGCTTTGTTTTCTTATCTTGAAGGATGTTTTTTCTTGATCAAAGCAGTCAAATATTGCTGTATGAAAACCGCGTTTAGAAATTTCATTTATTAATAAAAAATATTTTTCTAAAGTATTTGCGTAGCTTTTGAGAATAACAATTGTTCCCTTAGATTTTTCCACCTCAGGATATGTTATAGCAAAACGAATTTCGTGATCTATTGCTATTTTAAGAGTATCATGATGGATATTAAGAGAAGTGGAACCCCAGTCTATGGGATAAAGAGGTGTTTCCAATTGAAATCCTTTACAGTGTATTTGCCACTTAGTACTTTGACATTTATGTAATAAAGAAAGAGGATTAAAAAAGGGGTATATTGCTTTTTAGATAGTTTTTATCAATTTAGGTCCCAAAGAGTTGAAATAAAGAAAAACGATTACTAGATAATATAGTGCGGTTGCCATGATGGGGCTGCAGGTTCGCAAGTAAGTTTGCCATATGGGAACTTTGTGAATTAGTTATAAATTATAGTCGCTCTAGAGGAGGGCAATATTATGCGTCAAGTAGATTTTTCACCATTTTATCGTTCCACAGTAGGTTTTGATCATCTTTTTAACTGGTTTGATTCTAGAACACGACCAGAGGAAGTTTCTTCTTATCCCCCTTATAATATCGAGCGTTTAACTGAAGATTCTTATAGAATTTCTATGGCTGTTGCTGGTTTTTCTCAAGATGAAATTGATATTGAAACGCATTGTAACCAGCTGATCGTTAAGGGAGACAGAAAGTCTAAAAATGATGATGAAGAGCGAGAATTCCTTTATCGAGGTATTGCTTCGCGTGCTTTTGAACGGCGTTTTCATTTGGCTGATCATGTTAAGGTTATTGGGGCAGAACTTGGAGATGGGCTTCTTCATATTCAGCTTAAAAGGGAAATGCCAGCTGAATTAAAACCCAAAAAGATAACCGTACAGATGTCACCATCCATTACAAAAAATGATAACAGCGACGTTATCGTGTAAAGAAAATTTAGAAAATATGAGATCGGATAATTATAAATTTTTCTGAAGAATAAAAAACGCGAGGCAAAAGGTCTCGCGTTTCGTATGTGTTTTCCTAAGAACGAAGCGCATTTTAATAAAACAGCTTATCTCGAATTTTTGATAAAATATCATTGCACATTATTCTACGTTGAAGAAGAAGTTCATGTGTGTGCAATTGAAATGCATAATAATTCACTTTTTAAGTAAGCTTATTTTATAGCATTTTAAAAATGGTCGGAGCGGCGGGATTTGAACCCACGACCCCTTGACCCCCAGTCAAGTGCGCTACCAAGCTGCGCTACGCTCCGAGTTCGTGTAAAACGATTAAATGACTGTTTCTTTAAAGGCAAGAGAAAAAATAAACAGAATAAAATCTAAAATGCTCTTGCACTTAGAGCTTTTGAAAGTAAAAATTTTGGACATCAATATTTTGTTGTTAATTCAAGATAAATAACGAATTTGTAAAATTCTTTGTGATCATTAAATTTTTAGCTCTATAGTTAATAGATGTATGCATTTAATTACTTTTGAGATTGTGAGGAGGGGGTAAGATTGGTGAATTTAGGGGTATGAATTGGAGCAAATGAGTGCTGAAGGTATATTTTTTTCTTACCTAATCGTTACTTTTCTAAAAAGATAAAGATTTTCAAAAGAAGAGGAGTGAATGTATGGTTTTGAAAAGTTTTCGTTTTTTAGAGTTTTATAGACGAGGTATTTTCATTTTATATGGATAAAAAATTGTAAGTTCTGGATTGTATAATCACAAATCTCATTTTACGGGTATGTATTTTTACCGAAATATGCAAGATCAGAATGCTTTAATTCATGTTTTGTTGTTTTTTTTCTAAAATATCAGATAAAATATTGTAGAGGAAAAACTTTCAAAGTGTCTATTGAACTAAGAAAAGAGTAAAGGATGAGCCGTTTTTCGGTAATAAATTTGACGCAAGCAGCAGTGGATCGTGTTAAAGCGATTATGGATGCAAAAGATGCACAGGGTATTCTTGTTGGTATCAAAAAAGGTGGTTGTGCAGGGATGGAGTATACAATTACTCTTGTCAAAGAAAAGGGGATAGATGCGGATGTTGTTGAAGTGAATGGTGCCCGTGTTTTTGTAGCACATGATGCGGTATTATTTTTATTAGGGACGCAGATGGATTATGAAGTGACAACGCTTCGGTCTGGTTTTGTCTTTAAAAATCCTAATCAAGTATCAGCATGCGGGTGTGGCGAATCGGTGGAACTTCGTCCTGCTACGCAGGATCAATATAAAACAAATTGAGCTGAGCTAAATTATAATTTAGTAATTTTAGAGGGGCTTGTTCTTTTAGGTAGAAGAAATCTACTATTTTTTATCGTTCATTTTTAGCTTGCTTCCAAAGTGCTTCCATTTCATTCAAGGATGCGTCAGTGAGCGTTTTAGATTGAGTGGATAGCTTTTCTTCAATATAGGCGAAACGATTTCGAAATTTTATATTCGTTTTTTTTAATGCTTTTTGTGAATCAATCGCTAAGTGGCGCGCGAGATTAAGAAGTATAAAGTAGAGATCTCCAAACTCTGCTTCTATCTCTGAGTTTTGTTTATTTTTGATGGCTTCTTTGAGCTCTTCCAGTTCTTCTTCTATTTTTTCAAAAACTTTATCACTTTTTTGCCAATCAAAACCTACTTTAGCTGCTGTTTCTTGTAAAGCAAGTGCCTCTTGGTTTGCTGGCTGGATTTGTTTTACTGTTGCGAGTATGCTTATGGAGGAATTGTTGTTTTTTTCTTCGCACATTCTTTTTTGTTCAACCTGTTCTCTTTTTTTTATATATTCCCACTCCTCTTTTATAAATCCTCGTTTTTTTTGCTCGGCATTTCCAAAAACATGAGGATGGCGTCGAATCATTTTTTCCGTGATTGCATAAACAACATCTTCAAAAGTAAAGCTGCCTTCTTCTTGTGCTATGGTAGCATGATAGGCAACTTGTAAAAGAAGATCCCCAAGTTCTTCACAGAGATCCTTTCGATTTTTTCGTTCAATGGCATCAATGACTTCGTAAACTTCTTCGAGCATATAGGGTATGAGGGATTCAAAAGTTTGTTTTTTATGCCAGATACAACCATTATCAGAGTTTCGTAATGCAGTGATAATTGCAGTGAGATCTTTGATATCTTTTGAGGCCAACATTTTGCACTTCCTTTGTAAGCAATAGAGCTTATGTTAGATGTCCCAACGTCTATGTAACCACATCCATTGTCCAGGATATTCACGGACCCAAGATTCAACAATATCATTTAATTTTTGTGTAGAAGCAGCTATATCGATATCATTTTTTTCATCACGTGGAAGTTCTACATGTTCATATAACTCTAAACGATGACGTCCACTAGGCAAACGAATACAACGTGCTGGATAAATATCACAGTCATATTGTCGAGCAAGTTTTATAATTAAGGGGTTTGTTTTAAGAGGTCTGTTAAAAAATGTTCCCATGATACCGCGGCGAAATTTTTGATCAACGAGCATACCAACATTTTCACCTTCTTCTAATTTGGCTGCTAATGCCCATGCTGCACCGGCCTTGGAGGGAACAAGATGTCCCATAGAAGTTTGTCGTGCTTTAAGGATTCGTTTGGCAACATAGGGATTATTGGGTGGTCTAAATAATACCGTAACATTAAGATCAAAACTTTGTGCACAAATAGGCAGAAGTTCAAAATTGCCAGTATGTGCGGTGAAAAAAATATGTGGTTTTTTTTCATTTTTTAATCGCTCAAATATTTCAATGCCTTTAACCTCAATGAAACCTGGCTCGTCTGCATGAGGATCAAAATCAAAAATTTTATCAAGAAAAATATATTCAGCTAGGAAACGTCCTATATTTTCCCACATTTCTATTGCAATCGCACGGAGTTCTTGCTCTGTTTTTTCTGGATATGCACTCCTAAGGTTTGCAAGTGTGATTTGATGACGATGTACAAGGGGACCAATTTTTTTTGCTAACCAAGCAAAAAAAGAAATTCCCATTTTGGCTGGAAAACATTTTAGAATAAATAAAGAACCAAAGAGTAGATATGCCCATAACAAGTAGGAGATTTTTTTAGCTATAATTTTAATACGATATATGAGATTTTTAAGAGAAAGCTTCATCATGATTTAATCGATTTTAAGGATAATTTTACCAAAAACATCACGACTCTCCATTCGTTTTAAAGCTGTATCAATTTCATCCAGCCCAACAATTGTATCAATGACAGGGTGTACGGCTTTTTGTGCCATTTTTTGCATGGCATTTTTCATATTTTCCATACGGCAGCCAAATGAACCGAATATCTTAAGCTGTTGCTGGAATAATTGCATGAGATTTATTGGTGCTGAAACACCAGAGGTAGAACCGCAAGTCACTAAGCGTGCTCCTTTTTTCATACATAACAGAGAACCGTTCCATGTATCGACACCAACATGCTCAAAAACAACGTCAACACCTTTTTTTTGGGTTAATTTACGCACTACACCTTCAAAACGATCTTTACGATAATTAATCACATGATCTGCCCCAAGAGAGTGCGCTTTTGCAATTTTTTCATCTGAACCTACAGTTGTGATAACTGTACAGCCCATGTGTTTTGCAAGTTGAATGGCTGCAGAACCAATACCTGAGCCACCAGCCTGTACTAGGATTGTTTCTCCTGCTTGTAGTTTTGCGTTATCGAAAAGCATATGTTCTACGGTACCAAAAGTAATTGGAGCAACTGCTGCTTGCAATTCATCACACTGGGGAGGTGATGGAACTAATAAACGTGCTGGCAAATTGACAAGCTCACACGCAAATCCATCAAGGTGAAAACCATAGACTCCCTTTACATTACTGCAAAGATTATCCCGTCCTTCATGACAAGCTTGGCATACTCCGCAGGTTTGTGCACCATAAATTGAGACAATCTGTCCAAGTTGGAGATGTTCAACGCCATCTCCTATTTGTATAACCTCACCAGAGGCTTCTGCACCAATGATGAGTGGCATTTTTCTTTTCGCAAAAGCCATGCCACGCCATCCCCATACATCAATATGATTAAGAGCAACGGCTTTTATCCGCACAGTTACTTCACCTATACTAGGTGAAGATGGCGGGGAAATATTGGTGATTTCAAGCCGACGATCATCGAAGAGTTGCAGTGCACGCATTATCATCCCCCTTAAATATATTATTGGTTAGCGTTATAAAA
The DNA here is from genome assembly GCF_042196985.1 of Bartonella sp. AA97HXZ. Classification (NCBI taxonomy): domain Bacteria; kingdom Pseudomonadati; phylum Pseudomonadota; class Alphaproteobacteria; order Hyphomicrobiales; family Bartonellaceae; genus Bartonella; species Bartonella sp. AA97HXZ. The sequence goes on along the minus strand of NZ_JBHIRC010000007.1, from coordinate 34,415 downwards.
TTTTATTATTACAGGATTATCCTTTATATGCAGTGATAACAAGACTCATATTTTGACCACCAAATCCAAATGAGTTTGACAAAACCGCATTGACACAGGCCTTACGGCTATGATGAGGAACAACATCTAAGGGGATAGTAGAGTCAGGATTATCATAATTTATTGTTGGTGGAAGTATTCCCGATTGAATGGTTAAAAGCGAAAAAACCGCTTCTATTGCACCAGCAGCAGTTAATGTATGCCCAATCATTGATTTATTAGAAGAGACAGGAATATGCTCTAAAAGATCACCGAATACTGTTGATAATGCAAGATATTCCATTTTTTCATTTTCAGGTGTTGAAGTTCCGTGGGCATTAATATAGTCAATTTCATTGATGGTTATTTTTGCATCGTCTAAAGCTTTGCGAACGGATTCAATTGCTGGTGATGCATCGGGTTTTGAACGTGTACGGTGAAAGTCATCGGCGGTTTCTCCACAGCCAGCTAAAATTCCTAAAACTGTAGCATTACGGTTTAATGCGCTTTGAAGAGATTCAAGAACAAGAGCGCCTGAGCCTTCTGCCATAACAAAACCATCTCGATCACGGCTAAAGGGTTTTGCTGCTTTTTCTGGAGGCTCATTCTGAGTTGAAAGAGCAGATAGTAGCGAAAAACGAATAAGAGATTCTGCTGAAACTGATCCATCTGTCGCAATTATGAGAGCTCTATTTGTCTCTCTCCGTCTAATAGACTCAACACCTAATTGAATTGCTGTTGCACCAGATGCACAGGCAGTGGAAAGTGTAACAGGAAGTCCTTTTGTGCCAAATGTTTTTTGAAGTTTTTCTGCAATTGCACCAAATTGTGTGGATTCAAAAAGCGTCTCATGGAGTTTATCTTTACAGACTTTAAGAAGATGTGCATAAGAAGGCTCATTATTGAATTCTTCCTCTTGATCAAGACTAAAACGTGCTTTCCATTCAAGTTCAACAGGAGGAGCAGCTAGAAAGAGTGGTCCATTAAAGTTTTTTTTATCAATAGCAGCTTGTTCTAAAGCTTCTTCAGCAGAAAGATGTGCAAGCTTCTCAGAGAGAGCTGAAGCACCAAGTGTACTTTCTTTAAGAAAATCAATTGTTCCAGCAATATATGTATTTAATCCCTCAACGGGAAAACGTGTTATTTTGTGGATACCACTTACACCGCTTGTTAATTTTTGCCAATTTTCATGTTTCCCTTGTCCCAGTGATGTGACAATGCCTGCACCAGTTATTGCTACAAGTGGACGCCCAAAATGATCATGATATTTCACTATAGAAATTCCCCTTCAAACAGCAGTAAGACGCACAATACCTTCAGCTCTTTTTATACCAATCGTTGTAACAAATATTTCACGTACTTCTTTAGAAAAAGGTTTTTCATGAGGACTTAACGCTGGAAAACCGCGTTTTTTTTCAATTGAAAGTGCTGCAAGAGCTAGAGCTAGAGGAAATTGTGCTTCCCGCATATAACCAAATAATGTTGTAATGCCACGGTAAGATAGATCAGCATTATCAAGAGCATTTTGTTCTGCTTTTGTTGCTTCGTGAGCTCCTGAGGCTGCTGAAATGGCTAAGGCAGATTTAGCGCCCGCAGTTTTTAATATTGTTGCAATTGAATCTCTAAGTGGAATTTTGGTTCTATCTGTTTGGTCTGTAATAATTTGGCTAATTTCAGCATAAGCACGTGCATTGCGTTTTTTGGCATGTTCTCCACTTTCAATAACTAGGAAGATCCCACCAGAACCTGCTATGACACCGCCGCCTGGATAGATTCCACGATCCCACACTGGGCTCCATCCATTATGGGTTAAAAGACCACCAAGCTCATGCGCCAACAACATATCATAACTTTGTGCATTATAGGAACTTCCTACAAGAGCATGGGTGCTTTGACCTGATTTAATACGAGCTACAGCAATTTGAAGTGCAGAAAGACCACTGCCTTCTTCTCCCATAAATGTACGAGATGATCCAGTGACTTTATGAACAATTGAAATGTTTCCTGCCAAAAGGTTTGAAAGTTGTGCCAAAAATAATGTTGGACGAAGTTCAGTTGAAAGAGCAACATTTAACATAGAAGCATGATCGGCAACAGCGCGCGCTTTAGAAAGAATCTGTGTATCAACAGTAATATCACGTTCTCCCCCACTTGCCGCTACGATCATATCCATTGTTGAAGTGAGTTGTTCATTATTTTTCATGCCGGCATCATCAAGAGCAAGACCAGCCGCATAGGTACCAAGACGCTGCCATGTTCCCATTTGCCGTTGATCACTTTTTTTAGGAATTTGTAAACTCCAATCAATTTCGGGCAATTTATGAACCGTGTAAGGTGAAAAAGTTGTATAATCTAGGTTTGGTGTACGGATTGGATCATTTAAGAGATTCCAATGTTGATCAGTTCCTTCCCCCAGAGAGCTTATGAGACCTATACCAGTGATGAATACAGATTGATTATGCATGGCGAAAAAACTACTCTGCCTGTTTTAAGGCAACGAGATCATCAATTTTTGCACAAAGGTTTTTAAGAACAAAGTATTCTTCTGTTGCAACGGTACCTTCGTTGACTTCTTGTGTCCATTGTTCTAGAGGGACTTTTATTCCGAAAGCTTTATCAATAGCGAAAACAATATCAAGAAAATCAAGACTGTCGATTCCTAAATCGTCAATTGTATGACTCTCAGGTGTAATTGTATTGCGATCAATTTCACTGATTTCTGCAATGATATCAGCAACTTTATCAAACGTGGAAGGCAATGTACGGATTCCTTATTATAGAGTTAGTAAATTCAAAATACATTTAATATTGTTCTTCTAGCCTTTTTTCTCTTTAAAAAAAAGACTTAATCCAGAATATAGCTGTCTTTATCTATAGAGAAAAGAGGTTTACAGTACATGAAATACTATATCTCAATATTTAAAAAACTTTGAAATTTTATTACGCATTTATTTTACGAGACTATTTTTTCTATTGGCAGCAAGGACAGCAAGGGCTGTTATATTAACAACTCCCCGGGAAGTTACTGAAGGTGTTAAGATATGGGCGGGACGTGCTGCCCCGATTAGAATAGGACCAACATGGAGTGCATTTGTGAGGCTTTTAACAGTGTTGAGCGTGATATTGGCTGAATCAAGTGTTGGAAAGACAAGCAAATTAGCTTCACTTTTAAGACGAGAATTAGGAAAAACACGATCACGAAAAACTTTGGAAAGGGCAGCATCAGCATGCATTTCACCATCTGCTTCTAAATCAGGGTGTAATTTGGCAAGAATTTCTGTTGCACGTCGCATTTTACGCGCACTTTCTGTGTTTTTAGAACCAAAGTTTGAGTGTGATAATAAGGCTGCTTTTGGTGTTATTCCAAATGCTTCAACTTCTTGAGCTGCCAACACAGTCATTTCAGCGATTTCTTCTGCAGAAGGATTTTCATTGACGTAAGTATCTGTAAGGAAAAGAGTACGTTGTTGAGAGATAAGCAAACTCATAGCAGAAAAACGGTGAACATGAGGATCAAGACCGATAATTTGTTCAATCAATTCAAGTTGACGTTCAAAGCGTCCTTCTAAGCCGCAAATCATTGCATCTGCTTCTTCACGCATAACGGCAAGGGCAGCAATAGCCGTTGTTGATGTTCTCACTACTGTTTTTGCCATTTCAGGCGTAACACCACGCCTTCCTGTATAATGAAAAAATAAATTAACATAATCACGAAAACGTGGATCATCTTCAGGGTTTGTTAATTCAAAATCTATACCGGGACGAATTCTTAAACCAAAGCGTTTTAATCTTGCTTCTACGACATGTGGACGGCCGATAAGGAGGGGCGTTGCTGTTTGTTCTTCAATGACAACTTGTGCCGCACGAAGGACGCGTTCATCTTCACCATTGGCATAGATGACGCGTTTACGTTTTGCTGTTTTTGCTGCAGCAAAAACAGGTTTCATTGTTAAACCAGAAAGAAAGACAAATCGATTGAGGATATCATAGTAGGCCTCCATATCTTCAATGGGACGAATGGCGACACCAGTTGTCATTGCTGCTTTAGCAACAGCGGGGGCAATACGCAGTATTAAACGCGGATCAAAAGGAGAGGGGATTAGATAGTCTGGTCCAAAATTGGGTGGTTCTTTTGAGTATGCACGTGCTACAACATCTGAAGTTTCTTCACGTGCAAGGGCAGCAATCGCATGAACAGCGGCCATTTTCATTTCTTCATTAATTGCACTAGCACCTACGTCTAATGCACCACGGAAGATATAGGGAAAACAAAGGACATTATTAACTTGATTGGGATAATCAGAGCGTCCTGTGCAGATCATTGCATCTGGTCGTATAGAGCGTGCTTCTTCAGGCATAATTTCTGGTACTGGATTAGCCAGTGCTAAAATGAGTGGATTTTGAGCCATTCTTTTAAGATATTCAGGCTTTAAAACACCACCTGCAGATAGGCCTAGAAAAATATCCGCATCATCAATAATATCAGATAAAGTTCGTGCGTCCGTTTTTTGTGCGTAATTGATTTTCCAACGATCCATAAGGGTCTTGCGACCTTCATAAACAACTCCCTCTAAGTCACTAAGCCAAATATTTTCAACTTTTGCCCCAAGACGAACCAAAAGATTAAGGCAAGCGAGGGCAGCAGCACCTGCACCTGAGGTAACTATTTTTGCATTTTCAATTTTTTTTCCTGAAAGATTTAAGGCATTTAATACAGCCGCAGAAACAATAATGGCAGTTCCATGTTGGTCATCATGAAAAACTGGAATTTTCATTTTAGCACGAAGCTTTTCTTCGATGTCAAAACATTCAGGAGCCTTAATGTCTTCAAGATTAATACCACCAAATGTAGGTTCTAAAGTCGATACCGTTTGTACCATTTGTTCTATATCGGATGCATCAATTTCAATATCAAAGACATCAATATTCGCAAATTTTTTGAATAAAACGGCTTTACCTTCCATAACTGGCTTTGAAGCAAGAGGGCCAATATTTCCTAAACCAAGAACAGCAGTTCCATTGGATATAACAGCGACTAAATTAGAACGGGAGGTATATTGAGCAGCAAGATTAGGATCTTCATGAATTGCAAGACATGGTGCAGCAACACCTGGAGAATAAGCAAGAGCTAAATCACGTTGGTTATCAAGAGGTTTTGTTGCTTGTATTTCCAATTTTCCAGGTTTAGGGTACTGGTGATAAAAAAGTGCGGCACTGTCAAGTTCAGCTTTTGGTGAACTGAAATCACTATTTCGTTCTCTAGACATTTTTATGATATCCAAGTTAGCGTATGTGTATATGAGATGTTCCATCTACGATAAGGTTTTGTCCACTAATAGATCCTCATTTCTCTGAATATCAAAATGCATGAGTATGAGAAAACTCTTCTGGATCGTAAAACCAGTTTGATGATTCTTTTTGTTTTTGTGCATGAATAATTTCATTGATAGAAGCACGATTAGTTTTTTCTTTCCTTAATAAAACGCGTAAAAATTGATTAGTCTACAAACGAATAAAATATTACTAATAATTACATTACCAAGCCATTATTTTTTTTGCAATGCTTACAACTTAAGGAAAGAAAAGAAGAGTGTTTTCTATTAACTTCATCTTCTTTATTTAAATTTCTATAGGGAGGTAGAAGAAATTTTAAATAACAATTTGCAATTTATAAATTATTTTTGCAGCTATTTAAAAGGAAATTGGAACTTTAAAAATGGGAGTTGTTTTGTTTATTATTCAATTGAACTCTTAATAATGCAAACTTTATAATTTATAATGAATCATCTCGTATGTTGAATGAGAAATTTGAATACAATAAGATTCTTTTAGCTCAAACTCATCTAATATAATAAAAAATATTTACTTACATAATTCAAACGAGAGTAATATGTGGATAAAAAACATTAAAAAAAAATAAATAGAAGTGTTTCTATGAGCTATTTTAATACAAAAGCATGAATTTTTTTCACAATTAATAAAAATAATTATTACCGATTTTGTACCTTTATGAAACTATGAAAAATAAAGGAGTTAAGAAAAAGATAAGGAAATAGAAAACATGCTTTATCATTCTTAGAATGATACGTTGTTTGATAAGCCATTACGCTTCTTTAGGGTTATTGCTTAGGATATCAAAGAAAACCGCATGCCAATTATCCCAACCTTTGAAGTACAAAGCTACAGTTGAAAAAAAAGCATTCTATGATGAGCCATTAAAACAACTGGAGAGAGAAAGTGGAAAAAATATCTTTTTCCACTTTCTTATTTGTTATTGGATTCGACCACTTGCATGAGCAAGCATAGTATAAACTTTTCCGGTATCTGATATCAAGTACTTGCGAACTGAGTTGGAAGAGCCAGAACTGCGCGATATATCACGTAAGAGCTTTTCGAAATCTGTAACATATTGATTCACTGAACGTTTAAACCCAAAATCGCTCATATATTTTTTCTTAATCATTTCAAATATTTTTTGTCCATTTAAGGTATAAAGGCGTTCTGTTACGATGTTTTTTTGTCCACGTTGATAATGATCCCATAGCTCAACAATGGCATTGTGATTAATAGCTTGCACTATACCAGAAGCTAATGAATTAAGAGAGCAGTTTGCAGGAGATGGTTTTGTTTGCACTGATGTTAAAACATCATCACTAGGGGGAGCATCATAAAATGTTTCTTCACGTGAAGCTCTTTCTAAGAGATTTGATACCCATTTATTTGGTCTTTTTTTGCTTTGATCTTGTTGCAAAATAGGCTTAGGTGGCACAATCTTTTTAACAGACTCAGTGGAACTGTCACTTTTTTGATTAAACATTGATGATGTAGGAAATGCTGACATTAGCTGTTTTTGTGCGCTCTTTTGATCATTTTGTATAACACTGACTAAATCTTGTAACGCTGTAATCTGTTCATTCAAAGCTGTGCGAATTGTTTGCGTTGTTTCTTTTGTTTTTTCTGGAAGTTTTTTTACATTTTCATTGATATCATTATTAATCTTTGAAAGCTCTAAACGAACTTCATCAGCGGAGCGACGTATATCTTCTGCTGCTTCTGAAAAACGCGTTGATGCTTCACTAACAAGCTTATTAAGTGATTGTTGGAATGAATTTGTGGAGTTACGCGCATTCTTATCAGAGCGTTCAAGTGCTAAGTTGAAGATTTTTTCATAATGCCCAATCATTTGATTAATTTCATGAGACTTTGAAACAAGAGCATCGCTTAATACAGAAAGCGTATTATGTTTTTCTTCAAGTGTTGCACTAAGTGAATTTTCAGACTGTTCAAGAACATGAATAGTTTGGGAAAGTGTCTTTGCATGTTCACCAAAACTGCTCGTTATATGATTAATTTGTTCAAAGGTACTCTTTGAAAGTCCTTGCAGAATTTCAACATTAGTATTGAGCGCTTGATTTGAAGCTGACAAACGCTCTGCTACTTGGTCCGTGTTGCGGAAAAAATTATTCGTACTCTCATTAAACTGCCCATCAATATTTTGAACAGCCGATAATAAAACATTACTATTTTCGTGAAAATTGTAAATTGATTGATTCAACTGTGTTAAGATGGATGAGACATTATTAACAAGCTCTTCCTTCATAATCGTTATTGTTTGAAGTGTTTCAGAGTTAGCTTTGGTTAAGCTATTCACTAAAGATTCATTATGTGCATAAATTCTTTGTTCAGCATCTTGTGTGGAAAGAGAGAGTTGTTCACCGATATGCTGTGTTAAAGAATCAATTGATTCTGTCGTATTTTGCGCTGCTTGATTTAAGTGATTTGTAAGCTCTGTTATTTTTCCAACATGTTGTGAAATTTGTGTTGTTGTTTGATTTCCAGCATCTTCCAGACGGCTCGTTACATCAGAGAGCTGATATCCTAAATTATTTTTAAGATTTTGCATAGAGTGATGAAGAACATCACAGCGTTCATTAAGAACTTGTTCTATTGCTGTTGTTGATGTGTGAATAGTTTCATTCAATAATGCTTGTGCATTATGGCTGGCTGTTGCGAAAGCTTCGACAGTATGCGCTGTTTGTTCAGACAGAACTGACAGAACTTTTTCACTGGTATCATAAACAGTTTTTTTGACATTTGATACAATGCGATTGCCTGATTCTGAGAGAATATTTTCTGCTTGTGCAGTAACATTTGTAACAGATGAAAGAATTTGTTCACTCGTAGAAGAAAGAATATCAGAAGCTTTTATAATCTTATTATGCAGGTTATCTGTCACTGTATTAACAGAGTCTTCTAAGGTTACACGCATATTGTCAACACTGCTTTCCAGCGCTTGTTGAATTATCTGACTTTGCTCATTACTAATCATGAGAGACGTTTTTAATGTGTCAGAACGTTCCTCAATAACAGATGTTTGCATATCAATGGCTTCACAGATTTGGCTAAATTTTTCAGATAATGTTTCCTCTAGCGTTGTTGTCCGTTCAAAAATTTTGTGTGCACGATCTTCTAGATCTGTATCGAATGATTCCATACGTGTTTCAAGGGTTTCAAAGAAAACACCACTCGATTGAGAGAGAGTATTCTTTAAAATTTCGGCATGGCTTTCAAGGTTTTTGATATGATCTTGAACCGTTTCAGTAATGTTTTTATTATTGGCGACAATTGCACTCTCAACTAAATCTATTTGTTGTTTCAATGCAACATCGACACGTATATCACTTTTTGCAATGAGATTATGGATTGTTTCCATGCGTTGTTCAAGTGTGCGTGCTTGATCGGCAAGAACTTCATTGAGAGAAAAACTATTAATCGCTAAAGAATCGCGCAGAGCATCGGCACGGATATCAATATTTCTCGCTTGTGCTTCTAAAGCATCTTGGGTTGTATTACAACTTTGTACAATGACATCTTGTAACTTTTCAGTGCATTGAATGATGTTTGTAATATGATTTTCAGCTTGTTTATCAACGACTTGAACATTATCAGCCAAAACTTTTTCAATATGAGAAGTATTTTGGGACAAAACATCAATTTGATTTCTTAATGTATCCGCAATTTTATTTTTCTCGTTATCGAGCATGTCTGCCATAAGAGCTCGTTGATCAGAAAGTTGTACTTTAAAATCTTGTGAACGTTCTTGTATGATATCAACAATGGCATTGTCGACATATTGAATTTCTTCTCTCAGACTTTCCTTACTTTTATCAATTGCAGAAAGAATAGCTTCACGTCCATTTGTAAATGCATGGGTAATGTCTGCTGTTTTTTCTTGGAGGTTCTCATTTATTTTCAAGACATGAGCTTCCAAGAAGTTACCAAGTTTTTCAGCATTATCCTCTAAAGCCTGACTGCGTTCTATAAAGGAATCAATGATGGAATCACTATGTTCTTTAAGAGAAAGATCAACAGTTGCTAAACGTTGTTCAAAGGCTCCAATTGCTTGCGAGGTTACGTTATCAAATTTAGAAGAGAGTTTATGTGCTTGGTCGTCGAGCTTTAAGATCTTCTCATCAAAATTCTGTAGAGATTGATTATTACGATCAATAAGAGCTTTATCCAAGGCTTTAAACTTTTCATCGACAGCGTGCAAAGTTTGATCTGTTACTGCTTGTATATGTGTTGCAATTTTAGCAACATGTACTTCCGCTTTTTCAGCTGTTTCATTAAAGGTTTTTTCTATTTGTTTTTCATTATGATCAAATCGTTTTGCAAAACCATCAAAGTTTTTTCCTAATTCATGAAAAAATTCCGTGTTTTTCTGCTGAATTTGTGTTGTTGTTTTGTTAAATTTTTCAACAAGTTGATTTGTTACGCCATCACCGGCATAGGAAAGTTTTTCAACAAGGTCTTCACCTTGTTTTTGTAAAGTTTGAGAAAGGGTTTGTGCAAGCTTTTCAACATTGGTCACAATGTTAGAGGTAACCAAACCAAATTCATCACTCAGTTGTTCTTGGGTTCCTTTAATTGTTGATTGTACGCGATCTGCGTGATTCAAAATGGCTATGCGTTCATTACTCAATTCTTTGATTAATGTGTGAATGCGTGATTCATTCTCAGCATAGGCTTGTTCTAGATTGTGAACTTCACCTTGTATGATTGCTTCAAGTTCAACAGCACGTCCGAGGGTACGTTCAATACCTTCGTTCATTGCCGCTACTTCTTCACGAATGGTTTGCCCTATAGCAATAGCTTGTTTTTCAGATAGATGTTGTGGTTCACTAAGGCGCTGTGCAGCATTGGTCATAAGAAGCGCAATATTATGCAAGTCGTTTGAACGTTTTGTTAATTGAGCAACGCCCCAAGATATAAGGATAGGAATTGCTGTTCCGGCTGCTACAGCAAGTCCTGTTGGGGATGTAACAAAAGTGCTGATATTGGATAAGGAGCTGAGTCCGGTAGGTGCGAGTTTATGCGCAATAAAAGCTCCTCCCGTTGCCCATAAAGCACTAAGCGCTGTTGTATACCAGTAGACTCGAGAGGAAGAACGCTGCTTGAATGGTCCAAAATTTACAGGGGTTGTTATATCATCATTTGCAGGAAGAAGTTTTGTAGGCAATAATGTATTATGAACAGTTCCACCTGAAATATCAGGTGAAGGTTTTGGAGCAAAAAGCTGTTCAACAACGGATTTATCAACAACAGCTTCATCATGAATATTAGAAACAAAAGTTGACGTACCGTTTTCAGCAAAAAATTCTTCTTCTGCCATTGCAATTTTTTGAATCAGATCATCGACATTAACAACATTTTCAGAATTATTGGATGATATCGTTTCAAATCCTGTGTCATCGAAATCAAAGTTCATAGCTTTTGTGAGGGCTTCTTCAACTTCAACTTCAAATGTTTGCAATTTTGTTCTGCGTGCCATACTCGCCTCGTACTCTTACAGCCGGAAAAGGGATACGTCCTCTTCCACATAATTTCTACATACTAGCTGTTAATTATTTAGAAAGGAATATGCTTAGGGAAAAATTTTAAAAACTTATCAAGATAAAGTTAACGCGGTTTCTTGTACCCTGTTTAAAAATGTTATAAAATATAGTAAAAACAATTTATTATTTAAATCTAACTAAAACAAAAATACTGTTTACAACTTGTGTTTATAGAAAGCTTTATAAGCCGGCAGTCTTTGAAATAAGGACAATTTAATAGCGGTTATATATACAGTAAGGTGCGAATGTCTCTCTTTAATATCGATAATCGTTAATAAATGTTGTTGTCCGCTTACTTTTATTGATTCTAAACGAAGCAGATTCATCATCACGTATAGTCTGTAATAGCTTAGGATGTATAAAAGTATGCCTTTGAATTGTAAGCTCATAAAAAAGTAAACGTGGAAAAATTTTTAATTTAATATAGCTTTTCGTAAGTTGTACTTTATTATTGTCTTAAAGAGCTGTTTTTTCTCTAATTTCAGTTGTTTGTTGCTGAATTTTTAAGCTTCTACGTTGACAATTGGATATTTTTCAGTCGATATGCATGCACGAATATTTTATGCAATCTAGATAAAGGTGTAAGAATAATGGCAGAGCGATCACAACACCTGCAAGATGTGTTTTTAAATACGGTGCGTAAGCAAAAAATTTCCCTTACAATTTTTCTTGTCAATGGCGTTAAACTCACGGGTATTGTAACTTCATTTGATAATTTTTGTGTTCTTTTGCGCCGAGATGGACACGCGCAATTGGTTTATAAGCATGCTATTTCTACGATTATGCCTGGACAGCCTGTACAGATGTTTGAGGGTGAAAGTCCTGAGTAAACATATCATTTTAAGATAGACCTCTTATCCCATTTAAAAGTACTTAGATTGCTATGATAAATGAAAATGAGAGATTAGGAGGGGTATTTTCGCAGAATACAGGACAGGTGCGCGCACTTGTTTTGATACCGATTTTTCAAGAAAATAGAAGTGAAAGCTCTTTGAGAGAGTGTTCTATATCTTCTCGTGTTAAAGAATCATTGGGGTTAGCGCGTGCTATAAGGTTAGAAGTTGTTAATTATGAAACGATTAATATTGCAACGCCTCGCTCTGCGACTCTCTTTGGAAAAGGTAAAGTAGATGCGTTAACCTGTTATATAGATGAATATTCTATTGAGCTTGCGATTGTAGATCACTTTTTAACGCCAGTACAGCAGCGTAATTTAGAAAAATTATGGAATTGCAAAGTTATCGATAGAACGGCTTTGATTCTTGAAATTTTTGGGGATCGTGCACGAACAAAAGAAGGAGTTTTGCAAGTAGAGTTAGCGCGTTTGTCCTATCAAAAAGGGAGGCTTGTGCGGAGTTGGACGCACTTGGAAAGGCAACGGGGGGGGCGTGGCTTCCTAGGTGGACCTGGTGAGACGCAAATTGAAGCAGATAGGCGTCTTTTACAAGAGAAAATTATTCGTATTCGCCGCGAATTGCAAACGGTTATTAAAACACGTGCACTTCATAGAGCAAAAAGGAAAAAAACATCTTATCCTGTTGTAGCAATGGTAGGATATACGAATACAGGAAAGTCAACTCTTTTTAACCGTTTAAGCGGTGCAGATGTTTTAGCAAAGAATATGTTATTTGCAACGCTTGATCCGACTTTGCGCAAAGTTGTGCTTCCCCATGGAAAAACTGTTCTTTTGTCTGATACTGTAGGGTTTATTTCTAACTTGCCAACGAATTTGATTGCAGCTTTTAGAGCAACCCTTGAAGAAGTGGTTGAAGCAGATCTCATTCTTCATGTAAGAGATATGTCAGATCTTGATCATCGAGCACATGCCCAAGATGTTTTAGAAGTGCTTTCAAGTCTTGATATCGATATTGATGATATGGAGCATATCATAGAAGTTTGGAATAAGATTGATATGTTAGATGAGCAAGCATTGAATGTTTTACAAACAAGCGCAAAGACGCGATTAAATCCTGCTCTCATGGTATCAGCACTTAAGGGGGATGGACTCGATCAATTATTAAGAGCCATTGAAAAGCGAATTTTTGGAGAGGTGCAAAGCATTGAATATCTTTTACAACCTCATGAAATGTCGCTTATTGATTGGTTTTATGAAAACTCTGCGGAAATAGTGCAAGAAGGGCATGATGATGGGTCTATTACCATTAGAGCGGTTGTTACTTCTGAAGCAAAAAAACAACTAGAGAGCCTCAAAAAAAATATGAATTAAGTTCTTTAAAGCTATTGTTGAACATTTGTGCTTAAATTTTATATTTTTATTATCTCAAAATAATATGACAGCAAGTTAAGAGGATAGTTACTACTTTCTCTTAATAAAACAATATGAAGAAGTATTTTGCTGGTTAAAATAAAGATGAGTCTTACATGTAATAAAAGACTATTCGTACGTACCGTATGGCGAAGCATTTTGATTGTTTTGCTATTACAAATGCTATGTGTATCTTTGATTTGGTTGTATTATTTTGTCCAGCCCCGTGGTTACCAAGCAACTTTAACATTTTCATTATCTGATTCTGTAGGAAAGCCATTACCAATTAAAAAGCAAGACAATGTTATCGCCTTTTTGTTTTCACAGCCTATGTTCTTCAATGATTCGAATTTTTCTTTAAGTGCTTCTTATAAGAAAAAAAATCATGAAAATATCCGTTTATCGCGTCATGGTGATTTTATCGATCTTACTTTTGAAGCCGAGACACTTGAAGCAGCTCAACGTGGGTTGGAAACTTGGTTTTCCGCATTTTCACAAGCAATCATAAAACAGAAACAATTCTTGTTAAATGATAAATTAGAAGACAAACAATATGATAATATTGCAATCCTTAATATCGTGCAGGAATTTCGTAAATCTATTGATTCTTTTATTCAGCGTGGTGTAAAACAAACAGAGCTTTATGATCTTTCGATGCAATTAACGCAAGCAACTTTAAAACGTATTCATTTAACAAGTTTGAATTCAACGATTAACATGATGCGTGAAAATGGGCAGTCTTTACTGTCTTTATCGTTTATTGCAGGCAATTCAGCAATTGCTGCTCTGGAATCTAAACGTGATCTCTTGGAAACACAAAGAGCACATATGGCTGCACAATTAGGGTGGACACATCCTCAAATTAAAGCGATGACTGCAGAATTAGAGACAGTTTCTCATCAATTAAAAAATAAAATTTTACAAATCGTTTATCAAGTTCATTCAGATGAGGTTATTGCAACGGAATTAGAAAAACAGCTTCAAAAAAGGGTGAGTTTTTTTGTAAAAGATCAATCCCAATCTTTGAATGAAATATTTAACGAGTTTGAAAATAAAATAAAAGCAGCAGTCGATGCCCAAAATGAAGCGATGAGCAAGTCTGCTCAACGAAGAGAAAAAATTATTGATTCATATCGGAGAATGAGTGATGATCCTTTTCTCTTACAAAATACAAATATCCACGTGGTCATGCCAACAACGTTAGCACCAATTTCTTTTATGGCTCTTTATGGAAAAAATATTCTTGTGAGTGCATTGGCCAGCTTCCTTACTCTTTTGCTAGGAATATTGTTATTCTATCCGTGCTTTAAAAGGAAAAAAGACCAAATCTCAGAAGAGGATTTGAGATCAAAAGAAAATGGTCTTAAGAAGAATGAGAGTATTTTAGTCTCTCAAGAAATGAAAAATTTTGAAGCTTTTATTACGATAGAGGGATTATCTGATGTTTTGAAATGGCGTGCTTCAACCATTATTTCAATCATTGGACCAGAAGCTGCACGGACAGCGGCAAAGCTTTCACTTCATCTCACAAAAGAGAACAAAACAATTTTGTTGGTCGATATTTCTGGTCAACAAATAGAGAAAGTCATTGGCCCACATCGCGGACTGAGTGATATTTTAACGGGCAATGCCAAGTTGCATGATGTTATTTACCGTGATTATGATACGGGGGTTGATATTCTTCCTCAGGGGTTAACAAGTGCTATTTCAGCACAAGATTTTTCAAATGATATTTTTCATATATTACAAGAATTTAAAAAAGAATATGATTTTATCATCCTAGAGATGGCAAGCGAACCAAAATATGGGGTTGAGCAATTTGCAGAGCTAACAGACTATTATATTTGTAATACTGTTCTTAATGAACAAGAATGGATGATGCGTATGGTAGACAGCTTTCCAAAGACTGTTTATCGCGTTGTAGCATCATAAGCTTCGTAAAAAAGAAATATGTATCGCATGTTATAGTGGTACGCTTGTTTTTTGCTAAAATTGTAGTACATACTAAAATAGACAAAGAGTTAATGTTTAAATTTTAAAATGCATTTTAGTTGGAGAGAAGCGTGGGGCAATCAGATATGGCAGTAAAGAGATTAAACAATAGCATTTTAACGCCTGTGCAAAAGGAAAATAGAAAACATATACAGGTGTGGCTTTACTCTATTTTATTGCTTTGTTTGGCAATTGTCTTAGTAGGTGGCGCTACTCGTTTGACGGGATCAGGATTATCTATAACGGAATGGAAGCCAATACACGGCGTTATTCCACCGATTGGTGAGGATCAATGGCAAGAGGAATTTTTAAAATATCAACAAATAGCACAATATAAGCTGCTTAATCCTGATATGACCTTAAGTGCTTTTAAGGTCATTTTTTGGTGGGAATGGGCGCATCGTGTTCTTGGGCGTCTTGTTGGTCTTGTCGCTTTATTGGGGCTCATTTGGTTTTGGGCGACTAAGCGTGTTGAAAAAAATATCTTACTCCCGCTTATTGTTGTACCTATTCTTATCGCCTTTCAAGGCTTTATTGGTTGGTGGATGGTTGCTTCAGGGATTGGGCAAAGTAATTTAACAAGTGTGAGCCAATATCGTTTGGCATTTCATCTTATAACGGCATGTTTTGTTATTGTTTTTGTTACTTATTTATCTCGAGGGCTTGCAGAATATTCAGAAAAGCCAGCAAATAAAAAGGTGCAATATTTTGCGGCATGGTTTGTTATTCTCGTCTTGATAGAGATTTATTTCGGAGCTTTGGTTGCAGGGCTTCATGCTGGAAAAGTCTATAATACATGGCCGCTTATGGATGGGCAGATTATTCCTGATGGATTGTTGCAGCATCGTCCTGTTTGGCTCAATTTATTCGAAAATTCCTTAATGGTTCAATTTATTCATCGGTTTTTTGCTTATTTTTTATTTATTGTCTCAGTTGTTCATGCTTTCTATGTACAAAAAAATGTTCCACATTCAACTCATTCTCGTCGTGCATTTCTTATTTGTGTTATGATTATTATCCAAGCAGTCTTGGGTATCTTAACAGTGTTACATGAGGTTCCGATAAGTTTAGGGCTCATTCATCAAAGTATGGCACTAGCCGTGTTATGTTTTGCGGTTGCACACTGGCGAGCAACGAAAGGGGCATATCGCGTTGTTGAATAAAAGTTTGTGGGTAGGGAGGTTTAGTCGCTTGCAAGCATTAAATCGAGGTTCTGGATAGCTGCAGCTGATGCGCCTTTTCCTAAATTATCGAATATGGCGCTGAGATTAAAAATACCTTCACGATCATTTCCAAATACGAACAGTTTCATACCATCTTTATTGGCTAAACACTCTGGATTAAGTCTTTCAAGTGAAACAGTTTCTTCTTGTGATGCAACTAAAATGGTATTTTGTCCATCGTAATGGTTTGCAAGAATTTCGCGCAAATCAGAACAGTTTGCTGATTTTGTGAATAAATGGCGATGCAGAGGAAGATTCACAATCATTCCTTGGGGAAAACGACCCACACTTGGTATAAAAACTGGGGTTTGATTGATTTGTCCATAGATCTTGATTTCTGGCACATGTTTGTGTTCAAGATTAAGACCATAGATAAAATAATTGCCCTGAATATTTTGTTGAGATTGATTTTCCATTTGTAAAATCAACTGTTTTCCACCACCGGTATAGCCGGAGATTGCATTAATCGAGATGGGATAATCGGCGTCTAGCAGTCCTGCTTCACGGAGTGGGCGAATCAAACTAATGGCACCGGTAGGATAGCATCCGGGATTGGTTATATAATGTGCTGCTTGGATGCGCTTTCTTTGTCCTGCTGTCATTTCAGGAAAACCGTAAACCCAGTCTGGTGCAACACGGTGGGCTGTCGAGCTATCAATAATCCTAATGTTTTTATTTTTTTGAAGCCAATGAACCGTTTCGCGTGCAGCATCATCTGGAAGACACAAAATAGCAATATCGGCTTGATTAAGATAGTCTTGTCGCAGATGAACATTATGGCGATCTTTATGAGCAAGAGAGAGTAGTTTTAAATCTGTACGCCTTTCTAAGCGTTTTTGTATTTGTAGTCCGGTTGTGCCATGTTCACCATCAATAAAAACTTTGGTTAGCATTCTTATTTGCCTTCGTATTAACTTTGCCTATTATATTCAGCTTTTCACATTATAAATTATTTTTAATCATTAAATTATTGAATTTCTTTAGATTATAGATATTTTTTGTAAAAGGTGTAAACAAATTAAGAGTGTAAAAAAGAAATGTAATCTCATTTTTTACTATTCTCGAGAGGAAAGTTTTTCGCTGTTTTTATAACAAAGAATAAGATAAATATTTGCCTCATTATTTTTGAGTGTAAGTAGTTTAAAATGTTTGGTTTGCATGGTTTGCTGTGTTATCGTTCTTTGACTTTATTTTTTTATGTTAGGAATGTGTTTTATGACTCAGCAAGAAAATGACGCACAAAAGCGCTTTTTTAATGATAATTTACAAACTGTTGATGGTGCAATTTTTGACGCAATTAGAGGGGAGTTTGAGCGTCAACAACATGAAATTGAGCTGATTGCTTCAGAGAATATTGTTTCAAGAGCGGTCCTTGAAGCGCAAGGGTCTGTTTTAACCAATAAGTATGCAGAAGGTTATCCAAGAAAGCGCTACTATGGTGGGTGTCAATTTGTTGATGTCGTTGAAGATTTAGCTATTGAAAGGGCAAAACAGCTTTTCGGTGCTGCGTTTGCGAATGTACAGCCTAATTCTGGTAGCCAAATGAATCAAGCTGTCTTTTTAGCTTTACTTCAGCCTGGTGACACATTTATGGGGTTGGATTTAAATGCTGGAGGTCACCTTACGCATGGTTCACCTGTTAATATGTCAGGAAAATGGTTTGATGTTGTTTCCTATGGTGTGCGTCAAGAAGATCAGATTATTGATATGGATGAGGTTGAGCAGCTTGCAAAAGAACGTAAGCCAAAACTTATTATAGCAGGGGGCTCATCTTATCCACGGCTATGGGATTGGAAACGATTCCGTGAAATTGCAGATGAAATCGGTGCTCATTTACTCGTTGATATGTCTCATATTGCTGGTCTTGTTGCTGGTGGCGTGCATCCTTCACCTGTTCCACATGCGCATATTGTAACAACAACAACACATAAGTCGCTTCGAGGTCCTCGTGGTGGTTTAATATTGACAAATGATGAGGCTTTATCCAGAAAAATTAATTCTGCAATTTTTCCTGGTCTTCAGGGTGGTCCTTTAATGCATGTGATTGCCGCAAAGGCTGTTGCGTTTGAGGAGGCTTTGCGTCCCTCTTTCAAGAGTTACAGTGCCAATGTTGTCGCTAATGCGAAAACTTTAGCAAAAACATTACAGGGTAATGGTTTTAATATTGTTTCTGGTGGTACAGATAATCATTTGTTGTTGGTTGATTTACGTTCCAAAAATCTAACAGGTAAACGTGCTGAATTGGCTTTGGGACGCGCTCATATTACCTGCAATAAAAATGGCATTCCTTTTGATTCTGAAACGCCATCTATAACATCGGGAATTCGTTTGGGATCACCTGCTGCCACGACGCGTGGTTTTTTAGAAAAAGAGTTTATTCAAGTTGGTCATCTGATTTCAGAAGTTCTTGATGGTCTTCGGAGTGCAAAAAGTGATGAAGATAATCATGCCGTTGAAATGGCTGTTGAGAAAAAGGTAAAAGATATAACGAATCAATTTCCTCTTTACTCTTATCTTACCACTCGTTAAGGATACAAAGGATGCGCTGTCCTTACTGCCAATATGAGGATACACAGGTCAAAGACTCTCGTCCAGCAGAAGAGGGGGCAGTGATTCGCCGCCGCCGTGTGTGTTCCGTTTGTGGTGGTCGTTTTACAACTTTTGAACGTGTTCAGTTGCGTGAGCTCTTGGTTGCTAAAAAAAGTGGACGATGTGAACCCTTCGATCGTGATAAGTTAATGCGATCAGTTGATGTGGCTGTACGTAAGCGCAATATTGATCCTGATCATATTGAACGAGCAATTTCTGGCATTGTACGCCAGCTTGAAAGTTTGGGAGAACCAGAGATTTCTTCAGAAAAAATTGGGCATCTTGTGATGGAAGCATTGAAAAGAATTGATGATATTGCTTATATTCGTTTTGCTTCTGTGTATCGAGATTTTCGTAATGCAAGCGATTTTCACGATGTTATAGATGAATTGTCAAAGGGTATCGCGGATACAGAATCTCGTTTTGATGAATAAAAAAGTGCAAGATGAACGGTTTATGGCTGCAGCTATTCGTTTAGCAGAACGTCATGTCGGTCTTACAGGTGAGAATCCTTCCGTTGGTACGTTAATTGTGCGAAACGATAATGGTGCTGTGGGGGCTTTTATTGTTGGCTATGGCGTAACAGCTATTCATGGGAGTCCTCATGCGGAAGTGCAAGCTTTACACATGGCAGGTTCTTTGGCTCAAGGAGCGACAGCTTATGTTACTTTAGAACCTTGTGCGCATTATGGAAAAACTTCGCCGTGTGTGAATGCGCTTATTGATTCAGGTGTTTCTCGAGTTGTTGTTGCGCTGACTGATTGTGACAAGCGTGTTGATGGTCATGGTATTGCTCTTTTGCGAGCGGCGGGTATTGAAGTGGTTGAGGGCATTTTAGCTGAAGAGGCTTTTGAATCCTTATGGACGCATTGGTGCATAAGGAAGATACAACGCTGTGCGGTCACTTTTAAAATGGCAATTTCTGCCGATAATGGTGTTGGAAAAAGAGAGAAGGGCAGCGTAAAAATTAGTGGAACACTTTCTCATGCCCATACGCATATTCTACGTGCTCAAAATAATGCTATCCTCGTTGGTATTGGTACTATATTAGCAGATGATCCACAACTCAATTGCCGCTTGCCAGGGATGGAGATGCGCTCACCAATTCGTATTATTTTGGATGCAGATTTATCTATCCCCCTTGATGCAAAAGTTGTCCAAACAGCCATAAAAATTCCTACATGGGTTATTTGTGATGTGGATATTTCAAAGAAAAGCAAAAAAAATGCATTGGAGCAATATGGTGTGTCTGTTTATTCGGTCGAGATGAATAATGGTTGTGTAGAACCCTTTGCTCTTTTACAGATGCTTTATAAACATGGGATTAACAGTGTTTTATTGGAAGGGGGTGTCAAGACAGGGGAAAAATTTTTGAATGCTGGTTGTGTTGATCATTTGATATGTTTTCATACCCCCATTGTTTTAGGCAAAAATCGTATTGAAGCCCCTCATTTTGGAAATTATCTCTCGCAGTTTCATGAGATTGAGACAAGAATGTTTGGAAATGACCGTTTTTATAAGTGGAGACGTAAGACATTATGTTCACAGGAATTATAACGGATATTGGTTGTGTTGAAGATGTTCAACCTTTAAAGCAGGGGATTCGTTTAAAGATTTCTACCCGCTATGCTATAGAAAGCTTAGCAATTGGGGCGTCAATTGCTTGTTCAGGAATTTGTCTGACAATTGTAGAGCGAGGATTAAAGCAAGAAGATTCCAATTGGTTTGTTGTCGAGGCGTGGGAAGAAACATTACGTTTAACGAATCTTGTACAATGGATAAAAGGAACTTTTGTTAATTTGGAACGTTCGCTTCGATTGGGTGATGAAATGGGAGGACATTTAGTTTCTGGTCATATTGATGGTTTGGCTGAAATCATTGATCAAAAAAATGAAGGGGATGCAATTCGCTTTTATTTAAAAGTTTCAAGACAATTTATGCCTTTCATTGTTAATAAGGGATCTATTGCTCTTAATGGGACATCTTTGACTGTTAATGGTGTTGAGGATTGTGTTTTTGATGTTCTTATTATTCGCCATACACTTGAAATGACAACGTGGGGACAAGCTAAAATTGGAGATCGGGTCAATTTGGAAATTGATCAACTTGCTCGTTATGCTGCAAAGCTTTTTACTTTAAAAAGAGAAGGTGAATAAGCCAACACTCTATTGATTGTTTTCAGAATTTTATGCTTTATAACCTTGATTTTTTTGATTCGTTTTTTGTGGAATTCCATTATGATGAAAGAGATACGTAAAAAGCCTCACGTATTGATTGTTGAAGCACGTTTTTATGAGGGGATTTCTGATGCGCTTTTGAGAGGTGCAGTGAATACTTTGCAAAAAGCTGAAGCAAGTTATGATGTTGTAACGGTTCCTGGAGCATTAGAAATACCAAGTGCAATAGCTTTTGCTGAACAAAACAAGATATCGTATGATGGTTATGTTGCTCTTGGTTGTGTTATTCGGGGTGAAACATATCACTTTGAAATTGTTGCTAATGATTCTTGTCGTGCATTGATGGATTTAACTGTTCATCAGCACTTGGCTATTGGAAATGGTATTTTGACTGTTGAAAATGAAGAACAAGCATGGGTGCGTGCAAAACTAGATGATAAAAATAAAGGTGGTTTTGCGGCTGAAGCTGCTTTATGTATGATCGCTCTAAAAAAGAGATTTGGAGATAATCGTTAAATATGGCTGATATAAAAAGCAGACATTTTTCGCGTTCAGCCAATAAACGTGGAGCAGCAAGACTCGCTGCAGTTCAAGCACTCTATCAAATGGATATCGTGGGTTCGGGGGTGATGGAAACGGCAGCTGAGTATGAGGCTTATCGTTTGGGAAAAGATATTGATGGAGACCAATATCTTGAAGCTGATTTTCAATGGTTTTTGGCTATTATAACGGGTGTTGTAAAAGATCAAAAGCAGCTTGATCCGCTGCTTCATCAACAGCTTTCTGCAGAGTGGTCTCTTTCACGTCTTGATTCTATATTGCGAGCAATTTTACGAGCAGGTTTATGGGAGTTGATCAACCGTAAAGATGTTCCCGTTGCAGTTGTCATGAATGAATATGTTGACATAGCAAAGGCGTTTTTTGAAGGTGATGAGCCAAAACTTGTTAATGCAGTTCTCGACAGTATGGCAAAAAAAGTCCGTCTCTAAGAGCTACAAATCCCCCTATTATAGATCTGATATTATCAGACCTATAATATTGAAACGGTATGCAGACTATATAATTTAGTTATGGGGTGGCAAATTCGCAGGGCCTTTTATAATTTGAATTAAGAAAGGATGTTCTTTCGTTACAGTTGGCGTTGTTTGTGTAATAAAATCAAACACTTGACCGTCTTGTAATCCGTAATTTGCAACTTTTGCAACCTGATTATTTTTATTGAAGTAAATGGCTAAAACTTTGCGATCAATAATCTTTGTTTTCATAAACTGCATCCCACGATAACGTGTCTGTGAGATGTAATAAAAAACTTCATTATCATATTTTGTTTTTAATGAAGGGGTCCCTAAAGTTAAAAGAACTTGCTCTTGACTTGAGCCAATAGAGATAGAACTTAGAGCATTTTTATCAAGAACATAGCCCTCTCTATAAATTTGGCTCGAACCTGAAGAATCAAGAAGGCTACACCCAGCAAGCATTCCTATGCTTGCTATTGATAGACCAATCAATAATTTACGTTTGATTAAGGCTATTATGTGAGGCATTTGAAACAATGGTATCTCCTTTTTATACTGAGATGTAGGACAAGAAGGCAACCTCAAGTTTTTTCTAATTTTAACTTAATCTACCGTAGCTTACACTGAGTTTCCCTGTTATAAAGTAAATTATGCCATATAGAATTTCTTTAGAAAAGAAAAAAATGCATAAATACTTGAGATAAATAAAAACATAGTGCTTTACACGTTTTTATGTTTGGGAGTTGTCAATGAATGTTCAAAATGTTCCTCAAATGACATTTGCTTTGGCTTATCCAATATCTGTACGTTCTCTACCTGCTAAAGGTATAAGGGTTCATTTTTGTGCAAACAAAAAAGAATGTACACATTTAGCCCAGAACCATGATTTAATTGAAGTAAAATCTTGTGAGGGAAAATTCCATATTTTCCCGTGGAAAAAACGCGGAGTGCGTATAAAAGGTCTGTTGCAAGCGCGTATACTACAGTTATGTGTTGTTACATTAGAACCATTAGAAAATATCCTTTGTGAAAATATTGAGGTTGTTTTTGTTCCTGAAGATTCAAATTTGATGAAGCCCCAAATATCAGAGGATACAGGGGAATTGTTTTTAGATGTGGAGGGGCTTGATACTCCTGAAGTGTTTTATGATGATAAAATTGATATTGGCGCAATCATGGAAGAGTTTTTTGAGTTGTCTATTAATCATTATCCACGTAAAGAAGGGATAAAGATGAATATGGTTGAAAATTTAGAAGAAGCAGAGCGAAAATTCTCTCCATTTTCTGTTTTGAAAAATTGGAAGTGATTGTAAAAACATACAAAAAATATCTATTGTATGCTAAACGGTATTTTCTGCGGAGCGATTTTCGCAAGATGTGCTGTGTGAGTATTCAGGAGCCAAAAATCATAATATGTATTTAAAGATGTAAATGAAAAGATGTGGGATATGCAAGCGTGATTAGAATTTCTGTGGATGTCATGGGCGGTGATTACGGTCCAGAAGCAGCTATTGCAGGAGCAGCAATTGTACAAAAATATTTATCAAATATTTATTTTCTATTTTATGGAGTAGAGGAGGCTGTTCGTCCGGTTTTAAAAAAATATCCCTGTTTGGATTCTGTATCGCGCTTTTGCCCTACAGAAAGTTATACACGCATGGATGAAAAGCCAAGCCAAGCACTTCGTAATGGACGTGGTAAATCATCAATGTGGTACGCCATTGAAGCGGTAAAAAATGGTGAAGCTGATGCTTGCATTTCTGCTGGTAATACGGGTGCACTCATGGCCATGTCTTATTTTTGTTTGAAAATGCTTGCAGAGGCTGAACGTCCTGGTATTGCGGGTATCTGGCCAACACTGCGCAGTGAGAGTATTGTTTTAGATATTGGAGCAACAATTGGTGCCTCTGCTAGTCAGTTGGTTGATTTGGCGGTTATGGGAGCAGGTATGTTTCGCGCTTTATATCACACTGAAAGACCAAGTGTTGGGCTTTTAAATGTGGGGGTGGAAGAGGTTAAAGGACTTTATGAAATAAAAAAAGCAGGAATGATATTGCGTGAAGTGCAATTAGAAGGATTGGAATATAAAGGATTTGTTGAGGGCAATGACATTGGAAAAGGAACAGTCGATGTTGTTGTGACAGAGGGGTTTTCTGGTAATATTGCTTTAAAAACCGCAGAAGGAACCGCGCGACAGATAGGAGAGATTTTAAACTCTGCAATGCGCAGTTCTTTTTTAACATCTCTTGGTTATTTTTTATCACGGGGTGCTTTTCGTATACTGAAACATAAAATGGATCCTGATAGGGTGAATGGAGGAGTGCTTTTAGGTTTGAATGGTGTTGTTATAAAAAGTCATGGCAGTGCTAACGCTAATGGCTTTGCTTCTGCTATCCGTGTTGGTTATAAAATGGTTAATAATGGACTTTTACAAAAAATAACGGCTGATTTACGGCGATTTCATGAAAATAAAGAAACACTTTTTGACCAAGAAGATGAAGTGGTGATGAATGGAGAGTCCTTATGATAAGCTCTTATAATAGAAATAAAAAATTTGAAGAAAAGGTAAGAGCTGAATGATTCGGTCAATTATACGTGGTGTAGGAAGTGCTTTGCCGAAAAGAAGTTTATCAAATGAAGAGATTGCAAAGTTTGTTGAAACGTCAGATTCATGGATTGTTCAGCGTACAGGAATACGCCAACGTTATATTGCCAGTGAAAATGAAACAACTGTTTCTTTAGGAGTTGAGGCTGCGCAAGCAGCACTTACAAATGCTGGTTTAACAATAAAAGACATCGATTGTATTATTTTAGCAACGTCCACCCCGAATCGTACTTTTCCTGCTTCTGCTGTTGAAATTCAGCATGCTTTGGGAATGAGCCATGGATTTGCTTTTGATATTCAAGCTGTTTGCTCTGGTTTTATTTTTGCTTTAACAACAGGAGATTCTTATTTACGGTGTGGGGGAGCTAAAAGAATTTTAGTTATTGGATCCGATACATTTTCTCGAATTTTAGATTGGGAAGATCGTACGACATGTGTATTGTTTGGTGATGGTGCTGGTGCTGTTATTTTGGAAGCACTAGAAACTGAGGGGGGTATTGCTTTTGAGCGTGGTATATTGTCTGCGAAATTGCGTTCTAATGGTGCTTATATAGATAAGCTATATGTTGATGGTGGACCTTCAACAACACAAACGACAGGCTATTTGCGTATGGAAGGACGAGAAGTTTTTAAATATGCTGTTGGTATGATAACGGATGTGGTTGATGATTGTTTTGCAGCTGCAGGTATGGATTCTTCACAACTAGATTGGTTTGTACCTCATCAGGCTAATAAGCGCATTATTGAAGCATCTGCTAAAAAGCTGGGAATTTCACTAGATAAAGTTGTGATTACCGTTGATCAACATGGTAATACGTCTGCTGCATCAGTTCCGTTGGCTTTAACAACAGCTGTTTGCGATGGAAAAATAAAAGAAGGAGATCTTATCATGTTAGAAGCCATGGGAGGTGGATTTACATGGGGAGCAATTCTTATTCGTTGGTAAATTATGGCTACTTGACCATATTTCAAGAAAACGTATAAGTCATTTTGTAATTTTTAATATTTTAATAGGTGGTTATAATGACAAGTAAGACAGTAACGCGTGCAGATTTAGCGAGCGTAGTTTGTAAAAGAGTGGGCTTGTCACATACTGAATCAGCAGCTTTAGTCGAATTGGTTTTGGATGAGATTTGCAACTCACTTGTAAGAGGTGAAGCGGTTAAATTATCTTCTTTTGCAACTTTTCAGGTTCGCAGTAAAAATGAACGTGTTGGACGCAATCCAAAAACAGGTGTTGAAGCACCGATTCCGCCGCGACGTGTTGTGACGTTTAAGGCTGCCAATGTCCTTAAACAGAGAATTTTAGATTCGCATCGTGCAAAACAGAAAAAATGATATCTCATAAATAAATGCCATGGTATGTTTGGTATTTGTTAAAGAAATGTATAAAATAAGGGTCTTTATTTTTTAGAAAAAGACTGGTGAGTAAGGTATCAATGATGGTCTTATTTTTGACTAATCTTGTTGAGAAATTGAGACAGAATGAGTCATTGTGAAGTAATTTATTTTGTTTTAAATAAGGTGTTACAAAATGGATAAAAGCTCTGATGCTTTTCGCACAATTAGCGAAGTAGCGGAGTTATTGGAGCTTCCGCAGCATGTCTTAAGATTTTGGGAAACACGTTTTAGGCAGATTAAACCAATGAAACGTGGGGGAGGAAGGCGATATTATCGTCCGGTCGATGTTGATTTGCTCAATGGTATTAAGCAGTTACTATATGATCAGGGTTATACGATAAAAGGTGTGCAACGCCTTTTGAAAGAAAATGGTGTTGCTTTTGTGACTGCATTGGGTAATGGTGATCTTGATGCTATGAATGTGGTCATAGAGAAGAAACATGCAGTACAAACTTCTGAAAATGCTAGCAATAAGCCTAAGAAATCTTCTTTTGGGCTTTTGAGTTTCATGAGGAATGAGGGAGAAACATCTGTCGGTTCTGTGAATCTTTACAAAGATAAAACTGATAAAGCATTGTTACAAGAAATTCTGTTTGAACTCATTGAATGTAAGCGTGTTCTTGATAGAGCACGATAATAATATTTTTTTATTTTATATGTGTTTCGTAGATATTTAGATGTTTTATGGATGTGCCCAGAATTTTATACGTTCAGCGAGTAGTCATATATCGTATGTGTATATTTAACGAGTTTTTTATAAGAGTTTTTCATTTGGTAAAATATGAAGAAGAGAAAGAATAAACGCTGAGTTTTGCCATTTTTTTTGATTTGGCTTTATAAAAATTAAGGCAATATCTCATCAGTGTAGATTGCGGGATGTAGGATGCCATTAGCTTACCAATTCATGTGCTTGTTTTAAAGAGATGTTTCTTAAGGCTTCTTAATCTTATTTTACCATAATGCCTCGTGAATGATTAATGGTAAATTCGTTGAGTACTGCTATTTTTATACTTATGAAGGTTCAAGTCGGCATCATCATTATAATTATAGCCTGTTCTCAATGACTGCAACAATTCTTAGCACTTTAGGCGGTTCATTGTAGGCATTTTAAAAGTCCTTTCTCAATAATTTTTATCCACACACTCATTCCGCTTGTTTCGTGCAAGCAAATGATTTTGATAGATTCAACATAAACATATTAAAAATAAGAGAAGCCTATGATATTCGAAACCTTATTTAATATGAATAACAATATATTATCATTATAAATCAATATCTTGTCCTTTTTATAAGGGCTTATCTTACGAATAAGAAATACCATTGTTCAGCTAATTTTACATATTTTTTATTAATAAATATAATCTTGTTTTCAGTTTTCTTGCTTGATGTTGCTATAATTATTGTAATGATCTATCCATGATAATAGCAGAATTTTTTTATTATAAAGGTAAAAGATTAATGTTATTATTAATATTCAATTGTCTATGATTTTTGCATTTAAACAACTCATAGCTTATATTCAACTTTTTCACCAATCCACCTTGTAGAGAGAGAGCACGTTATTCTTTCTGGTGACAGGTCATTGTGCATGAAACAAAAACACACTACAATATCAAATTATTTCATTTTGTACAAAAACTGAAGATTTATAGTAAAAAATTAACGTATTACCATCTTCCGTGATATTATGCATTTATTACACGTTGCAAATCTGGAGGTGTTGCTTCATTTGAGAGTTGTTTAATCACATCTTCTACAGATAAAAGGGTTTGATTTGTACTTCCTAAGCGGCGCATATTTACGCTGTTTGTTTCAGCTTCACGTTTGCCACATACCAAAATTACGGGGACTTTTTGTAAAGAATGTTCTCGTATTTTATAGTTAATTTTTTCATTGCGGAGATCTATTGTTGCGGAAAGCCCAACAGCTTTAAGTTTTGCTGTTATTTTTTTGGCATATTCATTTGCTTCGGATGTAATTGTTGCAACAACAATTTGTTCAGGAGCAAGCCAAAGTGGCATATGTCCAGCAAAATTTTCAATTAATATACCAAGAAAACGCTCCATTGATCCCAAAATAGCACGGTGGATCATAACAGGTTGACGTTTTTCTGAATCTTTATCAATATAGAATGCACCAAAACGTTCAGGGAGATTAAAGTCTATTTGTGTTGTTCCACATTGCCATTCACGACCGATAGCATCCTTTAATGTATATTCAAATTTTGGACCATAAAATGCTCCTTCACCTGGAAGGATGCTTGTTTTGATTTGTCCTGCAAATTTTGTTTCAATCGTTTTAAGGACAGATTCCATGATACTTTCTGCATGATCCCATAATGCATCAGATCCAACTCGTTTTTCTGGACGGGTTGAAAGCTTAAGACTAATTTCTTTAAAACCAAAATCGGCATAAGTTGATAAAATAAGATCATTAATACTGAGACATTCATCGGCTAATTGTTCATCAGTACAAAAAATATGCGCATCATCTTGTGTAAAACCACGCACACGCATAAGACCATGTAAAGAGCCTGAAGGCTCATAACGATGAACAAGTCCAAATTCAGCAAGTCTAATAGGCAAATCACGATAAGATTTTAAACCATGTTTAAAAATTTGCACATGACCAGGGCAGTTCATTGGTTTAAGGGCATAAACATTCCCATGATCTGAATCTTCTTCTGCTGAAATTACTTTGAACATATTCTCCTTATACCAACCCCAATGGCCAGATATTTCCCAGAGTGACCTATCGAGAACTTGTGGTGCATTAACTTCAGCATATTGATGATCATCAAGGCGTCTACGCATATAGCTGATCAAATTTTGGAACATTTTCCAACCTTTTTTGTGCCAAAAAATCATTCCTGGCCCTTCTTCTTGAAAGTGAAATAAGTCCATTTCACGTCCCAAGCGGCGATGATCACGTTTTTCAGCTTCTTCTAGCATATGGAGGTAGGCTTTTAAGTCATTTTCATTTGCAAATGCTGTTCCATAAATTCTCGTGAGCATTGGATTATTGGCATCACCACGCCAATAAGCTCCTGCAACTTTCATTAATTTGAAAGCATTCCCAATTTGCCCTGTAGATTGCATGTGCGGTCCGCGACAAAGATCAAACCACTCCCCTTGATAATAGATTTTTAAATCTTGATTTTCAGGAATGCTATCAATAAGTTCAACTTTATAAAATTCCTTTTTCTCAGAAAAAACTTTTCTTGCTTTTTCACGAGACCAAATTTCTTTTCTAAAAGGTTTATTGCGTTGGATAATTTCACGCATTTTCTTTTCAATGACGGTGAGATCATCTAATGTGAAAGGTTGTTGGCGTGCAAAATCATAATAGAATCCGTTCTCAATGACAGGACCTATTGTTACTTGCGTTTCAGGAAAGAGCTCTTGCACTGCTTCAGCAAGGACATGGGCGCAATCATGCCTTATGAGCTCAAGAGCGCGTGAATCTTCTCGGGTAATAATCTCTACTTGACCAGATTGTCCCAATGGATCCGATAAGTCTCGCGTGATACCATCAAGACTATAGGCGACTGCTTTTTTTGCAAGTGATTTAGAAATAGATTCTGCTAATTCCAAGCCTGTCATTTCGGCGGGGTAATTACGTTTTGAACCATCGGGAAAAAAAAGAGAAATAGAGCAAGACATAAAAAAACCCTCTTAATCCAATTCCGCTAACGATTGCGGATGGTTTCGTGAAAATTGAGTAAAAAGCTTATAGACTAATTTTTTATCAATACATGTGAAAAAAGAAAAGGATTATTTGTTGTGTTTGTCAGAAATTTTCCAGTAACGCCAAGGTTTATAAAAACAGCAAGAATTTCCAAGCGATGGAGGGACTGGATCAAAGCCATCTGTTCCAAAGGGCCCACAACGCATGATACGAAAGAGTCCCATCCATGCACCAGCCCAAAGCCCATGGCGTGCTATCGCTTCATATGTATATTCTGAACAAGTCGGAGCATGGCGGCACTGATTACCTATAAGGCTCGAAAGTGTTATTTGATAGAAACGTATTAAGAAAATACCCAATAATCGTCCGGGTGTTTTTTGCCAAGTGCCTGTGTAATTCCGAGTCAACTTTTTTTGTCTAGATTGTGATTTGAACATTTATTTTTCTTCAATTTTTTGAATGCAGTCTATCATTGCATCAAAGGGTAGTAGTGTTGCTGCATGGCGCACTTTATAGTCTTTAATGGGCTGTAAGCAAGAAAAATCCTCAAATGGAGCTTGAGGAGAAGGACCATTTTGCGTTAGCATTTGGTAGATAACTTCACGCAATATTTTAAGATCTTGAGTTGTTTGTCCGATGATATGAGATGCTAAAAGTGAAGCTGAAGCTTGCCCTAGCACACATGCATGTATTTCGTGAGCAAAATCGGTAATAATACCATTTTCCACTTTTAAATCTACAGTGATTGTCGAACCACAAAGGTGTGCATGTTTTCTTGATGTTGCATCAGGATTATTAAGACGCCCAATTTTGCCTATATGTGCAGCATATTTAAGTATTTTATCATTATAGATAGTATCAATCATGCGCTATTGCCTGAAATTTTGAAAGTCGTGATTGTTTAAACTTTTAATTCGCTTATATAGAGATTATACAAAATGAGATAGGTATGGAGCAAATGCTTTGTATAGAGTAAGCTTGGAGTTTTTGAATGCGTAATGTTGTTAAAGAAGACACAAATTTATCTGAAGAAAAGCGTCCGAGTATTGAAAAGGTGGAAGAAGCGATTCGTACATTACTCTTATGGATAGGGGAAAATCCAAATAGAGAAGGGCTTTTAGATACTCCAAAACGTATAGCCAAGGCATATCGCGAGCTTTTTAATGGTTATAGTCAATCGGTTAAAGAAACCTTAGGTACAGTTTTTGAAGAGGTTTCAGGATACAATGAAGCCGTAATCGTAAAGAATATACCTTTTTATTCACACTGTGAGCATCACATGATCCCAATTATTGGGAAAGCACACATAGCATATCTTCCTAATGCAAAAATTGTTGGTCTTTCAAAAATTGTACGTGTTGTAGATATTTTTGCTCGTCGTTTACAAACTCAAGAAGCTATGACAGCGCAAGTGGCTCACGCGTTAAAAACGTATCTGAAGCCTCATGGTGTAGCAGTATTGATTGAGGCTGAGCACATGTGTATGGCTATGAGAGGAATCCAAAAACAGGGCTCTACAACAATTACAAAAAACTTTCATGGTTATTATGAAAAAGATCAAGCGGCACAAGCACATTTTATGATGATGGTTCAAAGGTCATAGTAAAGCCCACATTTCTCGTAATCTCTATTAAGTTATAAAGCATCCGGATAAAATAAATTATGAGAAAAAGAAAATTGGCTTGTACCTTTCTTTATGATTTGTTAAAGGCTAAAAACCAAGATTTTTTCTTTCCACGTGCGGTCGTGGCGGAATTGGTAGACGCGCAGCGTTGAGGTCGCTGTGGGGCAACCCGTGGAAGTTCGAGTCTTCTCGACCGCACCAGTTCGCAGTGAGTCTCTCCATAGTGAGATGAAGTTATGTTAGAGAGAGGGGATTTATAGGCATTATAGAAAAATCTTTTTGTATGTTATTTGTTGGTGTGTTGCCAATAATATTTCGTTTTTTATTACTTTATCTATGCATTTGAAATGTTATATTTTTATAAGGTGGGGTGAAGTTGCAGTGAGAAGTATAATGATTCTGAGATATTTAACACTTCTTATTTGTATTTCTTTATTATCAGCGTGTAGTGATTCACGTGCTGTACTTTGGCATGGGGTGCATGCAACACCTTCTATGACTGCCGTAGAAAGGGAGGTTGAAGGGAAACCAGTTTCTCCAAAAGCCATCGTTCCAGTGTATGTTGCAACGAGTCGTATGATGCAAAATAATTACGCTCAACCTTATGGTGCAGAGCGATCAAATAAAGTTCATTATAATCGTGTTGACGTAGGAATTCCTCAGCAACATGTAAAGGGAGTTGTTGAAATAAATGCCTATAAACCTACACATGATAAGTATTTTGCAGCAGTAGCATTGCAAAAATACGATAATAAAGAACAGTTTAAACAGCAATTAAATGCTGCTTTAGCAAAAAAGCCAAAAGGAAAAAGAGAAATTTTTCTTTTTATCCATGGGTATAATAATAATTTTGCAGATGGTACATTTCGTACAGCACAGTTTACACACGATTATTCTTTAAATGTTGTCGCTGTGCATTATTCTTGGCCTTCGGCCGGATCAGTTCCTCTTTATATTTATGATCGTGACAGTGCTAATTTTGCCCGTGACGGATTGATAGAGCTTTTAACACTTATTAGTGAAACCAATGCTGATCAAATTTCGGTTATTGCACATTCTATGGGCAATTTTGTTATAATGGAAGCATTTAGAACGTTAGCGTTACAGGGAAAATATAGGCCTATTCGTCGTATTACAAGTTTATTAATGGCTGCACCAGATATTGATGTTGATGTATTTGAGCGCCAACTTAATGATATAAAAAAACTTCCGCAGCCAACCGCTATTTTAGTATCCAGAGCAGATAAAGCTCTTGCGGTTTCAGGACGTCTTACGGGTGGACATCATCGTGTGGGCGATGGCTCAGATATTGAAATGTTGCGTAAAAATGGAATAGCTGTTCTTGATTTTTCTCATGTGGATGGGGGAGCACACAATGTCTTTGCATCTTCGCCAACGTTGATGGCTCTTTCTCGAGAAGGTTCTTTGGCTTCCACAATTATGCAAGGTACAGAATTGTCACCTAGTCAAGCCCTTCTTGCTGATGGTAGTAGTGTGTTGGAAAAAACAACACATCTTATCCTTTATACACCTGTACGTTTTCTCTCTCCACGGATTCCACGTTGATCGTGAAAAGAGAGAAGGGGCTCCATCGAATAATGTATTGGAGGTAATATTTTTTAGCACTTTCTTTAGAATGGTCTTGTAAAATGAAAAATAAATAGCGGGATGAATGTAAAAAACAGTCATTAGGTGGGTTTGTGATGATTGCACGGAAACGCTATGTTAATACGCCTACAGTTGTTGATTATTTGTCTCATTCCGCAATTAAGTTATTAGACATTCATGCTATGCTTGTGAAGGTGAGAAAAGGTGATATGGGGGAAAAACCAAATTTATTGCGTCAAATTGATTCTACAAAAAAACAGTTAGATGAGATAAGCCATGCTCTTATTTTAGAATATCGTAAACGCCAAGAAAATGAGCGTTTTTTAAAACAAATTCTGCTATCCATTTCTGATCAACTTTTTGCACTTAATAATGGTTTTAAGGAAACAGGACGTCTTTTTTTTCAAGAAGTTAGAATACTTCAATCTCAGATGCAATGTTTATATGAGGGAAAGGAGAGGCTGCATTTGTTGAATAGCCAAGAATCTTTTTGTTCTCCGTCAAAGATTGATGAAGTCATTAAACAGTTACAAAAAGCACGAGAAAAGCTTATTCTTGAAAGCCCACATCTCTTTGAAAAAAGCACAAAAGCTAAACAATAAAAGTTCTTTAGTTGAGTAGATAGATAATTTGAATTTTACAGCAAAAACGCTGTTAGATAGAAGGCTATAACCTTTTTAAAGAAAAGAATTTGCTTTAATAAATGAAACACATGCCTTATATCTTTGCTAAAGTTAAGGCTGATTAATTAGGTGACTTTATTGAAAAAAATGTTTGTGGAAAGAATTTTACAAAAAACTTTCTGATTCTTTTAATAATAGCCCGCCGGATAATTTTACCAATGTCATGAAGTTGTTAGTATATTCATTAGGCAAATAAAAAGCAAGTAAAATAAAATAGTTATGTCTAATATAAGGGAATAGGTGAATCTTGATTCTATTGAGTTTTTTGCCTCTATCCCTCATCTTTTTGAAGCTTTTTTATCGCCTCTATAGCGAACCTTTTGCGATCTGCGCTCTTTGTGTTAAAGAGATGCCATAGCATCATTTGTCCAGCCAAAAATTGCTTTGAGTTGTGATACTATTGCACCAGAGTTAGCTGCGCGTGTTGCGGCTAATTTTTTTAAGCCATGTGCTGATTTTTTGATTTCTGCTACTTTACAAGCCTCTCGAAAAAGGTTGCCAAAACTTTCTTTAACGAGCTTATTTCCATTTTTCCCGCAAATAAATGTTTCATTTCCAATAGGACCAGCTTCAAGCGTTTTGGCTAATTCCGGTAAAATAGGTAGAAAGACATCTGTTTGGAATTTACTTT